>JAJRQD010000224.1 GCA_024280435.1 archaeon | reverse complement strand
TATTGCGAATATCAAGTGTTGGATTGATCTCTACCATCTCAATTGAGGACAGTTTACCAGAATCATGTACCAGTTCCATCAGCAGATGTGCTTCCCTGTATGTCAATCCACCGGGTACTCTGGTTCCAGTTCCAGGTGCAAAGTCTGGATCAAGAGAATCTATGTCAAATGATACATGTAGATAATCCACATCATTGGTGGCAATTTTTATAGCACGATGTGCCACTTCATGCATTCCAAGTTTATCAATATCAGACATCGTGAATACTGTAACCTTTGAATTTCTCAATAATTCAACCTCTTCTCTATCAAGATCTCTGGCAGCAATCAGTACTGAATTTTCCTCTATCACACTGGGAGATGGACCAATATCAAGTAATCTTCTTGAACCTATGTTGTTGATCACTGCAAATGGCATACCATGAATATTGCCCGATTTAGAGGTTTCATCAGTATTAAAATCACCATGTGCATCAATCCATAGAATTCCAGTCCTACCACCATGCAATCTCTTCATACCAGCAAGTGTACCAATTGCAATCGAGTGATCACCACCGAGTACAATAGGCAGGTAGTTCTGATCAATTGCTTCTTCAACTCTTGTCTTAAGCATATTGCATGAATCGATAATTTGATCAAGATAATTGAGATTATTGTCAAAATTAATTATACCACTCTGATCTATATCATGGCAGGATATATTTCCAAAGTCATATGTATTATAGCCAAGTTTGTTAATCGCGGAATGAATACCAGCGATCCTGATGGCGGAAGCACCCATATCGACTCCTCTTCTAGAAGCACCTAAATCCTGTGGTACTCCAATAATAGCAATTTTATCAAACATGATCTTTATAATAATTAATGGTATTTCAAATATTTCAAATCAAACCAATTAATATCAACATCAATGGACCCAGTACAATAGAGAGTGTGGCAATCCATTTTGTCTGATCTGGAATACTGAAGGTATTTGATAATTTACCAATATCCTCCACCAGTTTATTCGCAGATGGAGATACCTTACCATGATTGACTGCCTCTATCTCACCAACCGATGTCTCTACCTCAAACTTACGAAATAGATACTGTATCTGATTTCTAATATCTTTCTGATCTCGATCTGCAAGCACTATCAATCTTGTGTTCACACCATCTTCAATTAATATCTCCATATTCCCTCTTTTGATCGATTTCAAGCCTGAATCCGATGAGAGTTCCTGATCAACTGATGCAAGTGCAGTGAAGAAACCTGAAATCAATACATCATCAGTCTCAAATAACTCTATGTGAGACCCTATTGGTAGACCATCATTTGAGATAAGCAACACATCATGCACATCTGTGGGCTCATATGTCAGAACAACAACTGAAATAGAGATGATAACAAGAAAATCAATTGCAAATAATGCAGTTATCACCCAGTAATCAAGAGACACTTTTTTGAACAGTAATTCATTTATTATACCAGGTACCAGGAAGGATAGGAGCATGAACAGTACAAAGAAGCCAATTAATTTGAATACTGAATAATTCATTGATCTTAGATGATTAATTCCGATTTTAATTGTGGAGAAATCCTCTCTCCTCTTGATATACCATATAATTACTATGAATAGCACAATAAGAGGCAGAATAAGCATTTTTACAGTATTTCCAGTATCAAAGAAAATCAGTGAATTAACTGCACGTACAAGTGTTATTCCCACATTGAATACAAAATTCATCACGAATGGCACTACTATGCTCTTAGTCTCTGCAAAGCTGGCAAAATTAATATACAATATCACCAGTAATGAGAAAATCGTCACCCACGCCACTATATACTCACGAGGGTTTGTCACCAATTTTATTAGGCCCTCTATCTTGGCACCTCCCTGTATGACAAAGAAAAATACAAGATAGAATAGATAGAAAAAAGTGGCCAGAATATTGGCAACTCCAGTTGGGAATTTATTGTTGATAGAGGTGTATACATATGCAAAGAAGAAGAAACCAGCAGAGGCAGGCCAGATGAATCCCATCTCCACAATACCAAAGTAATACTCAGAATTCAATGCCTGTGCAGAATAGATATTGCCATCTGCATAGGAATATGCAAAAAGCAGAAATCCCTTATCTCCATTGAGATAGAATGAGATTGGCATAAGAATGATAAAATACAGTAGTACTGCAATAAGTCCTAGTAATACACCTCTGCTCATTAATTGGCCGAATGAATACTTATCAGTTCTGAATGAATATCCAAAATCAGGCCATGTCCATCCATCTCTAGTTCTGCGTATCCAGATTCCGAAGAATAGAGAGAATGCAAATAGAAATAGATTAAAGATCAGTGTGATCCTGACTATCTCTTCATAATTTCCACCTCGTAGACTACCAATATCACGCTCTCCTAGATAATCCGATGCGATCCCGGCATATAGATTTGCCTGATTAAATGCACTGTCTATCAGTGCTATCAGAGAGAAAGTGATTAGAAATACGAAACTGATCTCTATAATCTGAATTAACTGATCTAGAGAATTATACTCTGTGTTTTTAACTATTTTTAATGATTCGTTGCTCACATATTACATGTGGTACAGTAATATATAAAATTGCTCACAATGGGAAATAAAATCAAAAATGTTTTTCGTTTTCTAATAATAATTAGTGAGATACTTATAGGGCAAATAGTTACACAATATATGTCATTCTATAACAATACAAAGTACCAACGTTATGCAATCTGGTCCCTGTTCATTGCAACTGCATTGTTTATTATTGGAAATATAATTGCAATTATTTTCTATGATGGATATGAGTTTTTCAATCAATTTTTCTCAGAACTTGGTTCTAGAGCTGATGTGATGGATGAGGATGGTAATATGTGGCCAAAAGCGGAGTATCCTGAAATATTCAATATCTCATTATATATCACAGCTGTGTTTATGGTACCATTTTTTGTATTCCTACCAAGTCAATTCAGATCACTTGAGAGTAAAATTATAGTACCCATACTGACCGCAGTCTCAGGTATCATCAGTTCGATATATTTAATCCTTGTAGGTGTGTATGATATGGGATTATACCTTGATAAGCATATAGAGGTGGCTCTTAACCTGTATCTTGGGATAATATTCACTATCACACTATTTGGAATAAGCCTGATATTACTTCCAGAGGATGATAAATACAGGAAACATTATTCTTTGAGACTGGATATGATATTTATAGTATTGACATTTGTAATCACAGGTATAAACTATATGCAAGAGGTACCTGATTTTATAAGTATCATTCCAAGAGCCACATTTCAGAAAATAATGCCATATACATTTTTACCATATCTTACATTATATGGTATAAGAAACTTGAAACTATTAAAAAATTAGCGAAACTGATTATAATAACAAAAAAATTCTTATATTATATGAAAACTGCAATAATATGACATTATATTTTCAGACAAAGTATAGGATATTTGCAGTGTGGTCGTTACATATTGCAACAAGTATATTCATTATTGGAAATATTCTTGCAATATCATTTTATGGAGATTATCAGTTTTTCAATCAGTTTTTATCAGAACTTGGTGCTAGAGCAAATACAATTGGTGAGAATGGAGAGAAATGGAGCAAAGCGAGATATCCAGAGATATTCAATATTTCTATGTATATTACAGCCACATTTATGATCCCGTTTTTTATTTACTATCCAAGTAATTTCAGATCATTAAAAAAGAAGATAGTTATTCCTATTTTAGCCTCAATCTCAGGTGTGATCAGTTCAGTATTTCTGTTCATGGTAGGTGTGTATGATATGGGATTATACTTGGAAATACATAGTAAATTGGCATTGAGATTATACTTGAGTATAATGATCACTATTTTTCTATTCGGTATCAGCCTAGTTTTACTTCCAAAAAATGATGAATACAAAATCAGATACTCATTAAAAATCGACATGTTATTTATTCTTATCACAATAATAATTACGGGTGGAAATTATGTGCAAAAAGTACCTGAATTTCTCAATAATATTCCAAATGCCACATTCCAGAAAATAATACCATATATTTACCTCCCATATCTCACATTATATGGTACTAGGATCTTAAAATTACTAAAGATGAACGAACAATTCGAATAAAAATGGAAAATAAATAATTAAATTATCTACATAGTTTCATAAGCCTTATTTAAGGAGTAGTTATAGATAATACATATAGCTAGTATACTAGTAAAGTTTGAGGTGCAATAGCATAGCAAAGAAGAAAAAACCAGGAAAGAAAGGAAAAAAAAGCAACAGAACAACAGTTGCAGATGAAGTAGTAAGAGTTAGATTACCCAAGGCACAGGATGGCGAGGTACTTGGCCAGGTGATACAATCACTTGGAGGTGGACTTTTACTCGTGAGATGTATGGATGACTTCACTCGTCAGATATCAATACCAGGAAAATACAGGAAGCGTATGTGGGTAAGGCCAGGAGATGTGGTCATAATTATTCCCCAATATGGTCTGGATGAGGAAGGAAAAGGACGCTTGGAATTCAGATACAGAAAAAATGGTGCACAGGTACTCTATGATAGAGGCTTGATACCAGAAGAGTACATAATCTAAGCATAAAAAAATTGTTTTAACTTACAATGTATGATAATTATTCAGGATAACTATAAAATGAATTCAGAATTATGTTATCATAAATAGTTTGGCTTTGTTCATCATCGTTGTTATATCTTCATCCAGCCAATTGCTTCTCAGTAACCAGAACTTAAATGTGGCAATATCAAAAAATGCATCATCAGGCTTGGATTTACTCATTATAGATGCACTATCCGTATCAGTCCAGCGATCTGGTGCACCAAACACGTGAGATAGCTCATGTTGTATCAGATTATCGCCAAAATTAGATGTTATTCTGTAATTTCCCTCAAAATTAGATCCTCTTGCATTGACTGCAATATTATATGCCTCCCCTTCAGAGCCAATGACAATACCCAGATGGTCCATAGTTCTGTTGGTATAGACTAATTCAATATCCAACCCAGCATTTCCAGGCTGAGGGCCTGCACCTATATTCCATGTATTATTTACCAGTTTCAGTGACTTACCAATAGCATCATTTGCAGTGGAGATCAGTGCATACAGACTACTGGTTGCGTTCATATCAAATTCCACCTCTATAATCTCGATCATCGTGATATTGAATGTTGCTTGGAATCTGAAACTTACCTGCTTCAGATAATAGTCAGGTCTCTCAAAATATAAACCATCTGTGGCATAGCCATGCCAGTTATTATTTGCATTGACGACAAATATAGGAATACGTTGCGTGAGCATCAATAGTTGTACAGTCACACTCTCAGATAGGGAAAAATCATATATAATGGTGAAATTCTGTACATCCTTAAGATTTCCGACAAAAATCTGATCTCCATTCTCATCATAGGATATATCACCTTCAAATCCCAATTGAATTGTTGATGAGCTAAGAGTGCTGACAGTATAATTCAGCACTACATAAGAGGTGGTTTGCAGGCTCACATTAAGTACTGCAGTACCAGAACTTACTTTGGGTGTAATTGTCAATTCATAGGGAACACCTTTATTGAAGCTGATATCAATGTTATCAGAGAATTTCCAATTAGCTGCATTGAATTCATTCACCACAGGCCATTCAATGATATCAAAATCAAATTCTAAGCTTTCAGATATTTTTTCTTCTATATGTCTCTGTGAATAAACCAGTTCATATGCATCCAATGTGTAAGCACCATAATTCAGTGCTAAAAATCCATTCATATCAAATGTAGCTGTGAACTGAGAAGCTATGGTGTGATTACCCACTCCAACTGTCTGATTCAGCACTACTCTCTGTGTCGCACTTCTCACAGTGTTACTTACGTTTATAAGTATGTAAGATAATTTAATTGCAGAGCCTATTACACTGATTTCCAATGAGAATGGAATATCATTTCCCTTGTAATGTGTATTCTCTGGAAAGAGTACTTTCACATTTATCCCATCACCATATGCCACATTTGATTGTGTAAAATTAGAAATATAATCATCAGCATTAATATTATTCTGTATTGCAGGTATTGCGAACAAGCCTGATGAGATCAGAATTATTGTGATTATAATCCCAACCTTGTATTTTCCAATTAATTTGGATGACATATTATTAACAAAGCTGACACTCAAATAAATATTTACATTTTAAATAAATAAATTGTGTTTAGAAATCCTGGCCATATAGCTTTAATCTTTTGAATTTATATGATGAGATCACTGGAATACCTGCATTGCTACATCTTTTTTTCAGAGCAAGGTCCAGAGTGAATACAATTCCATTCTCTCTTTTTGCAGTGATTAATAATGCAGTATCAGTCCCAGGATACTCCTTATCATCAAGATACTGTGAGAAATGGGATAAGAGCTGCATTGCAAGATTAGCTTGTTGTCCTTTTTTACCCTTATCTAGCAGCGCAGAAATGATCTCTGCCTCAACCATTGGATGAATAAGTATTTCTGCATTACCAATCAGGTTATCAATACTATCTTGTATGTTTACTTTCAACTTCTCCACGTGTAGAAGAACATTTGTATCAAGAAATACTTTCATTATATCAGTAATATTAATTGATTAATTTATATTTATATTTATATTACAAATATTTAAACTATACTTGTCAAATATTTAAGGTTTTTATTTAACTATTGTAATTGGTATTTCCGTATATTCTGTGATGATTGCATATCCAATTAATCTCCAACGTTTGTCAAATCTACGTGAGATTGCGATCTTTGTCTCGGGGATAATTGCTATCTGAGGATTGATTGTTAATCTGGCCCAGTTTTTCTTCACCTCAATAACCGTACCAACGGCAGTGGCAGTACCAACTGTTAGCAATAATGCTTCATTCTTGGCAATTGGTTTCACCTCTTTTCCTGTTTGACCAGAAGTATTTACCATACCAACCACATTATCAAAAAGGGTCAATTCAATTGTTACCTCTGATACCACTGGTTTCAGTGCATCTGGAGATGTTAGAATACTTCCACTAAGACTATCAGATCTTGCCATTGATGGATCTATTGTGGTCTGTACGCCTAGTAATCCACCAGGAGTTGCCTCTTTTACAGAACCAAATTCACCCATATTGATTGATTGAACTTTTGTCTGCACCGGTATATACTTGATCTTCTTTCCTTCTTTCTTCTTGAGCCCTGGTAGAATTACTATATCATCACCCACTTTCAAAGTACCAGTCAATACTGAGCCACCGAAGACACCACCCTTCAATTTACTGGGCTTGGTTCCAGGTCTGTTGATATCAAATGATCTTGCCACCATCATTGTTGGTGGTGCATCAAGCTCTCTTTTTGGATCAGGTAAGAAATGTTGTAATGCAGATAATAGAATATCAAGATTTGCTCCATGTAATGATGAAATTGGAACGATGGGTGCATTCTCTGCGATAGTTCCTTTGATAAATTCCTTGATCTCATTGTAGTTCTGCATGGCTGCTTCCTGTGTGACAAGATCAATCTTGTTCTGTACAATTACAATCTTCTCAACACCCAGTGCAGTCAATGCAGCAAGATGCTCTCTTGTTTGTGGTTGAGGTACAGCATTTGTGGCAGAAATCAACAACATCACACCATCCATGATTGCAGCTCCAGATAACATCACATTCATCAGTATCTCATGACCAGGTGCATCTACAAAGCTGACCCTTCTTTCAGGTACTGTTGTCTTTCCACAGTTCTGACATTCATCATATATTGTCCAGCATTCTGGATCTGGGCACACAGGACATTTCAGTATATCACAATCTGCATATCCTAATCTTATGGTGATACCTCTTTTAAGCTCCTCAGAATGTTCATCTGGGAATTTATTTGTCAATAATTTGATCAGAGTGGACTTACCCTCATCTACATGACCTGCAGTACCGATATTAATTGAAGGTGCCATTGTTGGCTTGGGTTTCTTCTTAGACCTTTCTGGCTTGACTTCCTCTTCCTTTTTCTTAGCTCTTGATACTCTTTTCTTTGGCTTCTCCTCAGCATCCACTTTCTTGGCTCTTGATACTCTTTTCTTGGGTTTCTCCTCTGTATCCACTTTCTTAGCTCTTGATACTCTTTTCTTGGGTTTCTCCTCTGTATCCACTTTCTTGGCTCTTGATACTCTTTTCTTGGGTTTCTCCTCTGTATCCTTTTTTGTAGCAGCCTTTTTAGAAGTTGTTTTTTTGGGTTTTGCTACACTAGCTTTTTTAGTGGTGGTCTTTTTAGCTGTACTAGCCTTTTTGGCAGTAGTCTTTTTAGCGGTACTAGTAGACTTTGCCTTTTTTGTTGAATCTGTTGTTTTCTTTTTAGCTGCTATGTTAAATCACTTTCCTGGGGTTAGACTTGAATCTAAGATATTATTCTATTGGAGCTTTTCCGGCCTTGATTACTTTTAGGTTAAGCTGGGCAATATCATCTTGAACCTCAGCACCGCGAACTAGTTTTCTTCTTCTAATTCCTTTTTCACCTTTCTTTGGCTTGTATCCTGCGGTACGTCCTTTGAATAATATTCTTTTTCGCTCACTAGTATCTAAATCAGCCCTCATAGGTACTCCATCTTCATCAGAACCACCTGTAATCTTGAATACATAGCCTGATAGTTCATCAGCCAATAAATCACCTTCTATTTCACTACCTACTTTTAAGCCGTATAGGGGTGTTCTTTTGTCTGCTTCAAGTATAAATTTACTTGTCTTACCATCAGAGTTTCCGATATTGA
Organism: archaeon; assembly: GCA_024280435.1. Lineage (GTDB taxonomy): Archaea > Asgardarchaeota > Heimdallarchaeia > Heimdallarchaeales > Kariarchaeaceae > JAJRQD01. The sequence continues at coordinate 33,525 of JAJRQD010000224.1, read as the reverse complement.
GTATAGTCTTATCTGCCATATTCTCTCTTTTATCACAATATAATTTAAATATAGAGATAGATTTAATACAAAAATCAGCTATTAGTTTATTGATTTTTGTAATTAAACAGAAATACATGCTGAGTATTTTGACTTGGACTAGATTCAAATAACACTTTCAGATAAATTTTTCTTAACACATTTAATATCAAGAAAGTAATTTGTAATGATTTATATCATATTATTTAAATTAATCAAAGATAGATTAGATAATGTTCAATGTATTATATTTCTAAAATAACTTCAACTTTAAGAGTTGCTCCTAACCGCTTTGATGAGGATTTAACAAGCATACTACTAGAGTTGGCCAGAGATAGTCTTGAAGAACGCATCTTTGAGGAATTAGGTTTTATAGTAGCCGTGTTAGATGCAGAAGGTGTATCAACCGGTCGTTTAATATCTGGAGATGCAGGTGGTTTCTATAACTGTGATTTTACTGTGCTCTCATATCTTCCTGAGAGGGGTGAGGTGATAGAAGGCCAGGTTAAGGAATTAATAGACTTTGGTGCATTCATCAGAGTAAGTACTATCGAGGCATTGTGTCATGTATCACAGATGGCTGATGATTTCTTCACATATCACCAGGGACAGGAGAAATTGGTTGGTAAGAAATCAGACAAGGCAATTTTCATTGATGATGTGGTTAGAGGAAAGATAGTGGTTGTTGGTGTGCAGAGAAATGCTATGAGAGTTGGTGTATCAATGCGTCAGGCAGGAATGGGTAAGCTCGAGTGGATCGAGGAGTGGAAAGAAGAGGTAATGGGTGAAAGTGCATGAGAGCTTGTAGACACTGTCGTAAAATAGAGACTGATAAGAAGGTTAACCAGTGTGCGGGTTGTCAATCACATGATCTATCGGAGGATTTCTCAGGTATTGTTGTTGTTATTGATTATGAAAAATCTACAATAGCCCAGAAGATGGGAATTACTGCCAATGGTAAATATGCTGTAAAAGTACGTTAAAATACTTAACTTCATATTGAAACATATTTGGTGATTATCATACAGATTAGACATTTAATACTCCAGAAGGATCTTAGATATAAGCTAAAAAAACCCATGGGTACATTAATTGCAGGTACAATTGAGGAGACCACACCTAGATTATTGGAATATCTCAATTCAAAGTCCAATGCTCTGACAATTTCCGTTGGAGATGTGGTTTCTGAGATATTGCTTGAGAATAACTATTTCCCAGGTATAATTGTGACAGATGGCTACACCAAAAGAGTAGAGCTGGATAAAAAAATTAATCATCATAAATACAGAGTGATAAATGTAATCTGCCCAGCAGCAGAGATTTCAACAGATGCATGGAATAGAATACGTGAGATAGTAAAAAAGAATAATGAATTTATTCATCTGTTGGTTGAAGGTGAGGAAGATCTGTTGGTATTACCATTTCTTGTGGAAGCACCTCTAGGGTCAATTATCATATATGGTCAGCCAAATGAGGGAGTTGTTATCAGAGAACTGGATCAGGATGCAAAATCATTTGCAATTGAGTTTATGGGACAAATGCACATTAAATAGAATAAAGACAACAATAGTTAATTTTGCCTAATTTCAGATTTTGACAGTTTGAAATCCACAATAACAGTTTTCGTTACTCATTTATCACTGAAAATATAATAGAGGTTACCTAAGTTTCAAAAAAACTATATTATTACCCGTGTGTATACTATATTTATGAACAATGTTGAGAAAATCAAAACTAACAGAATTTACGGACTTGATTTTGCCAGAGCATTAGCAATCTTTGGTATGATATTTGTGAATTACAATATTATTTTTGGAGGAAAATCTGATAACACTGTGGTACGAGTATTCCTCACCACACTTGAGGGAAAAGCGGCTGCTACCTTTGTAACTCTTGCAGGAATTGGGATCACTTTGATGATGAGGGATTTTACAATTGAGAAACAGAGAACACTTATAAAAAGAGCTATATTCTTATTTGTATTTGGATTATTATACACACCTGTATGGTCTGCAGATATACTGCATTTCTATGGAGTATACCTTCTAATTGCTGCATTCACCAGTAGAGTTAGCAATAAAAAACTGTTGGTATTTATAATTCTATCAAATATTATTTTCTTACTATTGATACTTATTGTCGATTATGAGACCGGTTGGAATTTCAATACTCTAGTCTATACTGATTTCTGGACACCGATCGGGATGTTAAGACATCTGTTCTACAATGGATTTCATCCTGTATTTCCATGGATCTCCTTTATTTTTCTTGGTATGTGGCTTGGTAGATTGGATCTCAGATTGATTAGTAAGAGGTTATTGATAGTGTCATCAATTCTTATATTTATAATTCAGATTACAAGTGACTATCTAGAAACTATTGGAGAACCATATATCTTTGATACTCAACCATTACCTCCCTTTCCATTATTCATACTGATGGGTAGTTCAGTAGCTATTTTTGTTATATCAGTATCCATTATTATTACTGAGAGATTTAACTCAGGACCATTCAGATGGTTAATTGAGACTGGACAATTATCTCTATCAAATTATTTCTCACATATTATAATTGGGGTGAGTATTTTCGAGATAATATCGGGTTTATCTGAAAATTACTCACAGATATTTGTGTTTTATTACTCAGTATCTTTTTTCATTCTCACAGTGACTACAAGTCATTTCTGGCGGAGAAAATATTCAAGAGGCCCTCTTGAGACAATAATGAGAATATTTACAAAATAAAAAATTTCATGTCAGCCAATTTTTCAACCTTACCTGGCTATTTCTACCTATTTTAGTTATCTCAACAATATCCCGCTGTTCTAATCGGGTGACAATTCGGTGCACCTTCATTTTAGATAACTCTGTCTTTCTGGCAATCTCAAATTTATATGCACGAGGATGTAATTCTTTCAGTATATCTAACACTAATATCTCATCTTCAGTACTGATATATTTCACAATATCAAAAGGAGTACTGAGAATTGGCATTATATCTATTTTTCGTTTTCCAATATTTGGGAAAATAAATCTGAATATATGGAATATAGTTATTGTAAGACTGGATAGTAAAAATATGAAAACAATAAAATCAAAAATATAATTATCTTTATCATCAAGATCATTTGACAGAGGATCTATATGACCATTTGTCAGCAATGACACAGCATTACGAATAATATAATCAGAGAATACAATCAGTAAAAATAACCCTGTGATGATATACAATATTCCAGATAGAGAAAATATAATTTTGTGTAATTTTCGCATTTTGTCATATTCCCTATGATTTTAAATATTTTATAATCCGTGAATGTTTTTTATTTTTTCTTGATGGTGTAGTTGCACTTTCCGCAATGGTATCTATCGGAATGCTCGCCCATAAAATATCCATTTCCGCATTTTGGACATTCTTTGAATTTCTTCTCTACTTTATCACCTTTTACATTGTAATATTTACTCATTCTGTTTCCTCCTTGATTAGGCCATTTCTTTTCAATAGATATGTTTGTTCAACTTTCATTGCAACTGCTTTATCTTTGTAAATATTTGCAAAACCAATAGATTCATTAATACCAAACTGACTTCTGATCTCAACTAGGATTGTTTGATCTCGATCTACATTCTGCATGGCAGCGAGTTTTGCAGCTACTGTATCTCTTGTTGGTGTTGCAGCCTGCTCATGTACTACTTTGAATTTAATCTCATCTCTGTCCAACAGAGTGTTTTCTTTCTTGGATAAAATCTCTATTTCAACCATATTAAGTACGCCTTTTTATTCTATACTCTATTATCATTCATTCTTTTAAAAAAGAATTGATAATATACGGATTCACTGATTGCATTTAATAAAGTAATTATTAATCATTTATTTGCAAGTCTAGCAACCATTAATAGTATATTTTTGAGAAAGATACTCTTCTCCACAGGATACATCAATAGTTCTCCAATCAGTTTATTCTCAAAATTTCTGAATACAAGATTCATTCCACCATCTTCTAAATTGACTACATCTTTGAGAAATCTCAGATTGATTTTTGGATTCTCCTGCCCTTCATAGAAGAAACTGATGTGAGTATCTGTGATAAGATAAGATACCGGCCGGTCAAATGCATAATCACGCCCATCTTTCAGTTGATACCTCATGCTAAGAGTTTTTCCAACATGCAGACCGATCATATTTCCAGCATTGATCTCATCTGATATATATTCGGGTATATCATTAAGCCACCATGATTCAATTATTCCAAGCATGAATTTTGATATATTCACATCTTCCAACTTAATTGCTGTTACTGTACTACCAGTTGGGGTTGGAAATATCAAAACTTCATCATCATTTAGCAACATTACCAGACCTAGATTGACAAAATCATTGAGATCTAGTATTTTCACATTATATCCTGGGAGGATATCTTTTTTTAATTGCTCTAGGAATTTTCCTCTTGATTTTACGCTGGAGCTGATTAAATAATCATATTCATTCACATTAAGATTTTTCAACTTCAATGTGGTTATAGTCATTGTTACAGGATCCACATTCACCTGATCTGTGATTACACTCATCAGTTTAGTTTTACTGTTATCAAGATGAATGGTGAAATTATTAAGTATGTCTCCAAATACTTTATCCGGATTAATTGCCACATATCGTGGTCTATTCTCCCTGGAGATAACTCTCACCGCACCCATCTCCTCTAGTTGATTGAGTGTATCATAAATTTTACTCCTGTTGATACCTGATTCTTTTGCAATTGCAGAACCAGTATCCTCACCTAGTTTCAAAATTGCGATGTATGCAGCTGCCTGTAATTGTGTGAAACCATAATCTTTGAAACTAGATAAAGCCTCTACCAATCCAGGATATGCAGATTTACTCATTACAATTCATCTCCTATTTATTTGCCACCATGGAGGCACCACAATCTGCACAGAATTTAGCATTGGCAACAATTGCCTTACCACCACAATAAGCACATGTTATTTCAGGTATCTCATACAGATCGGTTTGAATACTATCCACAGGTGTTTTAACAGAACTAGTATCCTCATCTTTCACCTCAGACAGAACAACCATATTGGTCTTTGCATTGAATTGAATTGGAAATCTCTGATGAGATATCAGATAATAGATTGCTGATTTAACATCTTCCTCCTTCTTTTTCACCTGGAAGCTAAGGTTACCAAGAGTGATCTCTTTTTGCACGATCAAAATTGATTTTATCGATTCATGTAACTCTATTCTTTTTGACACACTGTAATACACTATTACAATACCTAGAAATGAGAAGAATAGTGCGGGTGTATCCACACCTGCCAATGTCATAGAAGTACCTATTGGCAGAAAAATCACAGATAATGCCAGCATGATAGTCTCCCATGGCTCTGAATTTTTAATTATACGGGCTACTTTGGCATCCAACTCCTCTGTTAGAAATCTGGCCCTGTAATTACCGGGTTCAAAAAATTCCATAGTAGCCGCTATGGTGACCAATATCATGAAAAGAGTGAACAGAGAGCTTCCTACTATTGCAAGCACTCTTGTTACTTCTGAATTTACATCAGCTCCAACTATATTTATATCCATCTTTAGATATAATTCCTGTGAGCCATCATTCTCAACCACTAGAAATAAAGGAGAAGAGGCATCGTTCTTGTAGAAATTAGATTCATAACTGACTGAATTTGATTGATCAATAAGATTATCAGTGAATTCATTGGATAAACTGTATTCTGTGAAATTTTTACCAAAAGATAGACTTGGTTTATCATTCATCAGGTAGAAATTCAATTTGAAGTTGGTTACAGGTATTTTCTTGTTGTCAAGTGGAACAATGGTGATCTGAATTTTTATATTTGGAGTACCATCATCATCAAAATATAGTTGCATTGAATCAAATTCAGAATTATTGATCAGTGTTGTTGTATTTGATAAATTCTGATTGAGATACCCCGTTGATAATGAGTTTATAATTATTCCAGATATGCCTGAAAATATCAGTATAAATGAAATCACGGGAATAACAATCAGATATTTCTTTTTGTTGAAATCATATGTGCTACTCATGTATAATAATTAATCAGTGTGATTATATTTAAACATAATTATTTTTGTTACCCCTGTACAAGTAACAATTTACAAATTACTTAATAAAAGTTCAGAAGTTCCATATTACAATAGAGAATTATTATATTTAAAGGTTTAACAGATGATATCAGTTTTTGAGTACTCCAATCAATAATCTCACATTTCTATCAATTATTCCATGATAATTGGCACGAATTTTTATACGACAATTGATTTGCTTTTATTATATTAAGGGAGATCCTTATGGTAATCTACATACGCGGATATTTGAACTATTGTTTTGAGCTGATCATCACAGAGGGTAAAAAATTCAAATCTAAGAAAAAAAGAATACATATTCTGATTAATCCAAATAATGAGGTGAATATCCTGCCAGGTAAATCTGAAACTGAGGTGAATACACAGAGTATCACTCACATACTCTCAATGCAGACCTCTATAATTAATTCTGAGATGATAAAACGAACTGTGACATTGGCTGAGAATACTAACAAACCAGTGATCACCAATAATAAAAGTTCACTGCAATTCAGAGAATTGGGAATATCAGTCAAGCAATTAAGAATTCTAGGGTATGATGAGGAGGTTATAGATGGATTGTCAGTGGATCCCGTATATATGGAAGAGATTGATAAAAAAATTATTGAGAAAAGTCAATCAGAAAAAAAAAATACAAATACCTTATCCTTGAAAAACATCAGCAAATTTGGTAAAAAGCTGACTAAAAACCTTAATCCACTGAACCTTGGTAAGAATATAATTAAAATCGAGCCTGAAAAAAAAATAGATCCCACAAATCCTATGGCAATTGTAGTTTATTCCAATAATAACAAAAAAATAATGATACCACTCGATGATAGAGGTATCAAACATATACAGCAGATAATAAACAGTATCAAGCCATGGGTGGTGATTATGCCAGAAATGAATATCAGCGATACTTATAATATCAATAATACTGAGAAATTAATATTCATGAACAAAGAATACAAGGCAGAGGAGATGATGCTTGTACCAAGATCCAGTAATCCAACTATAAAACATCAGACATTACTCTGTGGTTTCAATACATGGTATAAAATACCATCCTGATATGGAATGAATATCAATACTAAAAAATAGTCTCTATACATCACAATTATGGAAAAATACTATTCTATTGAGATAAAACCTCGTTTCAGAGATACAGATGGACTTGCCCATGTAAATAATTCAGTATATCTCACATATCTTGAGGTTGCAAGAACTGAATGGTTTTTAGAATTATTCCCAGATACTAATCTCAAGGATTTCAATTTTATCATTGCCAGAGTTGAGATAGATTATCTGTTACCAATCACATTGAAGTCAAATGTGATCATCAAAATGTGGGTATCTGAGATTGGAAACAAAAGCTGGGTGTTCAGATATGATATCTATGATAAAAATACAGAGATCAAATATGCAAGGGCTAAAACAGTGCAGGTTTTATTTGATTATGAGAATAACAAAACAATAAAACTGGATGATAAAACAATAGAGTTATTATCCACAATTAGAAACTAGTCTTTTCTAAGATTCTTATACAGGAGATACAGGGGTAACCATATTGATCCACCGGGTAACAAAAAGATGAAAGTATACATTGCACTGTTCTTTTTTGATATCATTCTGTACTCAATCAAGATTGCAGGTTAATAAATGCTTTTCTTCGAAAATAAAAGAATAAACGTAATCATCAAAATGAATATTTAAGAAAGTAAATTGAAATATCGAGATCATGAGTTACAGTAAATTTATTTCCACTGTAAAGAATAATAATCAAACCCTGCTATTCTTTACTGTCTTATTGAATATCATATACATTCTACTCAAAGATACAATTGCATTTCATAAGATGACATTACCCAGTACTGAGGCATGGATTATCATCCTATCAATTTTCATTGTACTTATCACAGGCGCTACTCTGAGATCTGAAGAGAAAAATGAATATCTATTACTAAATATAGCAGTTATATTATCAATTGTTGCAGGAATTATGGTTGTTCTAAAAGTAGGATATCCATCAGATATTTTTGAATATATCTTGTTAACCATCTCAGTATCAACTGTGATTGCAATAATAATTAGTAAAAATAATAAACTCAGATACTATGCCATTACACTTGGAATATTCACATTAAATGAATTTTTCAGCATTATTGAGTTTAACTCGGTAATTACTATCCTTGGAGTAATATTTGAGATGGTGTTATTATTCTCTATTATTATATTCATTTACAGAGCAAAGCCAGATAAACTGGAAATCAGTATCATGCTGATATCTGCACTGATTGGCTTCTCAGCTGCCATGATAATTACGGGAATTGATGTAGTACCACTTATTTTGAGAACGATAATTGAACAGATGCTCGGTGTATTCCAGTATGCTATATTTTCAGGATCTGGAACATATTTTTTTGCACTGCATTTCGCAGAGATATTTACCATATTCACATTCATTTATCTGAAAAGAAAATCAAAACTGGTATTCAGTATAATCGCATTGGGATTTGATTTCAGCTTCCCCCCCATCACTGCAATTCGTACACTAGCTATTCTAATGTATCTGAAATTATCAGAAGATAATACAAATGTCAATTAACAAGAATTTATTGTTTAGTCTATTCAAATTTTCTTTTAAAAAAAGAAGAGAACTATCGATTTGTTTTAATTCTGTAATAATGCAATTAGTATGAGACTGATAGAATTAATAAATTCTATTGGAAAGAAATTTCTCACACCATTGGGTTGGTAGCATAGCCTGGAATTGCGTCGGTTTGCGGAGCCGAAGGTCGAGGGTTCAAATCCCTTTCAGCCCGTTATTTTATACAGATGATTTTATTTTGAATTTATTTAATCAACAATTTGCTCAGTATTTCCAATACAAAAAATAACAAACTCGTTATTGAGAAATAATTTAAAATCCAAGTGATTTAAACCTCTTATTATGGCTCAGAGCTATAATTCTAAATCAGAGGAACTGATTGCAAAAGAGAAAGAACACACATCACCCAATTACACACCAATCCCAGCTGTTTTATCAAAGGCAGAGGGCGTATATGTGACAGATGTTGATGGAAAAACCTATATTGATTGTTTATCAGCATATTCAGCAGTCAATCAGGGACACCTTCATCCCAAGATTATTGCAGCTGCAAAAGATCAGATGAGTAGAATCACACTGACCTCCAGAGCATTCTTCAATGATCAACTGGGAAGTTTCATGAAAAAACTCTGTGATTATTCTGGAATGGAGATGGCCTGTCCAATGAATACCGGTGCAGAAGCAGTGGAAACAGGCATCAAAACAGCCCGTAGATGGGGTTACTGGAAGAAGAAAGTAGAACAGGATAAAGCAGAGATTATCGTATGTGAGGATAATTTCCATGGCAGAACAACCACTATTGTTGGCTTCTCAAGTGATCCAGATACTTTTGGAGATTTTGGGCCATATCCAGATGGTTTCAAGAAAATACCATTTGGAGATCTTGATGCACTTGAGAAAGCAATCACCCCCAATACAGTGGCATTTCTTGTCGAGCCAATTCAGGGAGAGGCAGGAGTGATAGTACCTCCAGAGGGATATCTCAGGGGTGCATATGATATCTGTAAGAAGAATAATGTACTGCTGATTGCAGATGAGATACAGACAGGTTTTGCACGTACAGGAAAGAATTTCTGCTTTGAATATGATGGCATCAAGCCAGATATTTTACTTGTTGGAAAAGCACTTGGAGGTGGTTTGATGCCAATATCAGCTGCACTCGGTAGTGTAGAGATTATGAGTGTTCTGACTTCAGGCTCACATGGATCCACCTTTGGTGGAAATCCGCTTGCATGTGCAATTGGTAAAGCTGCAATTGAAGTACTTGAGGACGAGAAGCTTGCTGAGAGATCAGATGAACTAGGAAAATATTTCAGAGAGGAATTAGACAAATTACCAAAAGAAATAATCAAAGCAGTTAGAGGAAAGGGTTTACTGATTGCAATTGAGTTCACTGAAAAAGGTGGAAAAGCCAAGAAATACGTCATGAAAATGAAAGAGAAAGGTCTACTTGCCAAACAGACACATGATACAATCATCAGATTTGCACCTCCACTGGTAATTAGCAAAGAACAGATCGATACAGCTGTGAAAATTATATCTGAATCAATAAATGAAGTAGCAGCAACTCTGTGAGAGAATTTACAGAAGTCAACAGTAAATCCATTTTTTAATCTGCCAATAATATTAATTTTAACATCAATTTTTATTTTAACATCAATTTTTATTTTAACATCAATTTTTATTTTAACATCAATTTTTATTTTAACATCAATTTTTATTTAACATCAATTTTTATTTAACATCAACTTTTGATGAAATCAATCAGTTTACGTATAGATACTGATCTGTGTGATATACTGTTTTTAAGATCATCACTCATTTCTGCAAATGTCTGCATCTCATTTTCTGGAATGAATACAGGATCAAAGCCAAATCCATCATGACCACGTCCCTCTAGTGCTATTGAGCCCTTGCATTTACCTGAAAATACACTGAATTCATTATTCAGATACAGTACAAATACAGATGTGAAATATGCATCTCTATCTTTTTTATCCCCCAATAGTTTGAGAATACCCTGCCATCCCAATGTCTGATATACATATGACGAATATGGCCCTGGGAAATTATTCAATGCATTCACAGATATCCCAGAATCCTCTATGATAAAATCACCATCAATTATTGTTGATAAAGAAGCAGCAGAGGCCAATGCAATCTGTTCTGTGGTATCTGCCTGTAATTCAGTATATTTCATTGATAGATGCTCTATTTTCAGATTATGCTCATCAAATACATGCTTTACCTCTGAAAATTTATGCTTGTTTGAGGTGATAAATCTAAGTCTCATAACTACATACTAAATTAATGTATCAAATGTTTATCCATTATAATTCAATATATTTTCAAGTTTTTACTCAGCAATATTATCTAGTTTTCTTTATAGTACCCTCTTTCAATCCTTTAACAATCTGTCGTGCCAAAAGTGTAAATGCCTCCTCAACATTTAATCCTGTTTTTGCAGATGTGTCTAGGTAATGCACTGTGAAACCTTTTTTCTTCAATTTCTACGTCAATGCAGCTGCATATTTATTTGCCTGCTCCACAGCAACAGAATCAGAACTTCTAAGATCTGCCTTGTTACCAAGTAAAATCACTGGAACTACTCCTCGACCACTGTTATTCCATAGCTCCGTTATCCATTTAGTCACATTCATGAAGCTATCCTTACGAGTAACGTCAAACACCATTAGAGCACCCATACTACCATTAAAAAATCTAGCACGTACAGTTTTGAAACTATCCTGTCCTGCAAGGTCCCATATTTGAAAAGTAGTTTTATTACCATCAACTGGAAATTCATGAGCTGCAAAGTCAGCCCCTATGGTCATTAAATGCTCTGTTCTGAAACCCCTACCCATAAAGCGATTACGCAGTGAGGTTTTTCCAACTGCTCCATCGCCTAATAGTGATATCTTAAGGAAGTATGAACTCATGTTATAATCTTATTATCATATTTTCAATTAAAAGAGTTTTCAAATACAAATTGAAAAATCTCTTATTTGCTTTTCTATTTTGTTAATTACTCTGTTATTGAAAATCCATTTTTAGATTGTTACTGATTATTCAGTATCATCTTATCTGTACGAATTTTAAGTTGTGAATTTCACTCGCTCTCACCATTGAATGTGTTTTAATACTCTGGGGCCACCATTATTACTCCATTAATATATCTCCACAGCTATTGCACCTGTATAATCTGTTTGCCTTTCTTATAGTTCCACAGTATGTCTGTGAGGTGTAGCTCTAATGAGATTGATATTTTATTCAAAATTATGTTATTAATCAGCTTTTAAAATGATAATTTTAAATCTATTACTTTATAGATGAAATATATTGAAGTACAGAGATGCATTTTCCGGATATCCAGATGGAATATACCTTGATAGTTTAACCAAGGGATTGCAACCAGACATAAGTATTGAGGCACAGATAGATTTTTTGAGATGGGGAAGTATTCTAAGAGCTGGCTTACATCGCTATAATCGAAGATCTGTTGAGTTATATGAGGAAAGTAAGACGATAATATCTGATTTTATGGGAATAAGTACTGATAATCTTGCAATTACAAATGAAATAGAAGGAACCTGGTATAATCTCATTAAAAGTGTATTCAATGCATATAATGGAAAATTATTCAGTCATATTGCCGATGGCCATGCAATACAGGTACCTGTGATAAAATCAGGTATTACAACTATCTGGATAGATGATGATACTATGTATGAGATGATAGATGATCTGATGAAGGAGGGTGATCTGCTGATAATTTCAGATATGTCTCCAGTTGAGGGAATTAAGAGGGATATTTATAGATTAACCAAATCAGTTCATTCAAAAGGTGGTATGATAGCAGTTGATTATTCACGATCAATTGTACAGCATGATAATGAGTTGAATATGGTTGATTTTGCAATTATAGATACCAGTGTTGATATGCTTGGACCAATGAATACAACTCTATTATATATCAGAGATATAATTCCAGCATATGCAACAGGGTTCAGAGGAATACATACCATCAGAAATAAAAAATTGGATTTGATTGATTCAATAGATCAGTTTGAACCGGGTATTGCAAATATCTCAGGAAGTATTGCAGTATCAAAGAATATTGAATTTTTCAATGAGATAGGTTTTAATAATATAATTTCTCATAGAATTAATCTTCACAGTATATTAATTAATTCTCTTAGATCTAGTAAATTCAGAATTATTGCATTGGATAGGAAAATTGAGAATTCACATATATTCTCACTGAATTTTGGTGCAATCAGTTCTCATGATGTATCCCTAATGCTTGATGAGATTTCAGGAATAATGGTAAGATCGGGAATGGGTTGTACACATATGGCACTGCAAAAATACAATATCGATGATGTATTGCAATTCTCAACTCATATTTACAATACAACAGATGAGATAGATAGATTTGTGAGAGAATTGATAAATATACTTGCAATGTTGAAGAATTGAAATATGTATAATTTGTGATGTATAGCAAGTAATAATTTTTCAATAAATTGAATAGAGATATTGGATAGAATTTAAGCTGCTACTTCCACGCCTTCTGGGAACCTCAGCACTTTTACCTTTGATACATCTAGTATTTTTATATCAGTATAGTCCTCAGCTGCTTCTAATAAAATTGCTGCCATCTCACCACTGATCACTTTGGTAACAAATGTCTGGAATTTCATATCTTGCATTGTATCAACTAATTTATCGTATACTACTTTTCTCAGCTCTTTTTTCTCAGAAGATGGAATTCTCTGTGGTGTTACAATGAATGTGGTAATTCTTATTCTAGAACCATCTGCAAGTGTGAATGTATAAATACCCTCTACTTTTGATCTGTGGTTTCTGATCTGACTTCTCTTGAAATCTCTTGATAATTCATGAGCGAAAAATTCAGTTCTTGCAATCTGCCCATCTAGTTTTGTTACTTTGAATGTAAGCTCTACATTGATATCTTTGAAGTTACCTGTTAACTCCATCAACGAGGTCTTAACGGTTCTTCCAATCATATGTTCTAAGTTAGTTGTTGGTGATGTGCCCAGTGATTTCTCATCTACATAGTCTGGAGTCCTAATATCACACCAAATCTTGTTTTTGAATTTATCTGATGCGGAACTTGCGGTACGTCTCCTTCTTCTTCTACTCATTTTTTATACAAACTGTAATTTAATATTTTTATTTTAAAAGATTAAGTTACAAATCAACTCTATAATTATTTTTTGTCTATAAATTTAGATATTACAGTAGGAATGCAATGATTGTACATGCATTACACTTGATTTTTTGATTTTTGCGCATTATCAGCTATCTTTTCCCACTCTTCTTTTGAGAAACGTTTGTGATTCTTCTCATGTTCTGCAATCCATGCTTTTTCAAGATCAACCTCTGCTTGTATTGCCAGTTGTAGAAATAGATTAAATGCCTGTGCAAATTCAGTTGATAGATCATCATTATTCTCTTTATGACCAGCTCCTGCCACTTTGTAACCTGCTTTGTATAGAAAATGAGAGGCAATCTCTCCCAATTCCTCTATTAAATGTGCAAATATAAGTGATGCATCAAATCTTTCCCATTTTCTTGATAATATGAATTCTCTCTGCTTCTCCTGAATTTCTGTAAGGTCCATGATTACTGATTGATTATCTCATTTATTATCTTTGCTGTTATTCAGTCTTGTAAATCGAAAATAAGTTATTCAAATATTTTATCAGTAATAATCAATTGGCAGTTTCTCTCTGATACCATCCTCTTCTTTTCTATTCTCATCGCCTTGACCTTTTCTGACCTCCTCTATCACACCATTCTTCATTAATGCCATCCTATCTGCCATATTGGCAATTTCCATATTATGAGTGATTATTATCAGTGTGGTACCAAGATCGCGATTTACTCCCACAAGTAATTTAAGAATATCATCTGTGATCTCTACATCAAGATTGCCCGTGGGCTCATCTGCAAGAATTATTCTGGGACGATTTGATAGTGCACGTGCAATTGCAACTCTTTGTTGCTCACCTCCAGATAACTCATCTGGTTTGTGATGAATTCTATCTTCGAGACCAACATTGACAAGTAATTTCTCAGCTCTTCTCAATCTATCCTCCTTATCCATTCCCTTCAGTAACATAGGTAGTTCTACATTCTGAAGTGCAGTGAGCACGGGTATCAGATTATAAGACTGATAAATTGTTGCCACATCGTTTCTTCTGATCTGTGTCAATTCTTTATCACTTAGACAATCAAGGGTCTGTCCATTCAATGCGATTCTACCACTTGTAGGTCTCTCCATCGCACCCAGAAGTGACAGTAAGGTGGTTTTCCCACTTCCAGACCTTCCGATAATTGCAAAAAATTCACCTTTCTTTATATCAAGATTGATATCTTTCAATGCATGTATCTCTCTTGTATTCTGCTGATAAAATTTATTCACATCCTTTATAGATACTGCAATATCATCAGCCACTTCAAGTGCCTCAATTTTTTTCTTATTACGTCTGAGAAACATGCTATTCGAAAGATATATCCATTACTAATAAATAATTATTTCTGATTTACTTGAAATTGGAAGAATACCCAAAGTTATTGTCAATCAATCATAGAATATATTAATACACTAGTTGATATTTGTTTGTGAGTATTTCCAAATATCGTGTATGGATTATGGCAATTAGACCAAAGACTTTGCCCGCTGCAATCTCTCCAGTACTGGTAGGAACTGCAACTGCAATACATGATGACCTTTTTACATTCTGGCCAGCTTTTGCTGCAATGATCGGTTCTCTGCTATTACAGATATTATCTAACCTTGCCAATGATTACTATGATTTTGTTAAGGGTAATGAGAGTGATAAACGTACAGGACCAACAAGAGTAGCAGCATCTGGATTACTCAGCCTTGAAGAATTGAAAATAGGTATAGTGATCAATATAGTATCTGCGATAATCATTGGTTTATATCTGATATATGTCGGTGGGATTGTAATTCTAATCATTGGTATATTATCAATAATATTTGCATTACTATACTCTGGTGGGCCATACCCCCTAAGTACCATTGGTCTTGGAGATATATTTGTATTCATATTCTTTGGATTGGTGGCAGTGACAGGTTCTTACTATGTACAGGCAATAAGCCATATATCACAAATTACCTTTATATCATTAAATCATGTGATGATAATTTCAGTACCGACCGGATTATTGATCACGGCAATACTTGTTATCAATAATTACAGAGATATAGAGGCGGATAAACAGGTGGGTAAATTCACTCTTGCAGTTTTCATGGGAAAAAAACTATCTCAGATATATTTCATCACATTACTGATTATATCCTATGCAATACCATTCTATCTACTGTTCATGAATTACTCTGTCTTTATTCTGCTTCCACTATTATCACTGGGTAAAGCCGGGAAACTGATCAGGAATGTATTGAGCGGCAATGAAGGTGTTCTTATGAATAAAACACTTGGTAAGACTGCACAACTAGGTTTAATTTATAGTATACTCTATGCAATAGGTATTGTGGTGTAAATTGATAAATTGGTTATTAAATGCATATGAACAGGCTCCAGATAAGGTAGCAATTATAAACAATAATCAATACATCACTTATTCTCAATTGTATAGAAGATCAATTGAATTTGCATGCAAATTGAGTGAGATTGGTGTGGAGAATAATACACATGTTGGTATTCTACTATCCACCTCAATTGAATATGTATATCTGATATACGCACTGATTGAATTGGGTGCGATCACAATACCCTTGAATTACAGATTGAATAATTCACTACTACAAGAACAGATAGTGCATTCAGATATAACTCTACTAGTGACTGATAGAGAGATTAATTTTGATAATATAATTTCATTGGATACAATTATCTCAATGGATGGAATTGATACAAAAGTTAAGAGGATAATAAAAGAAACGGATACACATTGTATAATATTCACATCGGGTACCACTGGAAATCCAAAAGGAGTGCTACTAAATTATGATAATCACTACTCAAGTGCAATCAGTTCTGCCAAAGTGCTTGGGGTTGAGAAAGATGATATCTGGTTGAATTGCATTCCATTCTATCATGTGGGTGGTATGGAGATTATATTCAGATCATGCATCTACAATACTGCAATGTTACTTCATAACTCATTCAATATCGATAGTATTATTGATAGTATAAAGAACAAAAGGGTAACAATGATATCACTGGTACCAACGATGTTATCCCGTATTCTGAAAAAATATGATATGAGAGATAATTCATTACGCGTGATACTGTTAGGTGGTGCGAGAACAGATGAGAAACTGGTGAAAATATGTATGGCTCACAAATTACCAATTGCATTGACCTATGGAATGACAGAGAGCTGCTCTCAGGTGGCAACGGCAACTACAGAAATTGTGAGAGATGACTATCATACTGTTGGACCTCCATTACCAGGTGTTGAGATAAGGATAAAGCAGTATAAAGATGAGAATTATGGGGAGATTGAGGTACGTGGACCGAATATCAGTAATGGGTACTACAGATTGGATTTACCAGAAAAATATGATGATGGATTTTTCAGAACGGGAGATCTTGGCTACATCAAAGATGGTAGATTGTATGTACTACAGAGAAGAATCGATCTGATTATTTCGGGTGGGGAGAATATCATTCCACAGGAGGTAGAAGATATATTATTGAGGATCAATGGAATTGAGAATGCAGTGGTATTCGGTGTGCAGGATGAGGATTGGGGAGAGAGGTTAACAGCAGCACTAATATTATCAACAGATATTGACAGGCAACATATAATTCAGTATTGTAGAGATAATCTAGCAAGTTATAAAATACCAAAAGACTACTATATCTTTGATGAATTTCCACAGACTGCATCTGGTAAGATAATCAGAGCAGAGATAAAATCAAATTACAAGAATATGTATAGATTGTAGTATCTCATTATTGCAGTATATAGGAATTTTAGTATTTATAGGTACCAATATATCACTCAGCTAATCCTTTGGATTCATCTTCTGAGTGCTCAATCTTTATCTCCCCTGCATATGCCACCATTGCAATCAATCCACCAAGTACAAATCCATAGACCAGACCTGCATTCCAGGTAGTATCCTCATTTACAAAATATGAGGTCACCATAACGATGAAAGTCAGGAGAAGATGAAAGAACAGAAAATTGGGTAACACCACATGCAAGTCCCATTCCTTGTTGAAATAGTATTTTGCCAGCTCTAAAAATGCAATTAGCAGACCGGTGATTATTCCAATTATCAGAGATAGTGTGAGAGTTCTTAGTGTCTGTTGTGCGATCTCAATCTCAAATATACCATTGAAAGATGTGATCAGTATCCACACATACACCAGCATAATTATCAATACCAGAGCCATAGTCAATCTCTGTAGATATTTCAAATGATCCCAGTTTTTATCCTCTATATTTTTGCTGAATCTTGTGTACACTAAACTATTCCATTTTGAATATTGATATTAATATTTTGTAGTATATCAGTGCAAATATAACATTATAGAACATCACTGCCCATAACATCGATAAAAATACAGGAAGTATCTCAAAACTCACGTAAAATCCAATCGGATTGATTAATGGCTGAATATAATATGAACCGATGGAAAAGAATATCACTAAAGATAATGGAATTGAGAAGAATATAATTGATGCACCCCCCCTGATACCATCTATATTTCCTCTGTATTTTCCAATACTGTAATATGATAGTCCAATGGCATAGAACATAATTGAATAGGCAATTGCCACATATCCATTGAATGGTTCCACAATAACACTGTACTGCTGTGCTGTGGCTTGATGTGAGAAGAACTGATTAATAGTGGCAAGATGATCTCTATTCTTCACAATACCAAGCATCTGTGATTGTGAGATAGTTCTGGAGAATAGTATCAAACTCAGTGCAGAGATGACAAATCCAACGAGTATCATCAATAATCCAAATATTCTGTATTTCTTTGCAGAGCTATCACTCAGAGATAATGTACCTTTTAATAACTGGTTGAATACCAACCACATCAGTAGTATACCTAGTAATGCAACAATCTCCAACAATGGCAATCCTGTGTCATAGAACATATCCCCACCGATTCCAAGTGGTATCTTGAATTTGTAATAACGGTCCTCATATCCAGATGATAAAAATCCCATACCAATGATATAGAAGGCAAATAACACTGCCCATTGCATATATCTTCTGTTCCAATCAAGTATTAATTTCAATTTATCCGCATTATAACCTATATATACACTGATCGCCACAATCAATAGAATATAGCCCTCTATAAAATCAACTCTACCTCCAAAAGGTGATACGAGAGCAATCCCTGTGATCAAACCTACAAATAAAGTAGAGCCAATATTTCTTGTGTATACAGCTGTTGCAAGTACTACACCAATAGATAATGATAGTCCAAAAGGTGTATATGGAACAGCTAAGATTGTGATTGTGAAATAAGACAGTGCAAATCCAAGTATTGCACCAAGAAGTGTAACAACCAGATTTTTTGACTGTAACATCCTATCGAAGTCGGAAAAGTTTTTCAATTTTACTTGGTTTGTCATGATAAAGTCACTTTACTTGAATTATTATTTAATATTTAATAAACTAATAGGAGATAAAATAGCTATAAGTCTATTTTGCTTTGATAGTATCAAATCCGGTGTACTTCACAAGTGCTTTTGGAATTTTAATTGATCCATCTTTCTGTTGGAAATTCTCAAGTATCGCTATTATTGGCCGGGTAGTTGTGATTGCAGTTGAATTCAGTGTGTGTACGAACCCAATTGGTGGTTTTCCTTCCTGTTCTCTGTATTTAATTCTCAATCTACGTGATTGATAATCAGTACAGTTAGAACATGATACAACCTCTCTGTATCTGTTCTGACCAGGCATCCATACCTCTATATCAAGTTTCTTTGAAGCCACTCCACCAAGATCACCGGTACAGATATTCACCACCCTGTAAGGTAAATCCAATCCTTTGAAAATTTTCTCTGCAATACCTATCATTCTCTGCTGTTCCTCAGCTGATTTTTCTGGATCTGAATAGGTGAACATCTCTATTTTCTTGAATTCATGTACTCTGAATATACCCTTATCATCCTTAGTACTTGCAGAGGCCTCAGTTCTGTAACATGATGATATTCCTGCATATCGGATTGGTAACTCATCCTTCAACAATACCTCATCCATATGATATCCTGCCAGAGTCACTTCTGAAGTACCTATCAATGCAAGATCCTCACCTTCTATCTTGTATATATCCTCCTCACCAAGAGGTAAGAAACCTGAACCATACAGTATCTCCTTTCTCACCATATTTGGAGTAGACATCACCTCAGCTCCATTCTCGGTTAAAATATCAATTGCATACCTCATCAAAGCCATCTCAAGAATAACTGCCTCATTTTTCAGATAATAGAATCTGCTACCAGATACTTTTCTTGCCCTCTCCAACTCCGCAAGATTGAGATCAGTAATTATCTGATGATGATCTTTAATATCAAAATCAAATTCAGGAAGCATTCCATCCTCTTTTATCATCACATTATCCTCATCATCCTTCCCATAGGGTACTGTATCATCAAGTAGATTTGGCATTCTATCAAGTAAATACTGCCTTTTATCAGCTACATCGTTGTATTTTATCTCTTTCTCCTCCAACTCCCTCTTCATCCCCTGCATCTCATCAATGAGCTTCTTCTTATCAGCACCCTTTGCCTTACCTATTTTCTTGGCAAATGTATTTCTATTCTTTCTTAGATTGTTAACCTCCTTATCAACAGCTCTCCAGATTTTATCAACCTCTATGAATTCATCAACCATCTCAATTAGCTTCGGATCTTTCCTTCTTCTGAAATTATCTTTTATCATCTCCGGATTCTCACGGATCAATTTTGGATCTAACATAATCAATAATGAAGTGTGAATTATATTAAATATTTCTTTCCTTACGCTTTTTTAATTTGAATGATATTTATTTTTTTACTTTATTATTCTGCAATTTATTATTCTGCAAGAGAATTGGCAACTGTCAAGCCAATGCCAAACAGACCCATCAATGCACCACCAACTGCCACATAGATAACACTGGCAGCATCCAAACCTATTACTTTTTCCTCTATCTTAGCAAATGCAAAGAACCTGTAATATACACCCAGAAAAATTATTGCCGCAAAAAACATTGCTCCATATGCCGTATACTCATTCTTGTACTTTGCCTGTGATTTTGCTTTTCTACCATTTAATGATCCAATTGCCAATCCACCTAAGATTGCAAATATTGTGAACCAAATCAATCCAAGGGCGTTGTTTGTGAATACAAACGTTACCCAAATGCCGAGGAATAAACTTCCCATGGTCATCAAGCCACCTAGAATACTTCCTATTGCTCCGATTTTATATACACCTAATTGATATACTCCAAATACATTAAAAAAGATAATTGATCAGAGTTGATTAATTCTGATATTTCCATTCCATTACTCAGTTTTATTTCATTGTATAAATTTATATTGTATTTCTATCTTAAGGAACTTATCGTGGTTAAGGAACTTATCGTGGATAAATTAAAGTGTTAGATCTTGATGTATTGCACTTTTTATCAATTAAATCTTGGTGTATTTAGCATTATATTTCTTTGATCAAAGAGTTTGATTTTTCTGCATCTATAATAAACTCATAGATACCATTGCAGAATTCAGTATTATTCATTGTATCAATATCTTTGATGATTTTATGCGGTATAGAAAATGCCTCTGATATTTTGGCAAATTCAATAGAATGTGGAGTGATAAAATAATCGGTGAATACATCCTTATACTCAGCTATTGGTAGTCTATGGAAAATACCTCCTCCAAAATTATTTATCAGATAGATACTGAATGATATTTCATTTTTCATAGTAGTTAGTAATGCGGTGAGATCATGATAGAATGTCAGATCACCTATGAGGACATGTATTCTCTTAGCTGATGCCTTGGCAATTCCAAATGCGCTTGATAGATTGCCATCAATTCCACTGAGCCCACGATTACTGAATATTTGTAATTTTATATTACTGGAATATACAAACTGATCAAGATGACGTATGGCAAGAGAATTTGACACAAATACTAATTCATCAGCTTCAAGTCGGTTGATTATATTCTGATAGATAGTTCCCTCAAAAAACTTATCCTTTATTTTACTGTTTATTCTTTTGATAGTCTTTGATTCTATATCTCTCCACTGATTAATCCAGAAATCATTCTTAGATCTTTTTATCAGCTTGATCATAGAACTAAGAGTATGTTCAACTGATGCATCTATGTGAATATGATTGGTCAGAGAGCTATCTTTGTACAATCCATCATCAATTATTATTTTATTACAGCGTTGTGTCTGTATATAGTTCAATAATCGGGTGGATGTGGGTGGGAACCCCAGTAGAATAATCAGATCTGCATCTATTATTTCATCTTTCATAAAGGTATCATAGGTACTGATGACATTGCTATTATAATACCGCACACCAGATGCAGGATCTGCCAATACTGGATAATTCAATGTATCAGAGAATTCTATCAGTATTTCCTGATAGTTTATTCCAGAATTAGGGCCGATTATTATCAATCCTTTTTCAGTTAATATTTTGGATAATTTTAGTAGTTGATCTGCATTCAATAGCTTAGTACCACTGATTGTGCTCAGAAAGGAACTATCTCTACCATTCCGCTCCAGATCAGATAATAGACCCTCTGAATACACTCTTGATACGGTTTCGGGTACCAATGGTTTTCTGAATGGAAAGTTCAGATGTATGGGTCCAATTGGATTATTACTTGCTTTTATCAATGCTTTTGATATATTTGTTCTTAGATATCTAATAAACTTTGGCAGGGGTTGAGGATCAGGTATGGCAAAATCCTCTGAATATTTAATATTAGTTCCGAAAAACTTTACCTGATCCATGGTTTGGTTAGCTCCAGAATAACGTAATTCATGTGGTCTATCTGCACTTAACACAATCAGTGGATGACCTGCATAGAATGCCTCCAGTACTGCAGGATGGAAATTTGCCAGTGCAGTACCAGATGTGCAGATCAATACCACTGGTGATTGACTATACATTGCCAATCCAATTGCAAAAAAACCTGCTGATCTCTCGTCTACAAAAGAAATACTCTCTATTGATTTATCTCTAACAAAAGCAATTGTGAGAGGTGTCGATCTGGATCCTGCTCCAATACATGCATATCTCACACCTGCCTTGACACACTCATCCACAATAATCTCTACCCATTTACTGTTCTCATTCATTATTAATTGCCTCCTTTATTGGTTTGAACTTCATACAGGTCTCATTCCATTCTCTAACTGGATCTGATGCAGCCACAATTCCAGCACCGGCATATAGCCTCATAGTATCTTCAGATACAATAGCAGATCTAAGAGCCACAAAGAACATACCCTCTAGATTTTTATCCACAAATCCAATTGGTGATGCATACCATCCACGGTATACCTCAAGATCTTTAATCAACTGCATTGCTTTTTTCCTTGGTTTTCCACCAACAGCAGGTGTTGGATGCAGTTCTGAAATAATTTGATGGATATTGTACTCAGAGTTCAGATTACCAGAAATATCAGTCTTCAGATGCTGTATATTCTGTAATTTCATAATTGATGGATGTTCATCTGCACTTATATCATCTGAATATTTCTCCATACGATTAAGTATCTGATCCACCACTATTTTATGTTCTTCAAGCTCTTTAACATCAGACAGCAATTTACGGGCATTTGATCTATCTTCGAGTACATCCTCATCACGACCTATACTACCTGCAAGGGCCAATGTACATATTTTACCATCTGATAAGGATACCAACAGTTCTGGAGTTGCACCAACAAAATAACTTCCCGGTTCAAACTCTAAATGATAGATATAACTACCTCCATAGTGTTCAGATAGATAATTGAAAATTGAAAGATTCAACTGTGATAGATTTTTATCCCTCAATTCAATTACTCTTGCCATCACCACCTTCTCCAATTCGGTATTACTGATCTCTTTCAGACATTGATTTATATTGTAGATCCATTTTTCCTGTGATAATTTATTGATAAATTCACTATTAACAGCAATATTCATGGGTGTAATAAAGTCAAGATGGTCCGAGATATAATCAATTAATTCAGCAGGATCCTCATTCTTATGAATATTAAATATTATTCTTAGTATATTATTCTCCTCTTTAATCTGTATTTTCCCATAACAAATTTAGAATCTGAGAAATGTTGCCAGATATCATCCATTCCCTCATTGAAAGAATATCCTCCCATGAAAAATGCATCTCCTGCATACTTGAATGAAGAGAATATCTCTTTCATCTGTATATTCTGCATATCAAATCGATTTTTCCCCGATGAACTTAGCTCAACTAATCTACCAAACGATGCCAATTTATATTCATTGTTGACTATTATCAATCTTGGGAAAATATTGATATATGCAATTATATCCTCAAATAGTAATTTAGATGTAAAACTTACAGAGATATACTCCTTCTCTCCTATTCCCTGCATTTCAGATTGGATTCTATCTGAATATTTATTGAAAATGCTCAGAATATTATCCAATTTGTTATCACTCACATTATCATTTTAAAATATATAGAATTTCAATATTATTAAACAAATAAGCTTTGTTGGTAGTTTTATATTCTTATTTATTCATTGCAGATATGGTTGCAACCATATCAGTATCATTTTTCAGTTCAGAGAATATTTTTAATGCGATATTGTAGTGTTTATCACTAGCATCACTTTTGTTCATATATTTTAGTGTCCTTGCGATGAACCGATGTGTCTTGGCAATGAACTGCTTGTTACCAACCTTTTCCCAATGTTCCAGACATCTCTGATGATATTCAAGTGCAATATCAAATTCTTCCATGGCATCATGATATCTGCCCATACTGTTGTATGATGCGGCAATAGATGGTAGATAACCTATTTTATTCCTCATAGTCATAGCTCGTTGGTAATAATCATAACAGTTATCAAACTCTCTCAATTTGAGATATGTATTCCCGATATTATTCAGAGAGTAGCTGATCTCAATTTCAAAAGAATTAGCCTCTCTGATCCTCAAAGATTGTATGAATAGGTCCATTGCAATATCTAGCTGTCTACCATCTTTCCAGTGGATAAGTCCCTCTATATTCATTGATAATGCCTTCAGATAGCGTGTATACACACTATCATCAATCAATAAATCCTGTGCAATTTTCAGATTCGATATGCCTTTATCAAATACATTCAACCTCCATAGAGCATAGCTTGATGCAATATACGCGAATGCAAGTGTATTTCCCTCACTCTCCTCAATTGCCATATTTGCCCAGTGAAGGGCGTCTGTGAACTTACCTCCAAGTTCTGCAACCCTAGATCGGATTATCTTATCATATTGAAAATTGCTGTACGCTACTGCCTCATCATACTTTCCCTGATGAATTAGATCTAGCAGGTCTAATGGGTATTGCACATTTCAGGTTTATTTAATAACTTATTAATCATTCTTAAGTTTGATATGTCAAAAAGAGTATTCTTCAATTTGTTATAGTATTGTTAAGTATTAATAATTATAGTTTCAATGTCGATTGTGACCTCATCTTCAAATCCAGAATATGTTGATCTAGTCAGGGATGACTTTCATAAACTATCACAATCCTACGATCTGTTAAATAATTTCATGTCCCTAGGTACTGATAGACAATTCAGGTATATTGCAATAAAAAATATGATACCAGAGAAGATTAGTCCTCTAGAAACCATACTAGACATAGGTACAGGTACAGGTCATCTTTCAAATGAGGCGTTCAAACAGAATACTGGAATATCTGTGGTGGGTATGGATATATCCCACTCTATGATTGAATACTGTAAGGATAGGGATGTATACAGTGCGGGTAGTATGAATCTGGTGCTGGGAGATGCAGCCAAGACTCCATTTCGTAGACATGCATTTGATGGAGTGATGTCTGGATTTGTGGGAAGGCATTTCACAGACTATCCCAGTACACTTCATGAACATAACAGAATAATCAGAAAATATGGAAGGATAATGATGCTTGAGATGGGTAGAAGAGCTACCAGATTAGCACCAATAATAGATGTGTATGTCGGTCAGATGATGAGTTTACTTGGTAAGTTGGCAGTGTTGATAGTGACCAGGGGAAAAGCACCCTTCAGATTATTAGAGGAAACATATGCTAGGTTCCACAGTCCAGAAGAATTGAAAAAACTGTATAATGATGCAGGATTCATCACACGTTACAAACTAGGATTGATGGGATCAATAGTAGTCATGCTGGGATTAAGAAAGTGATGAGAGATGCTGGATGAGATTCTAGAGATCATTAACAATAATTATCTGCTTGATCTGATTACATCAGATGAGTATACCACAATCACTCCAATGCATTATTTTTTCAAAGATGGTATCTTCACAGTCACATCATCTGTGATATTCTCAGATAAACTGAATAATATAAGAAAGAATAATAAAGTTACAATTCATATTGATGATCTAATAATCTATGGTACTGCAAGATTGATAGATAATAATATCGATACAGATTGGTTGAGATATAAAGATGAATGGTTTAGCAAGGATAGATACGCATATGATCTGTACAGAGCAAAGGATAGTATACAGTATTTCTGGAAAAGAGTGATAATAAAAATAAAACCAACTATTATCACATATAAGAGTGTGCAGATTGCAATGGAGTTGATCTGATGATAAGTAACCCATTAATATCCAGATTAAGTCAGTTTGATCGGGTGATCATGTCATATAATGATGAATATCCACAATTATTGAAATTAGAAAATATAATATTTGATAAAAATTCAATTAAATTGAATATTTCAATAAAAAATACCAATGCAACTGTTTTGTTCAGCTATAATGATCCATACAAGAGAAATTATGAATTTCTTGAGCTGATTGGAAGAGTTGAGAATAATGAATTCTATATTGAGAATGTCATGGGATGGGATACAGATAAACAAGAATTCACCGGATATGTACAGCAATCAATACCCGATGGTAGTCAGTACCTTCAGCGATATAATGATAAACTATACAGATCAATACTAGAGCAGAATGAAGCAATGATAATAACCTCTTTCAGAAATCAGTCAAGATCACAGATAGTAGAACTGAAAAGATCTGATGATACATTGGAATTTGAGATCAGCAGTGAGGACCCTGTTTTCAAACAATTACTGGTTATCTCAGGCTGTAAACTGTATTTTAACCACTCGAATGAGTTTCCCACTGCCAGAAATATATTCCTAGAGGGTAATATCAAAAAATATGAGGATAGATTTGTATTCTATCCACATAAGATGATATATGGAGATCAATCAGAGTTGGAAACTATTAGATTGACTAATCAATCCAATCTTATAGATGATGTCAAAGAGGCTTTCAGATATAACTATCAGTACTGGAAACAAATACTGAGAATACCTATTTTTATCTCCACCATATTACCAATACTACTTGGAACTGTATTAGCAGACAAATTCAACTGGATACTGGTATTGTTGATAGTAACAGGATTTTTGATGGTACAGATTGGTATGAACCTGATTTTTGATTATGTGGATCATAAAAATCAGAATGATGAGTTTAAAATTAAATCATCCCTGCTCAGTGGTGGTAGATATATTGACAAAGGACTTGCCACACCGGGAGGTGTTATTTCAACAGGTGTCAGCATGGTTATTATTGCAATAGCAATTGGAATGTACCTCAATTCATTGCTACCTGGGAACACTGTTCTGTATCTATCACTTGCAGGTGGTATTCTTGCATATTCATACTCCGGTAGGCCATTTAGATTATCACACAAGGGTCTTGGTGAACTGGTGATAATTCTAATATTTGGACCAATCCCCGTATTTGCCAGTTACTATATACTTAGCTCAGATACAGATCTATTGTACCACACTATTCTTCTTGGTATAACACCCGGATTGTATTCTGGTTTAATTGTTATTATGAACAATATGATTGATCTAGAAGCAGACGAGAGAGCAAATCGAAAGACACTGGTACTGAAACTGGGTAGACATCGTAGTAAATTTCTAATCAGGTTTATATCGATTTTCACAGCCATTTATCTCGTGCCATTTATTTTATTTGGTTTTCTTGAGAGTGCATTTACACTTACACTACTGATACTACCAATTACTGTACTGTTCAATAAAGAACTGGATACAATGAATGAAAGAAGAATTTACCTACAAATACTGATGTTAAATATCATCTCAACCTTATTACTGATTATAGCACTTCTAATCATCTAATGTGATATTTAAACAATTAATTATACGTTACCACATATTATTTCAGATAATTGTAGAATAAAACGATGGTTATTGCATTTAATTATGCAATATTCATCGACATAGAGCGGTGTGAAATGTTTGTGTGATTTTTAATCAATCATGTTTATATACTTGTAATGCAATTAGTATAGTAGGTGAGTGTGTATACACCCGCCAATATAAATCATCATCCGTATGATTTCATCTATTATCCCTATCTATCGATAAGGAGGTATTTCAACTATGTCAGCAATTACAGATTCAATAATCCAGGTTCATGCCCCGTATGATCAGAATATTTTGTATCAACTTCATGTGGAGCACAATAATTTTGAGCCAGAAAAATCAACACTGGTATTCCTTCATGGATACCTTGGAAGCTCTGATGATTACAATTTTTTCAAGCAGAATTATCATGATAACTATAATATCATATCTATGGATCTAAGAGGCCATGGAGAATCAGCTAGCCCTTATGATATCAATTGGAATATAGATGATTTTACATATGATTGTTATCAGGTGATCTCATCAATTGTTCCCACTGGACACAAAGTTACAATTATGGCTTCCTCACTTGCCACTGCAATCGCATTGCAATTTGCATCAGACTATCCAGATATGGTAGAGACTTTATTTTTAATATCACCAAGTAATAAATTCTCCAAATCTGCATTTACAAAAATAATGCTAGGGATTGGTAAGAGAACACCTAATTTCATATTAGAATCTGTGGTTGATATATTCAGCTTTGTTTATCCATTTTTCGTGATTGGAGAGGAGAAGAAGAAATTTGCCAAAAATGGCATTGAGAGGATAAAAAGAATGGATATTAATACGCATAAGAAAATATTCTATGAGACTACACAGAATGTGGAGATTGATGTATCTAGTATCAGCTGTGAAACAATAATAATTGCTGGTAATAAAGATCAGATTGTTCCCTACTCAGATAGTCTGGAATTGAACAGACAGTTGAAATTGTCAACTCTTGTGACTATTGATAATATAGGCCATCTAATTCTGCATGCAAAGACTGAGTTCATTGCATCTCTGTTGGATATATGGATGAGTAAAAGATACAAATTATTAAGATACAAAAACCATACTCAAAAAATTATCAATGAAATATGATATATCCATTATAATTTGAATTTTATATAAATTGTTTTACTAAGCATAATATTTACCAGATTATATTTAAATAATTAATTTACCACAGATAAGTATGAATAGAAGAATTTTCAGCATAATTACTTTATTTATTATACTGTCCAATACAACATTAATTCAGGGAATTGATGCAGGAAGTGTTGGTGTATCAGTAGGAGATAGATTCAAGTACTATGTTCATGACCTGTACGTAGAAGGAGAGGACCCCTCAGTTAGTTTACCCAACATGCAAGAAGTGAAAGTACAAAAGAATGATATTTTTGAGTTAGAACTTGAGACAGTACCTGAAGATGGGTCTTATCTTGGATCTGTAACTGCATACATTAATAATGAGGAAATAAATTTCATAAGTATAAATTTTGTTGGTATGTTTGAATTTTTTATATTCACAGATTGGGAATACTGGACGATTAATTATAATTTTGAGAACCAACTAGCATTCAATCAAAATATCACCAATACATTTGTGGCAGTTATGTACGATACCTATTTCTATGCAAGCAGTGAATTGAAAAGTACTAATGATGATTCATTATATACTAATTCAACTGTGTATTATGGATTGGATGGAGCAATCAAAGTATACAGCGTGATTATGAAAGAGTTCACAAATACTATATACAGCTTGAATATTTCAGATGATGAGACAAATAGTGAATTTATTATTGAGAATAGTAGTGATAATATAGATCCAGAATTGGATATCAGTAATTCAATTGATAATACAATATTCAGTTATTTATTTATAACAAGTATAGTTATAGTATTTATTAGAAAAAAAAATATTAATTTAATTGAAAGAGGCACCACAACCGAGACAGAATGAAGTTTTTACAGTATACTCGCGATTACAATTGGAACATCTACTCTTCTGTTCTCTTTTATCTATGACTATATCACCAATTACTATTTCATCACTACCCCTCAGGTCAGCAAGTAATTTTTTATTCTTTTTAATATTTACAGATTTATCTCTCCACCATATAAAATATCCAAGCGAGATCAGTATAAGATACGAGATTAAATGGTTTATACTGTACGTGTAGGCATAATAAGCAACAATTGTCAATCCAAATACTGCTACAAAACTATTTGTTGAATTATTTAGTCCTCTTCCTCTATTACTACTCTCCATTCTTTTCAATGACTTTTGTCGGGCAGTTGTCTCCATATTTGCAGATACCATATTTATTTTATATTTACCTTCTTGTGACATATTCTATTCAGAATTATTCAATTATATAAGTATAACCGGTATTATCAGTAATTTTTGATATGATAGCTCATTATCAAAAAATATACAAAGTAATAAATAGGAGGTATGGATTTCTCAACTGATCAATTTATTCATTTCATAAGAAATTATCACTAACTGCAATAAATCGTGGTTTTGGTAAGATTTGTGAGAGTTTAAAGCCGGTATCAGATGAAATCGTATCTAAGGTCATAAATTCAAAGTATACTCAATTTGATGAAACTAGACATAAATTGGTTCTGGAAGGAAAAAGAAAGCAAAAAGGATCAAAGAAAATCTGTGTGTGGATTGTTACAATTACAATGGGAACCAATGTCTGTGGACGCAGCCATAATTCCCACCTTTTTTTCCGTGTTATAAATTTTTGGTGAAAATCGCTATATTACCATAATTTTATAGGTTGAGACACATAATCCCCGCGCAAATTAAACAGTCATTTGTATATATTTAATTAATGAAAAACTTAATTGAATATTATGATAAAACAATGAATAATTAAGAAAAATAAGGGGGAGGTAAACACTTGCTAAATGTTTATTAAGGCAAATAAATCGATAGATTCTATGGAGTTGATAAAATAAACAAAATCAAACCAACCAACTTATTTGTAGTAGGATTTATAATTACGATTATGGTTCTATCATCATTTGCACCAATATTAGTAAACAACCTTCCTAGAGAAGTTAATACATTTACTACTAATAATACGACTATAGCAGAAGTATCTCCTTTTATTGTTATGTTTGGTTCTTCACTAGAAGAACTAGCTGCTGTTTCAGATCTCAAACAAAACTTTCCAAAAGCGGCAGTAATAAATTTTAACTTTTATGAAGCTATATTAGTAATTACCACAACCAAATCACCTGTTATTTGGGTAGGACATAGTAGTGAAAATGGAATAGACTTCGAAGGAACTACATTATCATGGAACATAATAAGTAACATTGTTCAAGAATCTGAATCTGATTATCATTATTTTCTTGCATGTGAATCGTCAATAGTTACAAAATTAATTAAAAATACTGGAAAATTTGTTTATAGTTTTTCAGAAACAGTTGATGCTATATTTGCATCAAATGTTATATCTATTCTTATTTCTAATATATTCAATGGTGGAAGAAATATTAACATCTTTTTTTCCAAGGCAATTTCTCGTGTATCACTTGATGCGAATGACAAAGATTTTTTACCAATGAGTAATTATTTATTCGACAAATTAGGTCTAAATGAAGCATTCTTAAGAATTGGTAATATGTTACTTTTATTCATGGCAATCTTTTTGCCAACTTTTGCTGCAGTTGTCCCAATTACTTCTATGCAAGTTGCCTTGAAGGGTTGGATTATGATAAGTGATGGAATTGTGTTGATGTACCGCTTTAGAGACCTTTTAAATGTATTGACAAATGATGCACCCACTACAACAAAAATTGCAAAATTATTGTTGTTTCTAGCTCAAGTAGCAAAATTCAGTCTTTATTTCGTAAAAACATTTCTTCCTTGGTATAGACAACTAGCTGCTGCTGGTGCGGTAACTACAGATTCAGGTACTTTTGGTGCAAGAGCTGCTTTGATCATTGTTTCAGTGTTATTATACAGCGCATTTTTATTAATAGAATGGAATAAATTCCAAACTGATAGATATGATTATGGTGACACACCTACTTGGTGATAATTTCAAATAACAATATGACAACTAAAACATATAGCTATTCGTGTAATGGCATAAAAAATCCTAAAAAGGTAAAATACGGTAAATATTTCAACTTACCATTTATTTTCATTGCACTTTCATTACATGGAGTAAATATTTTCAGAAGATTAAATGGAAAGTCAATATCGTCAAGTATTATTCAAGAATTATTATTTGTTATAATATATTTAATTAGTGGTTTATTACTATATTTTATAGTTAATCTATTACTGAAACTTTATAATAGTATTACAAAAAATGCTATTATAACTCTAGATGTTTTTACGAGTGATATTTCACTTTATTTTATCATTACGTTACCATTTATTATTGAGTATTTCACAGGCTCTTTTGAGTATGCACTAATTATAGGCTTAATTGGCATATATTTTGAAATTATTTCAGTAATCATAATTCATTCTGCAGATAAGAGGAAAAAATATATTTCAAGATTGACACAAGATAGAATATTAGAAATAAAAATATTATTACCTTCATTATTTTTATATCAAATATTAACTTATAAAATATTTCAATTTAATAATGAACATTATTTTATATTAGGAAAAGTAGTTAAAGAAAAATATGGTTCACTTTCAACTGATATTAGAATGAAATCAATTACATTAGATAATATAAATAATATAGGTGAACAACATTTCAATCATAAATATTATTTTTATGGTTTAAATATTGTCAACAATAAATATATCACAGATACAAAAGGTTATGCTGTTTTATTTGATCTAGATCTTAACACAAATTCAGTCCAAAATAGAATTACGGAAATAGAAAATGAGATAGGAAAAATAAAAATAATAAAAGTTCAACACGAACTTGTTGAGATTGGCAACGGAATTATTCCAATAAGACTTCCATAATAAGTTATTACCATTTCATAATATGCGTAACAAAAATTATCACAATTATGTTTTAAAGTGAATTGTGTGTCTTTCACACCCCTAGTTATTTTATCAATTTAGGTTGACCAATTTGATTTTCGATCCATTCTCTTAATGAAGATGCAATTGGTTTTCCCAGTAGTTTCCAGGTAGTCAATACTGTTAGCATAATTCCATTGCTCTAATACTTCTCAATGGTTTTCCATTTGATCTATGAACGATTACTGTTTTCAGTAATCGTTCTGCATGATTATTTGTCATTGGAAGTTCTGGATATTTTAAGACAGTAATATAATGCTCTGCTCTCCATTT
>JAJRQD010000223.1 GCA_024280435.1 archaeon | reverse complement strand
TGATTCTCCATCATCTACTGTTGTTCTGATCAATTTTCCTATATTGGGTAGATTAAGATCTAATGCAAGTATTATTCCAATTAATGGGAGCCTCCAATACCAGTTTGTTGGAATGACAACAATATCTATTGAAGTACTAAGTAATCCATTTGATTGCAAGGTGACTGCAGTCCATGGTATTGATAATATCATACCTGATACTATTGCCATTATTGCAGATACCAATACCTCTTCTATCAGTAATATTCGCAATTGTTCTTTTGAACTACCTCTCATTCTCATTATTGCCATTAATCTTTGTTTTCTCTTCTCCACTAGGCTAAGCGAAAAGTATACTAGAAACAGTGCAAGTGTGATCAAAGGAGTTGATATGAAGAACAGGGTGATATTCATACTCTGTACTTCATTATTATATCTGTATAACGCACTAAGTAGCGGGGATTGAAAATCAACCCATGAATATCCCTGTATAGTATAGGTGTCTATCCACTGCCAAACCTCTTGATATACTCTTTCAAGTTTTTTTATTAAATTTTTTATCTCTATATCTGCAAGATTTGGCAGACTAATGTATACATTTGTCTGAAATCTAGTACTTAATCCAGAATACTTATCAGGGTTAAGATCACTGAAATTTTGGTATTCTTCAACAATATAGTTTATATTATCAAGAGGTGATAATAGAATAAATTGCAGGCGTTCATAATCTTCCCACCCATTTTTATTCAGATAATTATTGATTTCTGCCTCTGGCATAAATATAATTCTATCTGCCATAACACTTATCATATCAAATTCTTCACTTACATTATTTTTGGAGGTATCACCCATAATAAAATTCAAGGTGGTATTGATACTCAATTCAGGATCTTTACCTATCCAACTTGGTAATAGCAGTATCGTTTCTGAAGAGTTGAAATCAAAATTGAAAAATGAAAATTGACTGTAAAAACTGTATTCATCAGTGTTATATTCACCTAGTTTTATTTCTGAAGTCCTAATATATTTACTTTCTGTGTCAACTACCTCCTCAGCTAATGCTAATTGTGCAAAATATAATTTCAAATTTTCGTAATAATCCATTTTAACACCATTTGAATTAAGAAATTCTTCAAATCCAGTCATATGATCAACCCATGCATTATACGCATTGTTATCACTCTGTTGTCCTCTGAAAACATATCCTGTTGTATCAACATCTTTGATAAACTCATCAAATGTTTGCTGTTCATAACTCGCAGATAATAGCACTGTTTGTGATATAACAACAGTTGCAAGTATCAGTCCAAGAATTGATGCAATTATGAATATTTTATTTATTTTCAAATATTTTATAGCTAATTTGAAACTATCTCCAAAGCTCATAAATGATTTATATTCAGATTCTTTTTTACCAATTCTTTTTATCAGATAAATGAATAGGTATATTGACATAATTGCTAAAAAGAAATGTCCTGCATATAGAAAGAAATCAAAACCTAGTAAAATGTAAATCAGGTAGAAATTGATGCTAAATGCGAATAATTTCAATGCACTGGACTTTTTCTGTCTTGTTAATGATCGTTCTGTGCTAGGTAAACTAGACATATTCATTAAGTGTACCTCTCCCTTATAAACAAAATTGTTTCAACTAAGCACATATTTCTTTTTTTTAAATATATTTTCAAAACTATTATACTTTCAGCAATATTTTCCCAAAATGATTCTTATTTTCTAATTTATTGTGTGCTTTTGAAATGTCATCGATCATATACTCACTATCTATTATTGCATGTACTTTTTTGTCAAATACTAGTTTCATAGCCTCTCTGAATTCATTATCTGATGCCATAGTAGACCCCATGATGTATAATTGTTTCCAGAATAGGAGAGCTATATTTATTTTTCCTGTATTACCCGTTGTAGCTCCACATGTCACATATCTTCCTCCTGTGGACAGAGATTTGATTGCCTGTTCAAATACCTGTTCACCAACTGAATCAAATACTATATCAATTCCTTTTCTATCCAATTTCTTAGATAATTCATATACTTCTCTGCTCCAATTCTCATTATTACTGTAATTCACAGTATAATCTGCACCAATTTCAATTAATCTTTTTGCCTTGTTCTCTGATGATGTCAGAGCAATTACAGTTGCACCAAAGTATTTTGCAAGTTGTACACTCATAACCCCCACACCTCCGGATGCACCGATAACTAGCACAAGATCACCTCTTTCTATGTTGGATTTTCTCATCATCCGGTAGGCGGTCATTGTAGTTAGTGCAGCAGCTGCTGCTTCTTTGATTTCAAAATCATCTGGTATTTTCACTACATTCTTTTCAGGAACAACTGCATACTCTGCTGCACCTCCCCAACTGTGTTCTCCAATCATAGAGAAATTGATACATTCACTCTCCTGTTCTTTCATACATTTTATGCAATTACCACAGGAAAGTCCCGCATTGATTACAACTTTATCACCAATTTTGACTGATTTAACATTTTTACCCACCTTGTTAACAATCCCTGCAAAATCAGATCCACCAATATGGGGTAATTGTAGCTTCAAATATGGTGAACCATTTCTTACCCATATATCTAGCCTGTTTAGTGCAAATACTTTTACCTCAATCAATATCTCATTTTCTCCATATTCTGGTATGTCTATATCTACAATTTGTAGTTTCTCACTAGAACCATGTTCATAAAATACAGCCGCTTTCATAATTAAATACTTATTTGTGTATTAATTATTCTTTCTTATTAATCGCGGATTGTCTTGGTGCAATTGCTTGACAACAAACAGTGATATATTCTCTTGCTAACAATGATTTTCTGAATCTGGATATTTTTCCTTTTGTATCAAGTTCTTTTTTCAAACCTGTTAATTTACTGATATGTTTTTGAGTGATGTCAATCCAGTCCTCTAAAGGTTTCATCATTTTAAGAAATGCTTCATCAACATTGTACTTTATATCTTTCACATAAAATTCTTTTTTTGGTTTTCTAGGTCCATTCATTCTCAACACAACAGGATTGAATTTTGGATAATTTTTTGGTTGCCAATTATTGAATTCTGGAATTGTATTCAACCCACTCAGATCATATATTGAAGTAATCAATGCGATTTCAGATCTCAACATCCATAATCGATGATACCAATCATCAGCAATTTTATTCAATGCAAATAATCTGAATTCTTTGGATAATTCCTTCAAACTCTCAAGTCTTGCAATAGCTTTTTGTTTGGGTAGTTTTTTTACCTCCTCTTTCCATTTATTTTTTAGCATTTCTGCCATTTCTATATTATATTGCCTTATCTCAAAAGGTACAGTTTTAAAATTTTTTTTGATTGATACAACCATATTCGAAATCTGCTCTCGGATACTCTCTCCATGTAGTTTAGCAAGTGCCTTCTCAGAGATCAAATCAGTTTTCATAATACTCAATACAAATCCCACTCCTTTTTTTTTAATACTTTTG
Organism: archaeon; assembly: GCA_024280435.1. Classification (GTDB taxonomy): domain Archaea; phylum Asgardarchaeota; class Heimdallarchaeia; order Heimdallarchaeales; family Kariarchaeaceae; genus JAJRQD01. The sequence goes on along the minus strand of JAJRQD010000223.1, from coordinate 8,611 downwards.
TTTAAGATCGATATTACTCATTTCTCATTAAATTATACCAAAATTAATTTCTACACTTCAAATATACATTCTCATTATAAAAAAATCACAAAAATACTTTAATTCATCTTTATCATCTTATTTGTACATGCAAATTTTAAATTGTTAAATTAATCAATTTCACACGCTCTGGTGAGATGATTTCACCACTACTCCATTGAATGTGTTTTAACACATTCTCTGGGGCTACTTTTCTCATGAAATAACCAAATGATTCAATTTATCATACTTTTACTTCAACATTATTGCCCTTTGTAGATCACATAGGCCATAGCTACTAAATTGCTATTTAATGCCACAAGTTTTTTTTCTCCACCTCCAATCCCTATACCAGAATGGAAAAAAATCAGTGTTTCAGAGAGTACTTAATGACGATTTTGCAAGCATTATATTCTTGGATCCTATGTTTTAAACTATTATTCAATGGAAACAAAATTATGTATAGTAATTATCTTGGTAAATTGAGTTTTTTTTTATTTTTTATGTGCGGAAAGTGTGTTTATTATTACAAACCAAAGATATAATGCAAAAATAACTCAATATGCTTATATGATACATAACCCATGACTTTTAATCTCCTCCAAAGATAGTATTCTACATTGATATTCTGTTCCTTCAGTTTCTTATGTGCATCCATTGCAGAGAAACCATACCACCCACTTGCAGTTGCTGTGATAAGAATTGTTGATAGTTGGTTCATTACAAAATAGGTATGAGATACACCTTCGAAAATTCCAAAGTATGCTTTAATGAGAAAGAATACTCCAATTAATAACATCATTTGCTTAGCCTTTGAATCTTTTTTTTCCCTGTGAAAGGTAAGATAGGTAAACGGCCCGTATAAAGCAATGCCAAGATAAGTTGGTATAGTAATCTGCGCAAAAGTGAGACTAAATGCAACCAATGCAAAAATTGATAGTCCAACCATCATAAAAGCCAATGCTAGGAATATTATATTGTTCATCTTCTTACGTATACCATTTATCAAAAGGTATATTCCCACAATAATAAGTATTAAGTTTACTTCAATTGCGGCAAGTATAAATATTGTTTCTGCTAAGTCTATAATTGCCATTGTAATCACTAATAGGTAAATAAAAATAATCAAGTTATATTATATATTTATGCAGCAGGTGTGACTATTGCTCGTACTCTAACTGTGATTCTAAATACCAACACTCAATCAGGTACTGATATTGCAGGTGCATTGATCAGCTTATTGATCGCTTTATATCTCTCAATTTTTGCTATTGGTATGCTTTTAACATGGATTATGCCTACATGGTTCAAAAATTATCTCAATAAGGGATATAATGTGGATGCTGAGGAGGAAAAAACTGAGGAAGAAATCATAAGTGATGAGATAACACTTGGTGAATCAATAAGTGATCATGCACCAAAAAATAATGATGATGAGGTTATTGAGGAAAGTACGTTAAGTGAGAATACATACCAAAAAGAAATTGAGAAAATCGTGAAATTAGGTCTTGAAATATCTGAATCATTTGATATGATCACATACCTTGGAAATTTACTTTCGCAAAAGGTTAACAAGAATATAGTAGTTAGCAAGGGATTAATTCGTATTTCAATCATTGATAAGTACTCAACAACCCCAAAATATCTACGAATAGATGAATGGGCATCTGTGATCCTTATTCATCTTACCAATAAGCTGAACAGAATAAATATTACAGATGCAGAAGATATAACTAAGGAGCTTCTCAAAGAACTTGTGAAGAATCAGACCTTAATTACTGTGACGGCAATTTAGTACTAAGCATAAACCTTAATTCAGTATCAATATATCTAATATAAACTAAAACATATCTGTATTATTAATGGATCAAAAAATTATCCTCTACAATTTAAAATATATTGAAGTTCGTCTTTTTATTTATTTTTCAATTTGTTTTTCTCAGATATCTCACACTCCAATAGATATGCTGCAATCCTTTCATTTGCAAGCTCCACATAATCCTGCTCAAGATCAATACCGATGAAATTCCGATTGGTTTTTAATGCCACCAGACCTGTGGTTCCACTACCCATAAATGGATCAAATATCACATCATTCTCAAATGAATATAATTGGATACAACGATAAGGTAATTCCTCTGGAAATGGAGCAGGATGTCCGATTTTCTTTGCTGATACGGTATTGAATTTCCAAATTGATTTTGTGTATTCCATAAACTCATCTCTTTCTATTGTATTGATCCTCTCATCCTTTCTTCTTTTCATTGTTCCTTTTGAAAATACAAGTATATATTCATGTACATCTCTCAATGTGGGGTTGGATGCAGATTTCCATGAACCCCAAGCACAGGAAGAACCTGCACTGGCACCTTTATCCCAAATAATCTCTCCTCTCTGTATATACCCTATATTATGTAGTATTTTTGATACATAGTCTGAAATTGGGATATATGGTTTTCTTCCAAGATTTGCAAGATTAATAATAATTCTTGCACCATCTACTAATTTTGGATAGATTTCTAAAAATACATCTTCTATCAATTTAAGGTATTCATCTAGTGATAGATCATCATCATACAATTTCCTACTGTTATAGGGTGGTGATGTTATCACCAGATGTAATGATTTATCCGGAATTCCTGATAAATTTCTGCTATCACCTAGTATTGTAGTGTTGAGTATTTTACTGGGAATTGTATTCTCAATCCCATCTGATGCATCAGTTCTGACCGCTTTTACCTGACCATACATTCTTGAGTTATAGAAATATGAACTGTCGTGGCTCTCTCTCTTTGATGAGCCAAAATCACTTGTTCTTGTACTTTTAGACATATAAATTCATCTCTAGTATCATTATTCTTAATACACACAATAATTTTTCTAGATAGCTAATCGCGCGTACATTTTTTAATTAACGCGATACTTAATTAACTTTTCGATTTTATCAAATACATTTAGAAATATTTGATTAATTAATTACCTTTCGCGATTATTGTTTGCTGCTTGAAACTGTGATATTACATGCTTTCATTATTTATTGAATATTTATACTAGGTATATTTTTGTTAATTAGGCTATTATTTTTTATTTAATATCTATAAATCTTGTAATCGAATTTTAACATAACTGTAATTTATTTATAATTAAATTTTATTAAATAAAAACATTAATATAAAAATGTGTACATAATGTAATTTGTACAAACATGAATATCCCTGTAATCGAATATCTAAAGAATATGGCAAGGGAGGAAAGCAATTCTGAGAGAGCTAAAATCATATCTGATGCACAAACATTATTTGGTATTGCAATTGAGAAATTAGAGGAACTTGGTCATAACATAGTTCCAATTGTGAATGTATCTTCAAAAGTTGGAGATATAGGTAATAGTTCAGATCATAAATCTTTATCATATACAGAAGCTATTCGTCTATTGATAATTGCAGATTATATGAAAAAGAATAATGAAAGTCCTAACTTAATTGATCTTGCTAACTATAAAGCAGATCATCCAACACGTGATGATGCTGCAAATGAAGGTCGTATTGTTAATCTATTGGAATCAAAAGAACTGGTAATTAAAAATCGTACTGCTGGTAAAAAAATGGATAAGGAACGTTTGAGCCTGAGTGAAGCAGGAGTAAAGATTGCTGAATCAATTACTGATGATGCACAATATCTGAGAAAAGTATACAATAGATCAAGAAATCCAAGATTAAGAGAATTTATTCTTCTGCATCTCGATTCAATTCAAGCTGGACAGAAAATTCAGTACAAATAAAATACATCTATGAATCATTTCACTGAAATATTCTTTCATTGATGGAGTTATTCTCTTTTTTATAACAATTATTTAATTATTATCAAATTCAAAAAGTTCGATTTCTTCTACTAACCATACATTGAACTCATCACATGTTGCAGGGCTAACTGGATTACCAATTGCACATTCATTAGTTGTAGCACAAGTCAAACATGGCTGTGCTGCCATATCTAACCATTGTGATAGGCTCTGATCAACCATTGAGATTTTTTGGTTGTGAAAATCCTGATTTAAAATGCTATTTGGTGATGTTTCATATAAAACTAATTTGTTATCAAGTATCAATCTTTTAATTTGATTGTGTACCTGGCTGTATGCACCAAATCTTTGAATAATGTCGCTCATTAAAATTTCTTGACTCTCCTGCACTAAATCCATAATTGATTTGGCAAGGCTGTCATTAAATGACGTAGGGATGTCAGACCTAAATGCACTGGCATTATTATAAATATCTGATGAATTATTATTTTGTAGATTATCCATCTTTATTAATCCTCTCTTCGAAACTCATCTTTCGATAAATCTCAACAGAGGTAATATAATTAATTTATTTAAATATATTGATGTAATTTAGTTTTCACAATTATTAGTTTAATATTTATACCAAAAAATAGAATTAATTTTCTCACACGTAATTTGTTATGTTAATCTCTCCAAATACAATTAACACTGCTATTATTTGTCTATGCTCATAATTTATTCATTTTTATTATATATCATTTATGATAGTGCTATATATATTTTTGATTGATTTTAGATTTGAAAAACATAGATGATAAATCATAAATGTGCATGATGAGGCTGTAATCGGCTTATTTAGTGAGGGTTGAATACAAAATAAAATTGTATTCATTCTCAATATCAGTAATTCAAAATTGAAAAGCGCCTATTATATTTGCATTTTGTTAAGTGACATCCTGTATTCATTAATTTTTCAATTTTTCAATTTTCTTTTTTTGGAAAAAGATAGAGAAAGTATTTTTTATTATTTACTAGTGCAAATACACACCTTGAAACAAAATAATAATTTTATACCTCAAGATACAATTCACAATTGAGAGTTTCAAGAGTTTTGAGTTACAAAAAACAAGATCACTATTATCATCTGGCCAAAAAAGAGGGTTATCGGGCAAGATCTGCCTATAAATTAAAACAGATGCAGAAGAAATTTAAAATAATTCGAAGAGGTAATGTGGTAGTTGATCTTGGTGCTGCACCTGGTGCATGGACTCAGGTTGCCGCAGAGATTGTGGGTAATAAAGGAAGGATAATCGCAGTAGATAAAAACCCAATCAGATCTTTTTACAAAGAGAATATTATCACTCAGCAAATGGACATGAGATCAAAGAGATTATTCAACTATCTTGTTGATGAGGTTGGAAAAAAGGCAAATGTAGTGATATCAGATCTTGCAGGAAACACAACAGGTGAGTGGAGACTGGATTCTGAAAGACAGCAGTACTTGGCAACATTAGCATTTGTGGTGAGTAAATCTTTACTTGTAAAAGGTGGTAATTTTGTTACCAAAATATTCAGAGGACCAAATATTAAAGAATTTGAGGATGATGTAAAACCTTTTTTCAAGAGTGTAAAACACTGGAGGCCACCTGCTACTCGTAAAAAATCTGCCGAGGAATATATGATATGTATCGGATTTACAGGTGATACAGAGAATGATGAATGATATCCGAGAGGTAAGGGGATATTATCCCCCCGATGATGAATGGCCAGATGTATCTGCAAAAATGATCAAAGAGGGAGGAATTGAGTTCAAAATGGTGGATGCTGAGAATATATATGATGCACCTGCATTTTTTAACCCTGTAATGGTACTCAACAGGGATCTTGCAATTTTATTCGCAGAAGTATATTCACAGAAAAATGAGGTTGAAATCCGTGTTTTTGAGCCACTAGCTGGAATTGGTATACGTGCCTTGAGAATGGCAAAAGAATCAAGTGAATTCATATCTGAAATAGTAATAAATGATTTTGGTGAAATATCATCGAAGATTGCTGCTTATAACATTAAAAAATTGGCTCTGGGTGAGAAGATCTATCAGTTCAGAAGAGAGGCTCGTTCACTTTCTTTGGATTTATCTGAACAAAGATTTAGATATCATTATATTGATCTCGACCCATTTGGACCGCCTACACCGTTTATTGATAGTATGTGGCCAGTAATGCATAGAAGATCTATGATTGCAGTCACTGCAACAGATATGCAGGCACTGTGTGGTGTATATCCAAAGGCATGTAATCGAAAGTACGGTGGATTTCCACTTAATAACCACCACACACATGAAACTGCTGCTAGACTTATGATTGCATCTGTTGTTAGGTCTGCTGCAAGATTTGATCGTGGACTGAAACCAATATTTACTTCTGCTGTTGATCATTACACAAAAGTATTCTTTCTCAGCTTTCAGCAAAAGGGTGCTGCTAATAATGCCGTAGAGATAATTGGTTACTCATACACTTGTGACAATTGCTCTCAGATAAAATATATTGCAGGTGATAGGCGATATGTAGATTGTTGTGGCAACATTGAAATTGCGGGTCCACTCTGGACAGGTGATCTTTTTGATAAAGAATGGTGTGAATTGGCGATGAAACAACTACAAATCAAAGATCTTTCTTCAAAAAGAAGGATAGAGAAATTATTATTAGAGGGGATAGATGCATCAGGTCTACCCGGTTATTTCAGCATGGATGTGATTGGCAGACGACTACATGTGACACAACCAAGTTTCAAGAGAATAAGTGAACAGATCATCTCAAGGGGATATAGATGTGTAAAGACTAGGTTCACCAATAATTCATTCAGATCAGATATACCTGGAGTCGAATTGATGGAACTAATAAAAAATCTTGTTCAAGAACTTAAAGAAATATAGCTATACGTTTATAATGATAAATTAATACCTGTATTTATGGAATTGATGTTACTCACAACCTCTCCAGTGGCAACTGTGCTGATGAATGAGATTGGTGAGCTTCTCTCGATACATGACTCAATTGATGATGAATTAATTAGTTCTATCCATGCAAAACAGGTGATCTGTGATAATAACAATGCGTCATTGCTATTGAGAAAAGCCGGAATTAATGTCAAAATAGATCTTTCTAATAAAATCCTCACTGAGTGGAGAAAAAATAGATTTGAATTATTGAAGAATAATACTGGAAGAGTTGTATATTTTCCAGAATATTATGATAAAATTAGAGGATCTGCAATCAAAGATACTCGTACTGAGGTCAAGGATAATTCTGCAAAATCTGATGAGATTGTTGCACAGATAATTCATTCAATTGATGATCTTCAGAAATCTGTAAATCTTGCATCTAATCGTTTGAGTGAGATATACTCACTTCATTTTCCAGAAATGGTTGATATTATATCAAACACAATAACCTTGGCAAGAGTTGTACTTGAAGTACCACAGAGGAAAGATATAGATGAAAAAGTGCTCAGTTCCAATGGAATACCCAAGAATAAAATTGATCTGATATTGAAATTTACAGATGATTCTCTTGGAGGAGATCTTGTTAATAAAGAACTAGTGCCATTACAGGAATATGCATCTTCCCTGATTTATATGTATGAGAGTATGCGTAAACTTGAGAACTGGGTGGAAGAATCAATGAGTACTATTGCTCCAAATCTGACTGCTGTCACAGGTCCCAATGTGGGTGCTAGATTGATCTCTGCTATGGGTTCATTAAAGGCACTGGCAATGAAATCTTCAAGTAAAATCCAGATTATTGGTGCTGAGAGGGCACTTTACTCAGCATTGAGAACAAGAGGTAAACCACCAAAACATGGTATCATATTTCAGATACCTGAAATTGGTAACTCTCCATACTGGGTCAGAGGTAAAATTGCACGTGCTTTTGCCAGCAAAATCGTAATTGCAGCAAGAATTGATCTATTTGATGGAGAATTTATTGGAGATAAAATGCGAGCAGATCTTAGAGAATTTGAGAAAAAAGTAAGAGATAAGTTTCCAAATGCTCCTCCACCCAAAAAAGTGGAACGAAAATACCATGGAAACAAAGCACGTGGAAAGACCAATAAAAACAAAGGTAGGCAGAGTAGAAGGAGGAATTTCAGATGATCGTAAAGGTAAAACCCGTAAAACTTATGGATGAGGTATTTTCCACCGAAGATATTCAGGGTGTCACCTATCTTACAAAAAATATGTTACCAGGTGTCACAGTGTATGATGAACAGTTGGTAATGGATAAGGATGGGCATGAATACAGAACTTGGTCACATAATAAATCAAAACTCGCATCCGGTATGCTTGCAGGTATGAGAGTACCTGTACTAAAGCCAGGCGCTCATGTACTCTATCTTGGTGCATCCACTGGTACGACTGTATCACATGTGTCTGATATAGTTGGTGAGGATGGAATTGTATTTGCAGTTGAATTCTCCCCAAGATCAATGAGAGATCTGATGAACCTTGCAAATAAAAGAAATAATATTGTGCCTATCCTCGCAGATGCGAGATATCCTGCCAATTATTCACATATAGTACACGGAGTTGATCTAGTGTACTGTGATGTGGCCCAACCACAACAATCTAAATTGATGGTTGATAATGCCCATGCATTTCTAAAAGAAGGAGGAATGGGATATATTGCTATTAAAACAAAAAGTATATCTCAGGTGGAGAGGTCAGATATTGTTTTCAAGAAAGAGGCTGAGAAACTGGATGTATTTTTTGAAAGAGTAAAAACTAGTAATATTCACAGGTATCATCGGGA
>JAJRQD010000222.1 GCA_024280435.1 archaeon | reverse complement strand
TAATTGGAATTGAGCCTTATTGCAAATTCATAAATATTGATCTTAAAAGGTATGTTCTTGCAATAACACTAGTTGATATAGAGACAATATTCGAAGCAGTGAGACTAGTATCCTTTAAAGATTTGAAAAGGTATTTATTCTATTTGATCTAACAAGACAGGAAACCTTCAACAAGATTGATTACTGGGCAAATGAGGTTAGAAAAGACAATCCAGATGTGAAAATAATACTGATAGGGAATAAGTTGGATCTTGATGATACAAGAGTGATTAATAAAGAGCTTGCAGAGGTTAAAACAAAAGAAATTGGAGCAATTAATTACTATGAGATAAGTGCATTGTATAGAATTAATAATCAGGAGCCATTTGATCACATAACCAAAGTTCTAGTGGAAGATAGCAAGAAATTTTGAACAATATAGTTTTACCTGAAATTTTATTCATTTAATAAAATTAATATCTTAACAAAATATTTAAGAAAAATACCAGCACAAAAAAATTGTAATTGGATATTCATTAATAATTCAATTAATAAAATTAATTTTTTATTACCATTTAATATTATATATTTAATAGACACATTATGAATTAATTCGATAATATGTATTGGTACAGATCCAGAAAGCTTGGAGGAGGAAGAGTATATTGGGATAGGTACTATATGATTTATACAAATTGATTGAATTTACCAGGATATTATCAGATGAATAAATGGTGAGAAAAAACTATAGAGATACCAATAATACATTTTTTCAGAAATGAAAAAATATAGAATTTTGCACACTAAAAAATGAATAATGAGCAAAAATTGACATATCGAATATTTATTTATATTTAATATCTATTATTATAATAATTTATCATTTAAATTATTAATTGATTGCAAATTCTTGATGTGAATAAAAATGATAGATTACTTAAAAATAAGTATGTTGCTGTTTAAATAATATATATATTTCCTCAATAATATATTAATTTCTTAAAAATATAATATGAAAATATAATTCGATTGAAATAATATACACTAGATCGATAGATTCAAGAGATAAATAATCAAGAAAAATTAATTTCTAGTTATATAATTTATGAATAAAATCTAAATTATCATTTATTATAATTTAAATTTATAGTTAATTTAATAATAATAATGATAGCATAATAAAAACTAATGAAAATAACGTGGTCAAGCCTCTAAAACACACATCACAAATATTTCAGTTAAACTATCTGAAAAATAAAAATTGTGTTATAAGCCATCATTATAAATAGTTGTCTTCTACTACCACCTGTAGTGGTACTTACCAAAAAAATATCACTTTTTTATAAAGGGTGTATACTTTTCGTTTTTTTAATAATCTTGAAAAAATTATTTAATCTAGTAAAAAATTATTTTACTTTTATAAATCTATAATCAAAGATTCACCTAAATTCAAAATATAAATCAAATATAGTTATATAAATAATAATTATTTAATATAATAATTCAATAATACAATTTAATTATTTAGTAAATTAAACATAATTTGAATTTAATAAACACTCATTAATATCAGGTAATCTAAGACAAATAGATTAATTGATAATTAAAATAAGAAAGTCTATGGCAAACATAATTATTCATTGATTTCATGCTTTGCAAATTATTGAAACACTATCTTGTATTCAATACAACAATTGGATCATTTACCACTCAAAACCAAACCTGAAGAATATTAAAAAAATATTACTGGATAATACTTTATGTAAAATAATAAAATGCAAACAAATCCAATTTAACACAATTTTAGTAAATTTATATTATAGATGGATTCTACACAGAATTATGCAATTCAGCAATGAAAAATATGAAAAAAAGATACAGAATTCAATATATTAATTTCCAATATTCAATAATAGACAACACATACCACCAATATATATGAAACATAGAAATTAATTGAGAACCACAAAAGTTGAACATATTTTATCTCACGTGCATAAAAATGACCTTCAGATCTATTTCTGAATCATTAAACTACCGTACATTCTACCAAAACTCACAAAAATTTATTTTTACTATTAAATATTTATCTAAATTACACTAATAATACAAATAAACGTGTATTAATAGATAGAATTGTATTTTTCACAATATTTCGGAATATCGGAACGATAATCACAAGCTCTACGCGTTAATTTTAATAAGTGCACTTTTAATCTATGGTAATGACTGATTTCCCAAAGCCGTGGTTGAAAACACTAGAAGGTGTTAGAAAAACCACACTTGATTATGAACAAGTCTCAACATATGAATTTATCAAACGTTGGGCTGAGAAGATACCTGACAAACCAGTTGCTATTTTCGCAGTTAAAGGTGGTAAAACACTCACATACGGACAATTCCTTGACAGTATGAAAAGATTAGCAGTTACTCTGGAAGAACAGGGTGTGAAAAAAGGCGATAAAGTAGCAGTTATGTTACCAAACAGCCCACATTACATCATTGCACACTATGCAATTCTCAGTATCGGAGCAATTGTTGTACAGACAAATCCACTATATACTGATTACGAACTTAGCCATATTATCAAAGATTCCGGTGCAATTGGTATGATCTCTCTTACTATGTTCCAGGATAAGATAAATAAGGTAATGAATTCAGATGAGAATGAATTATCATGGGGTATATTCGGCAATATTGCAGATTATATGTCTGGATTGATTGCATTTTTGGGTAAACTGACCAAGAAACTTGTAGATCCCAAGATGAAGGTAGTTGCGAATAATATTGCATACAAGGATGCACTGAAAGCTGATATAAGCAAATTCAAAGAGGCAGATATTGATTTTGAGAATGATATTGCATTGTTCCAGTATACTGGTGGAACAACAGGTCTTTCCAAAGGTGCTATGCTAACACATAAGAATATCTCATGCAATGCACAGCAGGCAAGAGAGGCAATTCACATGGTACCAGAAGGAGAGGGAGCGATCCTCACCATACTACCACTATTCCACTCTTTTGCGTTGACTGCATGTCTTGGTCTATCACAACAGCTAGGAATTCCTATGATACTTGTACCTAAGCCAAGAGAACAGCTACCAACAGGAGAAGTACATGCACTGATTGAGAAACATAATATCACATTCATCGCAGCAGTACCAACTATCATCAATACACTGCTTAACCATCCAGCTGCAAAGGATACCAAGTGGGATTCATTAATTGCATCCATATCTGGAGGAGCTGCACTACCAATGGAACTTGCAAGACAGTTCAAAGAAGTTGCAAAAGCAGATCTTGTGGAAGGATATGGTTTATCCGAGACATCACCACTGATAACCATCAATCCAGTGGGACATGATACCATCAAACCTATGATGGGTAGTATAGGACTTCCCGCACCAGATACATTCATCAAGATTGTTGATCAGGATGACAGGTCCAAAAATATGCCCCTTGGAGAAGTTGGTGAGATTGCATGTAAAGGTCCACAGATCATGAAAGGTTATTATCAGAAAGACAAGGAGAATGAAGCAGTATTGTTTGATGGCTGGTTCTTAACTGGTGACCTGGCATATATGGATGATGCAGGCTTCACATATATTGTAGATCGTAAGAAAGATATGATTATCGTTTCAGGAAATAATGTATACCCACTAGAAGTTGAGAATGTACTGTTTGAGCATCCCAAGATATTTGAGGCTGCCTGTGCAGGATACTCTGATGAAGTAAAGGGTGAGCGTGTAGGTGCATGGATTGTACTGCATCCCGGTGAGGAGATGACTGAAGAGGAAGTTATTGCCTATTGTAAGGAAAAACTGGCACCATACAAAGTACCAAAGAGAATTACATTCAGAGAAGAATTGCCCAAGACAATGATAGGAAAAGTTCTACGACGAAAATTACAAGAGACTGATTAAGCGGGTAAATAATCAATTATTAAAATATCAAGAATATAAATTATTAGTTCAGTAAATATAAGCTACTAAATCAGTGATTAAAAAAATTAATATTATTCACTTTAATATCAATAAAACAGAGTAAAGATACCGATATTCACAAGCAATAAATTCCAAATAATCAATTATATTTTGAAAAAAATGCCATATTAATATTGGAAAAATCTATTGCCACAAACTGTAAATTCATCAAATATTAAGGATTTAGCAAGAATTTAACACATTTTACCGCATATTTTTTATTATTTAATTATCTTACTTTTGGATATCATTGTTTTATTTTATATATTTTCAATGTAAAAGCAGACTATGAGCTATTTCCAAATTTAGTATATGATCTGCCCTATTATGATTCATGGGATGATAGCTACTATGTATATGATAATATTCTATTTGGTGCATTGCATTCTTTGTTAATTATTTTCATAATTGTATCATTCATTGCATTTGCATACTACTCTTATATCTCAATTGGTGAGAGAAAGCGGGAGATTGGTGTATTCAGAGCAATGAGTATGGTTAAAAAGCAGATATTCCATCTGTTCATATCTGAGAATATTATCATACTGATGACAGGTTTGTTAATTGGTATGATAACGGGTATACTCACATCTTTTATGGTATTCAAAATGTATATTGCTTCATTCAGCAACTTTGGTATAATGATACCACCATTCAGAATATCAATTCCTTTTGATATACTGGCAATATACATATCAATTGTCATTGTGATAAATGCAATTGCAATAGTGATACCACCAAAATACCTTAGTGATACACAAGTTGGTTCTATACTGAGAATGGATTAAATCAGACTTATAATACAGCAAAATACACTAAAATAATACAATTTGAAAAATAGGCCTATGAAATATACTTAAAATATTATTATTCATAATTCAATCTATGTTACTTGAGAATTTATCATACAAGAAAGCAGAGGAACAGTACAATAGCAATCAGGTATTTCTGTTACCAGTTGGTTCTGTAGAACAGCATGGGCCACAGTGTCCACTTGGTACGGATTTTATCGTTGCAGAGACCATCACACGTGATGCTACTGAGAAAGCAGGTGCAGTATGTTTACCAACTGTGAAATTTGGTGTGGCAGCACATCACAGAAGGTTCAAAGGTACGGTATTTATCAGAGATGAGGTTTTCAGAGAATATATCATAGACATTCTGGAATCTCAGGTATACCATGGTGCAAAGAGGATAATTATATCAAATGGTCATGGTGGTAATACAGGAATGCTTCAATCTGCGATAATGAAAGTGAGAGTTGCACATCCCGAAGTTGCAATACTACTACATGAATACTGGAAAGATCTAGTCACAGTGGCCAAGATATTTGGAGATGGGGAGGAATTGGTACACGCATGTGGAATAGAGAGTTCAGTTGTTCATGCCTGCAGATCTGAATTTGTAGACCTTGAGTTGGCAAAAACTCTTGAGGTACCACGTAAATGGGGAGTACAGGTGGCAGGAGATATGATGATCTCATCCACACATGAATTCAGTGAACTAGGACCTGTTGGCAATATGAGAATAGCATCAGCAGATAATGGAATGAGATTAAAAGAGGCATTTGTGGATAATTTACTTGATAAGATAAATAAATTCAGAGAATACGATATATCACAATTAGAGGAATAATTGGAGTACGCTATGATATTTTTATGTTCAATATAGGTAATAACATCAAATGCAATAACATCAAATAATAAAATATTCTCAAATTGAGATAGTGTCACAATCCCAAATATATTTTTTCAAATCAATTATGAAACTATCTGATACCTCTATACCTTCAGATAATAGTTTTGCACGCTGTTCATCAGCACCATATGGATCTTTTATTACGATTTTACCCTGTGAATTTATAACTCTGTACCATGGCAGATTGAATTTCCTTGTCTGTGTATGTAGAATCCTCGCTACCTGTCTAGCACCCCTTGGGGAGCCTGCCAATTTTGCAATCTGTCCATATGTGGCAACCTTGCCCTCAGGTATAGATATGATTATCTCAACCACCAATTGGGTGAATTCATTCATAATTGATATTTTATCAGATACTAAAATATTTATTTGTATGTATTCATTATATTACTTTCAGCACTCACAATATAACCTGTATGTTTAAATTTAGATCATATCCATTTTATTACTTTCAGCACTCACAATATAACCTGTATGTTTAAATTTAGATCATATCCATTTTATTATTGATATT
>JAJRQD010000221.1 GCA_024280435.1 archaeon | reverse complement strand
GGTTTATATTCAGGATCATCTTTATTTTTCTTGTATTTAATCTTCATATCACTAATTTGTTCAAGAATATTGGGGTCTGTTTTTATATCTTTTTTTGATAATTTGTCAAATGTTTTAATAGTTATCATTGCTTTATCACCCGATCCAAGTTCATTAAGTAATTCATTAAGTTTTGTGAGAGTTGGAATAGGATAAGAATCCAAACAGACATGTTTTTTCAGATGATTTTTGTGAAGATAACTACTACATGATTCACATTTCACAATATCTTGATGTAATTTATCAACAAACTTGAGACATTCTGGACAAATACTTATATTTATCTTTGTTACTCTTACAAGATCTTCAGGTGATCTAATTACACCTCGAGTATTTTTACCAACGATCAGAGATTTTACATTATAACTACCGCTCTCTCTCTCTTTCACAACCACAAGGACATTTCCTGATCTATAACGAACATAGTCCCCGATTTTAAAAGATTGGGCTAATTCAGTCATCAGTTACCTACCTCCATACTATAATATAATTCCTGATTAGGTAATGAAATACCTTCCAGTTCATGAGGTCCTGCTTTACGATAGAAATCATTACAAAGATCAATTATACCTGGTTCAAATACAATTAATTTTTCATCAACCAACGTATCAAGAATATACTTGGCATCATCATGGGATATCTTGAAGTGTATTTCAACAAGATCCAAGGTTATCTCATCCAACTCTTTCATCAAAAATAAAATAGGTAGTTTATTTTCAACAACCATGAGCATTCTAGGATCTGTGCTAAGGGAAGGTTTTAATTTTGAATGCATCCTGTAATCTATTGAAGGAAGTTCAGATAAAGCGATATTTGGCGATAGTGCATTTTCTAACTTTCCTTCTCCTTTTTGTTTTTCATATTGATATTCAATCCAGGGATGGATTATATTATCTGATCTGATTAATATCTGTGCAGATCTGGAGAAGTTGGTCCAAATTACTATTTCACTGATAAATTCTTTGAGAGATAATTTATACTTGAGTGAATATTCTACAAGATATTGATGATCTGACTTGGGTTGTTTGTATATTTCGAAAGCTATTGTCAGGTTTAACCCTTTCTCAATTCCTTCCTGAATATTTAGTGGAAGTTTAAGGATCCCAAGGTATTTGTATAATGTAGCCAGACTAATATTGAAACATGGTGATAATGCAGCAAGTGATATTCCAGGATGTTCTTTTCTAGCTGAATTCCAAAGTACTGCAATTCTTTTTGCTTTCCCCATTGAAGTGAAATGAATATAATCATTGTTGAAGTATGCAAATTCTCTATAAAGTGAATCAGAGAGAATCAAGTTTTTTAGTTGTTGTAGTGACATATTTTATATCTCCTATTTTTATTGTTCACATATTGTGAGAGTAATCTTGGGTTTTGCTATTGCCACAAAATCACATTCATCACATTCAAATTTTCCATCATAGAAAATCAAAATGCTGTTTTCTTTTTCAGTACCATTTTTAATACATTGAGGACACTTAGGTTCTAAATTCATTATCAGATCTGAAAGCTCATCCTCCAATTTTGCTATATCTAATTCAATCTCATATTTTACTTTTGACATTATAATACCTCCTGACAATTTCTGGAACTCCATCTTTGATTATCTGACAGCTTAAATGCTGCATTAAGAATCAGAGTTGTAAAAATAAATTTCCTAATAACAACTATATAGTCAAATAAAATGTTGTATGGACCAAATGGAAATTGTAAAGGATATAAAACTGAATTACTAAAATTAATCTCCAAGTATAATTGGAAGAAACTTAAACTAACATCCATAGAAACTATTGATATTATATGCAAAATGAATGGGAGCCTGAATGAATTATTTTTAGACAGTGTATAATTAGTAATGAATATAAACAAATAAGTTATCAAGAAAAATATAGTCAAGATAATTTCATCAGTTGGTAGAATTAACCCCAACGGGATAAGTAATAGTAGAATAATTAAGGATCTTGCTGACATAATATTCTCTCCTGGGTTAACATATTGTGACCAATATTGGGCCAGTTGGTGATTGATGTGGAATACTTACTTCCTCTCTTTTCTTCCTAATCATGACTTGCATTGTCAATCTACCATTTTTTATGTAGATTACATTTTTATTGGACCCTGCAATTAGTACAATATTATTTTTAGATGCATAGTCGTAGATCCTGTCTGCCATATCAGCCTCATTGAGTATTAGATCTCCAATTGAAGGCCCTAATTGAGATAGTTGCTGATCTAGTGTCAATCGATCATATTTATCCTGAATTTTTGACATTAGCAATAACCCTCCTCAATATATTCTTCATCATTTTCCCACTGTTCAATAATTGATTCTTCAAGCTCATAATCTTTATAAGAATAACCTTCATCATCAAAAAAACCTGAATCAGG
The DNA here is from genome assembly GCA_024280435.1 of archaeon. Lineage (GTDB taxonomy): Archaea > Asgardarchaeota > Heimdallarchaeia > Heimdallarchaeales > Kariarchaeaceae > JAJRQD01. The sequence goes on along the minus strand of JAJRQD010000221.1, from coordinate 3,327 downwards.
TTTTGATGTATCCTCATGAGTTGAATAATTTTGATTATTAGATAATACTTCAATTGGTACTGAGTTAGGATTTTTTTTCAATCCATCACAATTTTTGTTGCCACATGCTGTGTTTATGTAACAATCTTTACAGCAATAATTGGATTGTTTTTGCTGTGCTACGGATAGATCTCGTCCACATTCAAGGCACCTAGTAGGATCATTCCACAATTCCTCTGAGTGAAGAGGATCTTTTAATAGAGGTATCTCAAGATTATTCACTATCTTGATATCTGATTTTATTTGAACATTCAATACACAGATATCAGAATCCCAATCATTATCATTCTCTTGATCAAATCCAAATTGTATATCACATCTAGGACACTGGATGAAATTACTCAATGAATTCCAATTTCTATCCTGGGAAGGTATTACATCAAAATCAGTATCACATCTTCTGCAGTTTACATTCATCTTTTCTATCACTTCAGGTTTGATGAAGTTGGAGAGAACACAAGTGCTGCATTGATATCTTGTCTGAAATACATACATCATATCAACTGAATGATCTTTATTGCATGAGAAACATATTTCAGTTTCCAGATAATCAATATGCTCAATAAATTTCATAATTGCCATTCCATTATTGTGTGAAATGCTGATTACTGGATCCTGTTCTCTTTCTTGATTTTTCTTGATACAGAATTTACAGGTTAATTCGGAGAATTTTTCAACTCTAATAGAAGTCTCACTAAATCTAAAATAGATATGACATGCACCCCAATAGGAATGTGTTTTCTTTTGAGAGATCATTATTTTATGCTCTCCTCTTTCATTGGCAATTTATCAGCAGCCTTTTTAATAGCATATCTAAGAACAGATGTATTACTTGCAAGGCCTGTGTTTTCTTTAAGTTCATTGAATAATTTCTCATCTTTTTTATTCAATCTGATGGTTATTGCAATCATTTGCATCTTAACGATGCAATAATATTATTTAAATATATTCTTCATGATGCAAATAGGTGCAAAAAATTTCTTTTTATATATTTTTAAATTAAACAAATAGATGCAAATGTAAATTTGATAGAGAATAATGTTGCAAAGTATTGCAAATAATATCAAAACTTTTTATTCAGTATATAAATTACTTATATTGAGAACAAATGCCAAAGAAAGCTATAACTTTAAGATTAGATGAAGATGACGTTAAACTCCTTGAAAGAATTAAAAAATATTATAATATTAAGAAGGATACTGAAGCGATTAGACTTTGTATAGGAGATGCTCATAGGATAGTTGTTGATAAAGAGACTGATTAGCTAATAATGGGGAATTTCAATGATTAAATTAATAAAAGTAAAAATATACAAATTTAAAAGCTTTGAATCTGAGCAGGAATTATCTATCAGTGATGATGTGACTGCACTTGTAGGAATGAATGAATCTGGAAAAACTGCATTCTTGCAGGCATTAGCTAAATCAAATTACTTTGAGGAAGATAGTGATTTTGAATTCAACGAGACACCGGATTATCCAAGAAAACAATTGAAAAAAATGCAAAGAACTAAAAAAGTGCAAGTAGCAACTGAACTGTTCTATCAAATTAATGAAAGTATTTATGATGATTTTGATGAGATCGTAAAAGATATTAAAATTGTAGATAATCAGTTTTCTATTAAAACAAAATATGATAATAGTAAAAAAATTGATCTTAGTATAAGTCTTAGTTTTGAAGAATTTTTGAAATCAAAAGGTATTCCTGATGAAGAAATTAAAGAATTATCTCAAATTAAAAATAAAGAACAACTTTCTTCACTACTATCTGAAATAGAAGATCCTGAGATCAAAGCGAGAATTGAAAAAATATCAGTTATTTGGGAGAATACATTGCAATGGGATGAACCTCACAATGAATATATTTACAGAAATATATTAAAACCAAAATTACCTAAATTTATTTATTATGATGAATATTATACCTTACCAAATATCTAACCTCTGCGTCTCATATGTTTTGGAGCTCTTACATCTATTGATAAATTATGATCCACTGTATAAATATATTCTCCAAAAGCATTTCTTCTTTTAGTAGATTTTAATATTTGACTTGCAGTTACTCTTAATCTAATAATAGTACCATCAACTAATTCATATCTATTCCAAGGCTCATCAATGGGTTCAAAATCAATAGGATCATAATCCATTTGATCGGCAGGTAGAGGTGGATTATTCGATGGTTGACCTCTTTCTTCATTAGGTACTGTTGCAGAGACAATATTTGATGTTGCCACAAAATACTGTGGCATTCCACGTTTATCAAATTGATCACTTCTCATAAATTTTGCAGGTGCTGCAAAAAACCTAAGAATAGTTCTATCATTTAATTTATATTTATTTTGGTATACCTCACCATAATTAAAATCAACATCTTCTTGAAAATTTACTTGTTTCTTGTTCATTTATCTATTCACTCTCCATTCTTTGTCAACAAAGACATATCCTTCATCACAGGTAATTTGTTTACCTCTATGACTATTACTCTTTTGGAACTTTCTTGGATCAGACATTTTTTTGGCTTGAATTCTAATTTTTCCGAATTGAAAACGATCTCCAGCTTGTAATTGTTTAGTTATATCTACCATTATTTCACTTTCCCTTCCTCTGCCAATTCATCTAGAATATTCAGCAATTCCCATTCATCATATTCAATTAAATCTAATATTTCGCTTGTTTTTATGCCTGGATTTTTTTCAATCATTTTGAAAGCGATATCTTTTATCCTAGCTCTGTTAGATTCTACAGTACCTGAAACCATAGATTCGAAATTAAATTCAATTTCAATCTCTTCAATAAACATATCAATATTAAAGGTTGCATCCCTACCAGTCTCGACTCCATCGATATTACTGATCCAAAGATCATCCCGATCAACTAATTGATCTCTTTTCTGAGGATAACCTGATCTCAGATTATCTATATCGATAACATTCACTGCGCTCATGTATCTAAAATACACAACTATATTTTAAAACATTCTCTATTTCGGAGAAGATTTTCGATACTTGTATTACAAAATTTGATTTAAATGGTTAGTAATAAACTTCTTATTCATTTTATCTTATTATTAATACATTACCATAAATAAGCAAATAGTTCATTTCTGGAATTTAATAATTTTAGAAATGAACTCAACCATTTTCAGAGATGACGCACGTTCACCCCACTTTACATATAACTTGGTGTTTCCCATTTTTGAGGGAATTAACATCTCCTCTAAGGTCTCCTTGTTGATCAGGAACAGGTATGGGTTCTCATGCTCACACTCAGGTTTGATGGACCATTC
>JAJRQD010000013.1 GCA_024280435.1 archaeon | reverse complement strand
TGAGTCAGAAATTACAAATGAATCTAGTTCCATTTCAATGTCAAGTATAGTTGCATATCCTTATTTTTCTATCATTTCCATCCCTATATTGATGATATTTAAATCAAAAAGGATCAGAAGTTACAGAATTTTATGAAACAGGGTAATTCCTAAACAGGCATTATCACCAACTGAATAAATAGATCAAATTATAGTTTAAATTAATTTTATATGACACGATACATCATCTTATTAGTACGTACAAATTTTAAGTTATGAAATTCACATGCTCTGGCAATGTCTCCACTGAATTTGTTTTAATACATTCTCTAGTGCTACTTTATATTTATTGCACCATTAATATATTTCTCTCCACAGTTATTGTACTTGTCCTCTGTATACCCTGTTTGCTTATAATTCCCCAGTTGAAACATGTCTGTGAGGTGTAGCTCTCATGTAATACTAGTTTGGGATGAAAAATCCATCTTCTATTTTACCACTGGCCATACCTTTCTTAATCATAAAATTCAACATTTTCTCTAGATTCTCTTTCTCAGCACCCATTCCATTGGCTTCAATCTCAATTTCAAATTTCTCGTTCTTCTCAAGGAGATCTGCAATCTGTTCCTTTCGTGATTTACCCTCGAATTTACCCTTGGTCTTACCTGCTGATCCTCTGATGGTATAACCACAATCACATTTCCAAGTGGCCATCTGTGTGATGGTTACATTCCCATCCTTGTCTGGCATAGGTGCCACAAAGGGCCATTCTTTTTGTCTTCTATCCTTATCTTCCTGGGAATTAACCTCGAATGAGAAACCACATTTTTTGCATTTGAGTGTCTTGACTTTTGCTTTTCTTGCCATACTTATCTGATGATTGTTTTCATATGATATATAATTTAACATACACTTTGCAGAAAAAAGCAATATTTTTCTATATTGATTTTTAAACTAAAATGACAATATAATATTCGCGTAGAATATTTCATTATCAGTTCTTTTTTGTAAGTAATACGTGATTTTTTTATGAATTCTTTTAATTTTTACTTTCAATATCATTGAACTTAAAAAGAAAGCAGTTTCAAATCAATTTAGAGGAAATCAAAGTGGCATCTGAACCATTCACTCCATTATTAAATGATACTTGGATTAATATATTCTTTATTGTGTTCACAATAATTGGATTATCATCACTTATCTGGTATGTGACATACGTTAAAAATAGTAAAGACCGACAATTACAAACATCTATGAGAATATTGCTATTAACAGCTGTATCATCAGCAATTGCAGTACAATTATTCTTCTTGAAAAATCGCATAGTTATTTTTTAATATAATCAAATAGTTCATTCATCACATTGATTGCATTTTTAATCTTCCCGGCAGATCTAATAGTGGCAATTCCAGTATTAACAAGACTTATACTAGTGGTTCTAATATTGAATGTTATGTAATCTCTACCGGTACTCTTTACATTCCACTGCTTTGAAATACTATCTGTGATCTCTGTGAAATTCCAGTTAATATCCCATTTGGGATCAAATATATAGGTATCACGCCCGCATAGCGATGTGATAAGTGACTTTCCATGCTTACCAATCTCTCTCTCCCCCTTGGTTGTATCACCCACAGTACCTTTTTCCAGATTGTCCTTCTCAATACTACACAGTGCACAATTATCTTTTTTTGCTATATTTATCAGATCAAAATCCAATTCTGTCACATCAATTAACTGCATTTTCCCGAGCAGATCTGGCTTCTTATCCAACAGTATTTTCATCGCTTCATTCACCTGTATTCCCGCAGTTAAATGAAGTATCACTGGATTCACACCTCTTATCTCACAACTCTGGCTCTCATCATCAGTCGTGTCACCAATTATACACTCAAGACATGGATATTCATCATCATGGTTGAATGACATCACATTTCCAGTCTCTGCGATTGCACCTGCAAAAATATATGGTATCTTAAGTGATCTTGCTGCTCTGAATAGTATTCTTCTGGTGGTGAATTTATCAAGTCCATCTATTATCAGATCTACCCCCGTGATTAGATTGGTAACATTGATAGCATCAATTCTCGTCATCACATCCTCCACCTTTGTAAATGGATTTCTCTTTGACAGTTGAATTTTAGCCTGTTCTACCTTGGCTTTACCAATGTCATCCACAGTATACAGGGTCTGTCTTGGTAAATTTGATTGTTCAATCACATCAAAATCAATTATTTTTATCTTACCAATACCAAGTGAATTCAATAATTGTGATGATACAGTGCCTAATCCTCCCATTCCAGCCACCAGTACAGTTCTATATTTCAATTTCAATTGATTCTCTTTTCCAATTGACGATAATGGGTAGTGCCTTGAATAGAAATCATCAAACATTATAATATTTAGTTTACAATTATCATTATTAAAGATGTGATTAGGTTCTTGTATATTAACTTAAAACTCAATCATCATATTGTCATGACTAAGAAAAATCGGTGATACAATCTCTTCTTTTTTATCAATAACTGACTGACCAAGATGGCTAAGAAATACTCTGCAATTAGCTGGAATATCAAGTTTCTGCACCTGTTCAAGTGTCATATGATCTGGTATACTGAATCCACTGGAACTTGCCTCAGTTATCACAATATCTGATCTTAATAACTCATCAAATGATTCCTTGATATAAGCTGTGTCTCCAGTATAACCAATTGATTTATCACCAACAGTTATTATTTGCATGCGTGCATTTCCAGAATGCAGTGCAGGTAGTGTTTTCACATTTCCTCCGGGTATTTCAAGGATCTCATTCTCTGGAAACTCAATGAACTGGAATAACTCATCAATATGAGTTAATATTGGTTCATCATACATGGCTCTTGTTAGATCTATAATTACATCACGTGTACCTATTGGACTATATACCTTGATTTTTCGATCTCTTTTTATCACGTAGAAATTCTCAAGTGCTAAT
>JAJRQD010000220.1 GCA_024280435.1 archaeon | reverse complement strand
TCACAAAAATGCGGCAATTAACCTAGCTTCGTCCACTATCCGGAGCTGACATGAAATCATGTCATAATAGATTTACTAAAAATATTAATTTTTAGTATTAGACAAGTCATGGATGGATTGCTATCCATTTTGTCTAAGTGTGATAGAAGCACCCGGGGGAAACTTCTTGTGAGAAATTATATCTACCTTCTAAAAGAATAATCCAAAATTCAAGCATCACAATCAATATACTAATCTGCTTTTTCTGGCAAAACAATCTTTGCTTTATTAATTTTCTTAATGCTTCTCCACAGATTTATTATCGATTTCGCATCAATAAATGGAATATTATTTGATCTTGCATATTTCTCTACATCGGTCCTAGATAGATAATTATTGGTCTTTGGATTTAACAATGCTGAGAAGGTGGTACTTGGTGCTTGATCAGTAATCTCACATAATGCAAGAGATAATTCAGTTATGCTAACCTTACTCTGCAATAAATTTAACTTGGCAGTTATCAATGGAATATGTCCTGGAATATAGAAATTCTCTGCAAATCTCTCTGAGAATTTATACTTATTCTCACGCTTACTTTTGAAAGAATCTGCAAAATCACCAATGGCATTGATTGTATTTGTTCTATCTTTATCTGTAATACCATTAATTGTATCCACATGACTGATAGATAGGCTGAAATTATCCTGATAAATTCTACTATCAAAATTCTGATTCATAATTGAGATGGGAATATATCTGGAGGCAATTGCTTTGTATACTACATCCATTGTCGGTAGTCCAATATATTTGCCAAATGCATCACTCACCGTACAGATAATTGGTCCACCATTTTTTCTGAACGTTTGAATGTGCTCTGGATTAACGTTCTGGGATGGAATAACCATGTGAACCTCGTTTCTCTTATTATAATCATTATAAATTATAATACACTGAGAATCATTCCATCTATTTTTGATCTCTTTCAATATTTCAAACATTCAAATCATTATAATCTGCATATTTTTTATTGATTGTTACTTATAACGTGTAAAAAATACAATTTGAGAGCAGTTATTCTTTGGTGATGGAATATTGAGAAATCAGTTATAATATATTACAAAATAAATCAATGTACGTTCGGTATTGTCTTAAAGTATATAATTACAAATATGTTTAGTGTTCAGGAAAAAGAAAAGAAAAGGGACCTCTAGTATGCAAAATAGTACCCATAAATCACTTATAAAAACAATTGACGGTTATGAAGGCTACGAGGGTAAAAATGAACGGAAGAACACTGATGAGGCACTCAGAGTTTACTTACACAGCATTATCACAGATCTTTATGACGAATTCTCAAAAGTTGCTAATCAACTGATGCAGGCACAGATACTCTCTGCATGGCAGGCTGCTAATATCATCATGAAAGAGATCCAATCATTGAGGTCCTTTCTTTCCGAGGATAAATATAGACACTCTACATTTTTTGATGCAAATGATGTCAGTTCTATTATCGAGATCTCAGTGATATATATTATTGAGAGTGAGATTATACTTACCATAAATGCATCTAAAGATATTGCTATACAGATATATGATGATATAATCAATATTAATATGGAGAATGTGGAGAAGAACGTGATGAAATTAAAACGTAATATTGATGGGTTCTCAAGGTCTATCCGGGATAGAGCAGAACTAATTGCATCTTTTGAGATTGTTGGTATCTAGGGAATTCAATATTTAATCAAAATAAATTCATAAAAATCTACAACTAGGTTTTGATTACATTATTCAATGATTCAATATCTGTATTCAAAATTGAGATAGTCTTAATAGATGAAGTTAGTCCAGAAATAATTGATATATTCGAAGTTGATACTCCCCACTTTGCAGAGATAAATTTGATTATCATCCTATTTGCCTTTCCTTTTACCGGTGTAGCTTTAATTTTAATCATGACATGATCATCATTGATAATAATCTCATTTCTAGGTGCCCTTGTTTTAACTAACAAAGTAAATTGTATTGTATTCTCAACCTTTCTTAAGAGCATCAATAAACAATTGAATTGTGAAGTTAAATAAAACATGTTTTGATAATGGAATTTAGTAAAATTGATAAAAAAATATTATTAAAAACTATTGAAAGTAAATTTGCTTCGAGTAGGTCCAGAAAGTTGGTGGATATTATCCCGAAACTAAATCTGCTAACTTCTTAACTATTGTATATGCAATATCTGGACGACTACCATCACCAGCAGGACACCAACAGACTAAATAACCTCCTGGCCAGTTTGCACATGTAGCTCCAATCAGATGTCCCTGTCCACCAATATTAGTTGATACCAACTTATTAGCATCTTTTACTATAACAGTAAACCTTAAATTTCCGATTACAATTGGATTCATACCACTCTTTTGCCATTCTTGTAACACAAAACTTGGATCGAAGCCTTCCCAAGTACCGACACTCCAGTACTGATTACCTTGACCATCAATTAAAAATCCAACGCCTATCTCTCCTGCTGCTACGGCTTTCGCACTTTCATCATTAAAACTCATAATTTGTTCAATTTAGTTGATGATTTAATATAATAAAAACTTTTTTTGCTTTATTTGATTATAAATTGAATTTCTCGTTGTAATTTCACCATTAACTATGGTTGTTACTTTTTTGAGGAATAAATTTAAATGGATTCTGATTAGTTTAGATTTATTATCGTACTCACGATATTCAGCTATATCTTAAAATTAAATAAAATGAGCTAATTGTAATACAATGAATGTTTTAAAAAAAATCATTACATTCAAGATTAAAAAATATTGAATTATAGAGTAAACTATATTCAAGATAAAATATATACTGAATTATGCAGAGTGAAATATTGAGTATTGAAGATCTAACAGTGGTCTACAAAGGGAATAAAACAGCCACACTCAGAAATATCTCACTTCAGTTGCATAAGAATGAAGTAATGTTGCTTTCAGGTAAGAATGGCTCTGGAAAAAGCACCCTATTTAGATCAATTTTAAAATTATTCTCAAAAGGTACTATTAATGAGGCAAAGGGAAAAATATCTATGGATGTTGATGCTACAATAGTATTACAACGACCTAAATCACAATTATTCACATTTAGTGTGGTAGAGGAGATCGCTACATCATTATCATTTCAGAAGGTAGATAGAGAGATACGCTTTACAAAGGTAAATACATTGTTAAAAAAGTATAAAATACAAGATCTATATGGTGTTGATCCACGCTTACTTTCTTCCGGTCAACAACAAAAAATAGTCACTCTTGCTTCAATTATTAATAATCGGGAATTGATACTATTGGATGAACCATTTTCATTATTGGACAAGGAGAATGAGGTGATATTCATGTCAATATTATCAGAGCTTAAGACAGCTGGGCATGCAATGATAATTATAGATCATAATACAGATAGGTATGGTGGTTTGGTTGATAGACATGTGGTACTTGAAAATGGAAAGATCATCAAAGATGAGCCCTATCATACATTAACAAAAAAATATAATAACTCTGCAAAAATTATTTTATCTCTAAACACAGCTAACTGTGTGATTGGTTATGATAAACCTTTGTTTGATTTCAATATTAATCTCCCATACGGATTGACTTTGATCACAGGGAAGAATGGAAGTGGTAAGACT
>JAJRQD010000219.1 GCA_024280435.1 archaeon | reverse complement strand
GTTGATACAACAGATGGATTAACAACAGAGCGTCTTGAGGAGAAATCAGGTATTCATGCAAATCCAACTGCTCAATTACACTTTGATAATGTGCGAATACCAAAAGAGAATATAATTGGTTCTACTGGAGATGGTTACAAGAAAGTACTGGAGAGATTGATGGGAATGAGACTTGGTGTATCCTTTCAAGCTATTGGTACTGCAAAAAGAGCATATGAACTGGCAAAATCATATGCAAATACAAGAGAGCAATATAATCGTACTATTATCAATTTTCCACAGGTATCCGATAAAATAAAGAATATGGAGATACAAATTCCAAGAATGGAGGATTATACCTACAGAGCTGCATTTGGAATCGATAGATACCAGAGAAACTGGATACCGATGGATGTTGGAGCTGGAGCTAAGAATGTATCTGAGAAAATGGCTGCTAAGATGTTACCCGGAGTTGTTAGAGGTGGTATTGCACATTATTTCATCTCATCTGCTAAATTATACACCACAGAGATAGCAAACGCACTGCTATATGATGCACAACAGATATTTGGAGGAAATGGCTTTGTATCTGAGAATGAGATAAATAAAATTTCAAGAGATGTACGTGTATTATCAGTGTATGAAGGTACATCAGAGGTCCATAGCTGGATAATTAACAAGGCTAAAAGTGCTGTATCAATGGTACCAAAATTCAAGTATCCTTATGCTAAGTATGAAGATTCTACCATCTATGAAAAGATACTATTTGCAAGGTTTCCCCAATTAAATAAAATATTATGATTTTATGTAATTTGAGTATTTTTATTCCATAGATTCTAATAACCAGAGTATTGAATCTTTAATTCCATGACCATATTTTGCAGATGTTTCTTTGAATGAGATAGTTCTATCTATGAGATGTTTTTTGGGAAATAATTCAAGTATTTCTTTGATTGTCATCGGATTAGCTTCAGTTAGATCCTGTTTATTGAGTGCTATCAGGATTGGAACAACTTCTGGTATTAAATTAAAACTGTAATCTATCTGTTCTAATGTCCTGTTAAACAATTCTTCATCTGTTTCTTTTCTAATTGTAGCATCTATCACGAAAATTATACAGGTGGCCTGCTCTATTGCAGTCTCCCAAAACATCTGCATGAAATTATACTGTCCCCCAGTATCAATTGTGGATATAGTCCATTTATCTATTTTCATAGCTTCTCTTCTGATCTGAACACCCATTGTGGGCAGATTGTCCTCCTCTACTGGTTTACTGGTACTCAGATATTTTATTAAAGTTGTTTTACCACTGTTTGGAGGTCCAATTAGAGTGAGAGTAACATCATCTTTATTGAAATGTTTTGAAAGACTAGATAGAATACTCATATTGAGGTTGATAGTTTTATTATATTTAAAATATATGTTTTTTAGTGGTTAATCTATTTAAATACTCTTCATTTATTTTTTATGTATTTCAGTAGAAAAATGTAAATTCTATAATTAAAATTTATATTCAATGGATTAATACAGTAATTTATGGAAGTATTGGATATAATTATATTTATTGAGATGATTATATTTAATATTATTATTATTGGAATTCTACATTACTACTACAAATTAAATACAAAATATAAACATCAGATATACAGTAATACACTGTTTTACACTACTTTATCATGGTATTGGCTATCAATTGCGCTTACAATCTCTAAATTGGATAATGTATTTTTACAATATAATCTGAATGAATATATTGTTGAGGAGGCGATATTTACAATCTCATATATTCTCTATCTGATATTTTACAATTATTCAAATCAAAAGGTAATTAACAGAATTTTTAGAGTTCCAGAGTACAGAAAGCATCAATTAAAAATAGCAAATAAATTATTCAGCCTATTGATTATAATCTTAATTCTATCAGCAACAATTGCAAGTATTTTGACTAATAAGAGTTCAGATAGAATAAACTCCTTCAAGGCATTCCAATATGTATTTATTATAATCTCTCAGTTAAGTATTTTCGCTTTCAGATATTATAGTAAGACTCTTAAGCAGGAAAGAATTTATACAAGGTCTAAATTGACCAAAGCAAGGTTATTTCAATTCAGAGAATTACAAAAATATCAGATATTCATTTCTACAAGTATACTAGTATTTGCCATAGTTCTATTATTGATTGATTTAAAGTTCTATCAATTGATTGAATTAATTTTCTTCACTATCATTCAATTACTAATGATCAGAAGTATAGTACTTCTGAATATGACATTTAATCTTACTGACGAGGTTAGAGAGAAATTTGGATTGAAAATTAATTAAAAGTAAGTATTTTTTCCAATTTTATTATTGGAAGCACACTTAATAAAGAAAAAATAGCTTCGATAACAAAAACTAATTCGAAATTCTGATCTGAGTAGTGCAAGATTGTAGATGCTAACAGAGCAGAGATGGATCTAGATATAGTCAGCATCATACCAAAAATAGATAGTAACAGAGCAAGGTTTCTTTTATGTAATGCTACTATGTCCAACATGTAAGTAACACCTATTACTGCGAATAATCCAGAGCCAATACCAAAAACAACCACTCCAAAATACAAGATGGATGTATTCAAATACCAACCTGATAATGCAATCAATATCAGTCCAGATGCACTAAGAGATTGTCCAGTCACCAATACAGATATTTTGGACAATTTCTTCGCAATTATATTTCCCAAGGGTGCAAATATTAATGTCAAAGCTGCCCATATAGTTACTAGTTTTCCAACACCATCCTCTTGAAATCCAAGTCGGATTATTGCAAATGGTTCAAGTATCTGATCTTGCATGAATAATCCTATTGGATACAGAAATAAAAATACTAACAATAATTTAGAAGGAGTGGTGCTTATATCCTCTACAATAGTTTTGTAATTGAATTCTGATGTGGTATTT
>JAJRQD010000218.1 GCA_024280435.1 archaeon | reverse complement strand
ACAGAGAGCATTAATGCATAATAACATTAAAGAAAATAAAATAATCGCATATATGCGAATTAATAGAGGTGTTTATTAACTAGTATTATATTATTTGATTCAAGTGAAAATCAAAGGCAATAGAGACCTATTAACAAAGTTCTCAGATCCATTTCAAGGATTTAATTTACAATTCATCGAGATCGAGATACTGAGAACAATATACTACTATAAGCTTGATGAGATCTCACAACTGTATAATTTTATCATTGAGAACTATAAAAATGTTAAATTATCAAAATCTCAATTCTATCGTGTCATTGAAAAACTTGATAAAAATAAATATATCAAAAATGTTGCCAAGGGAAAAGAGAAAAAACTGGAGCTGACTTTGAATGGCGAGAAAGAACTATACTTATTCCTAAAATATATTTTCTCAATCATGAGAGATCAAATATTCACAGAGGATGCAATGATAGAGATATATAATATATTAAATAAACTTCATACCAAATGCCTAAGGACAAAATCAATATTACATTTTGGACCATATCCTGTAAATATACCACAGATACAAGAAATGTGTCTTGAATGTGATAATCCTGAGAATATATCTGATGAAGAGCTTGAAAAATCACTATTCATTTCATTGCCCAATACCAAAGCCACAGCGGCAGGACTAGATAACAATCTATTTCAAACTCTTGAACATAAGGACCCTTATGATATGCTGCTGAAGAATGAGAGTTTTGATATTGTTATCGAGAATATCACAGTATATCGTTATGGTATAAGAACACTTGATGAGATACACAGAATAATGAAACCTGGAGGATGGCTACTGATGTTTGAGCCAACAAATAACCTATCTATGTTAATCGTTCAGATTATCAATCAGATATTACTAGGAAAGTCAATTGATCTCATGGATTGGGTGATAGATCCAACTAAAAAACCACTACTCAAAAAGAATGAATTTAAAAAAGAGATAGAGAAGAAATTTACAAATATACAGATAAAATCGGATATGGTTTTAACACTGTATCTGGCACAAAAGCCATTATAGCAATAAATATTGTAAACCAAAAGAATACAATTGAATAATAATATTATTTAATGTCCAATCAAATTAAAAATTATCAGATGGTATTGAGAAAATTGGATCAATCATTTTTATCAGATAGAAAAAACATTGTTTCTATACTGATTTATTTATTGATCGCCACAGTAGCACTCTCAAGTTTGCAAAATGGTGGCGTTCTATCTACAAAAGGAGTAGAATTCCAAATTATTGTTTTCTCTGTTATAATACTTGGATATATCTCTGTAATTGCGATACTAAGAATGCTAGGTGCAGATCCAAATAAAATTGAAATGCTTGTGTTACCAGGTATAATAATCTCTATACTATTCTTTGCAGTGAGCCTGTTTACCCCTGAAATCATTAAAGACCCCTCAGATAGTGAATATACAGAACCCACACAGGCAGTAGATACATCACAGACCTCAATTCCAAGCTCTGTTGCATCTGGAGGTTATGAAAATTCATATACCCAGACAATCGGGTATGCAGATCAGACCACAGGTTGGAGTTCACTTATATTCTCAATTATTCTGATCATATTCTTTGTGATATCTGTTGTCATCTTTCTCAATATTTTACTCAAACGAGAGAAAGAATTACCAGAAATTCATCTGGCCAAAGAGAGGGAATATACAAAAGAGCTACCAAAAAGAAATAAAGAAATTATGGAGTATTACATTGATGCAAGTAATATTCTTGAAAAATTGCGAGGAAAGGCACCAAAATGGTTCTCACCCACAGGTTTTGCAGATAAAATAAAAATGCATCCCGGACCACCGGTAGCAAGTTATTTTGAAATACTCACTGATATGTATGAGATTGCCAGATTCTCAGCTAATGAAATGACCAGAGAACATGTCATGGAGGCAAATTCACTGCTATATGAGATACAGCTATGGGCTAATGACAGAGAAAAGGAGCTAGTACAGTATGAATGATATATTCAGCATGCTTGAGATACCTCATTATATCTTACAGACTATATGGATCCTAATTTTTATATTCTTAATCAATGATCTGTATCGAAGCACAACTAGAAAAATTGTGCCAGAATGGGATGTTACCTCAAGTAAAAGATACAGGTTCAAAAGAGGAATGGTGTCCTCTTTGACCAGACTGTATTCAAAATTATTATCTCTACAAATGCACCAACTTAGTGAGACAGTATCTCTTGAACTGTGCAAAAATGCAGCCATTTATCATAACATCACTATTTTCAAATTCCTGCAAATAAGATCGAAAAAATCTGAATTAAAGAAATATTTCAAAAATGATAATTTAATTGCATTTATTTCAAATCCAGAGGTATGGACCAATGCATATATTATAAGAAATCGAAAAGGCTTATTCACAAGAAAGAATAAAAAACTAAATGATAAATTTATAGCCGAGGTTAATGAGATAATTACTCAATTCAAGTATGAACTGGCAAATTTT
>JAJRQD010000217.1 GCA_024280435.1 archaeon | reverse complement strand
GTATGAATTTTTCAAAATAATTTTATAATATTTTATTTTTTACCTTTTTTTATCAGTAATACAAGAAATATCAATGCAAGAACTGTTGAAACAACCGCAGGAATGAAAAGGGGATTTTCCATCAATGCATCAATATCAGTACTATCAATCCATAGGATATATTTATCAGAATTATAAGTTATTATTTCTGGGTTGGATGAAGAAGAAGTAGAAATATCAGATATGACCATAGTGGTGCTCCAAGTTGAAGTTGAGCGATCGAAAGATTTGTAGAATATATCATTATCTACACCATTTGAATCAATATCAGATATATCATACCATACGATATCAAGATTATCATTTGAATCTATTGTAATATATGGTCTGTAAGAATGACCATCACTTTCAGTACTAATTAATTCTATACTGTTCCATAATTCAGTGGTGCTATTGTAAGATCTCATTAAAATATCTCTGTCAGTTCCTGCTGAGACTATATCTGAACTGTCATCCCATAGTACAAATATATTATCATCTGAATCTATTGCCAAAACAGGGTCATAAGAAGGTTGATCGGATGTAGATGATATCAGCACGATATCATTCCATTCTCCGCTTGTGGTATTCATACTTCTATAAAAAATATCAGGGTCGACACCTGCACTCAAAATATCTGAATTATCATACCATACAGTGTGGAGAATTCCTTTAGAATCAACTGCAATGGATGGTAGATAAGATTGTGAGTCTGAGCTTGTCGATACAGGTATTACATCAGACCATTCTGTCTCATTCAAACTATTCTCTGTATTCAATTCTAAATATGAACTATTTACAGAGATACTAGATATGAATAATATTGTCAGTATTAAACTTAGTTTAATTATTCGCATATTTATTAATGGTTAATTGAGGATTTGTTATTTAAATGTTAATAAATCATTGTATAAAAAGAAATTAATAAATGATATTTGTGTATCGGATACTGTGTAAAGAAATTAAAAATCAAATAGTTATAATCTCACTATGGTTTGTGAAATTGTTTTCTATTACAATTATACACTAATTTTTAGAACTTATGTATCAGAGATAATTGATAAAAAAATAATATTTAATACCTGTCAGAACGCTACCAGCGTACTTGTGATTACAAAATGATTTCATGGCAAAACATATAGTAATTCTAAACTAATTATTATTATCATTGCAATATTATTAATTTTTATATGACTGCTTTAGATTAATAATATTTCGATGTTTTATTTTATTAAGTAAATCCTTTTGTATTATAGTTTTTAACATAAATTACACATATTAGGATGACCGATTATTTGAAGAAAAAAATACTAGACTATCAGGTAAAGACCAAGCAAAACTGAACAAACGTAAAATATTCTATAGTAAACTAGAACGCTACTATAATCAATTTAAAAAGGATGAAGAACCAATTATATTCTTGAAGATGAATAAAAAATTATCATTTCCGGAATTTGATTCCTTATCAATAGTGCTTAACAAAGCAGATGAATTAGTAGAACTTGATCCAAAAATAGATATGGAGAAGGCTTTGACACTAGAGATAGTTTATTTTGAGGAGGCACAGTATATTCTAGAGTCCTCAAATGCAAAATTACTGAAAATATGCAGAAGAGAGACTGAATTTAATAATGAGGGAGATAAAAGGAAAGGATTAACTCTATCAAAAGATGAGTACAATTATCAAAAAGCATACAATTGGGCCATCAGAGTGGACAAGAAAAAGAAATTAGCCACATCACTTGAGAAAGAGAAAGAGGAACCAAGATATTATGACCTCACACCTCCAAAAGCAATTATACAGGAACCTATTCACTACAAATCACAGAAGCCACCCCGTAGAAGAAAGAGATAAATATCAGACAAAAATAATTAAAGGATTGAATGCAGTAAAATAAAATTAGTACATTCAGTAACTTTAGTCAAATATCAATTGATTATATGCAAATGAATTAAAATAATATTTGAAGATGAGATACTATTAAATACATCATAACCGTAAGACTGAGATTGAAATAATAATTTATGGTAAAAAGCAAATAAATTAAAAGTGGGAAATGAATTGGAACTGTAAATTTATCATTTAAATTGAATAAATTTACAATCTAATTGCTTACCAGTTCCGATATTTTTTCTGTATTACTGCTAGGATTGGTAATACTATAATAAATAAAATAGAATAGAAATCAGATGATCTATCTGGTAATGATGTAAATACTGTATAGATGGTTGGAACCTCAATTACATTCCAAGCATCTCGTAGAAATACCTGTCTGTTCCACAAACCATCTGTTCTTTGATAGTACAACAAAGGAGTAAGTAGGTAGAATATACTTATTGTGAGATTATATCTGTAATTTACAGGCATCTCAAGAGCTAACCAATCTAGTAATGTCGATATAAATCCTGCATTACCAGTAGAGTAACTCAGATCAAAATATAATTTGTTCTCAACTGATTGTTTGAGAAACATGAATTTATAATCTTCAGAGTTCTTCATAAACAGTACGCCATCGCTTAGTATCCAGTTTACTGCATCTTGCAATTTCTCCAACTGTTCTGTATCAAGATAAGATTCTAGTTTAATAAGTACATCAATTATTCCAAGATTTCCAGTATAGTAGCTGTTAAGCATTTTATTGTGATTATTGTCAGTATAGAAACCTGTATGAGTACTATTTGATATATAATTTGAGAATAACCATTCAATACCTTTGATAATTGCATCTGCAATATCATTATCATCTAGTTCATTATTTATCAGATGCAATCCATATACTATTCCAGCAACTCCCTCATCATAATTATTCATAATTATATTCTCATAATCATACTCATAATACCATGAGCCATCCCTCTGTTGTATTTCAATTAGAAACTGAATCATCTCATCTGCAAAATCAATCCAGGATTGCTCATTTACTATTTTCCCGTATTTTACCATCAACTCTGCTATACCAACAATTCCAGTTCTGTATCCAGTATAGACAGGGTTTATATTTGCACTGGGATGTTTATACCAGGTGACTACATTGTATTTTGAGAAACCAACTTTAATCTCTCTTTTAATTGAAATCAGATAGTCCAGTATACTCTCCACATAATCAAGATACTTGGAATCATCTGTATGTGCATACAGGTCCAGGAATGTATTTGCAATACCTGCACTTCCGTATTTTATCCCAGTAAGTGCCAATCCAAATTCATCAGATGGTAGTGAGTAACTGTATGGCCACCTGATATCATCCCCAACACTCTGAGCAATCAACCCATCTGCTGATTCTTTTGCTCTATTAAGCCAAATTATATTATCTGTGTACTCATACAGATCTAGAAATACAGGAATGATCCCAGCAGCACCATATTTTACTCCAGGAAATATTGAAGAGGCATCAAGATGAGGTCCTCTTCCCCAGGCTGCAATTTTATCCTCCTCATAGTCTGCTCTGCTATTCCACACTGTCTCCATTGATTTTATTATTGAATTAAATAACAGATCATTGGTACTCTCACTGTATAGATCTGCTCTGAGTACTTCTAACAATGATTCTACAATACCAATCGCACCTAGCTCATATCCAAAGTAAACCTCGTCATCCTCAATAGGTAGCTCTGGCATCTGCATTGATGTTTGTGGTATTAACAGTATAATTAGTATAAAAAAATTACTAAAATATCGCATATCTTTAATTTTGATGGAAATAGATGCTATATTACGATATTTATTTTGAGATGTATCTTGAGCTATTGAAATGATTTTAATTATGAAAATATTTTTTTATATGAGTTTTTATTATAATAAATTTCCCAGTTAAATTATACTACTCTAAACTTTGATTCTGCATTTTGAAACTGAAATCTTGTAAAATGTATTTTCAAGCATTGAAATCACACAATAATTGTATCGCATTTATTTCCAGAACTTGTCTTTTTGCAGGGATATATTAGAAATATTACCCACAATTGACCCATAATTCAATTTAGATGATTTTAATTTTGAACAATCTCTATATGAGTGTTTATTTTTACTGGCAACTGAAGATGCTCTAGCTTTGAAAGCCTGGTTTTTACCAGTTTTATCTGCATGAGACTGAATTCTTGATGCTGCTGCTTTATTCACTTTTTGTCAGTATTTTCACTTCCTATGAGAACCTGTCATATTTAAAGATTGATTTGATAGATCTTGAATTGGCTAAAATCAACCGAATTGTAGATATAAAACAGTATTTTGAATATGTGGGATTGGATCTAGAAAAAATTGAATTATTAAAAAATATGTTCAAGAGATAAATCTAGAGCAAAATATTTAGATACAGTGTATCCATAAGTTCCACAGGAAGTAACCATTATTATATTTCAGTTATAATGATATTTCCACCTCACAACCGTTATACTCTCAAATTTGATCAGTAGGTATTTGCGCATAGTCGAGGCTATCCGTAATTCATTTTTTACCACTAAAATTAATTCCTTCCATTCATATTGAAATATCTCCCGGTCTTGATATTTCTTATAATTGGTCAGATCCTTTTC
Organism: archaeon; assembly: GCA_024280435.1. GTDB lineage: Archaea > Asgardarchaeota > Heimdallarchaeia > Heimdallarchaeales > Kariarchaeaceae > JAJRQD01. The sequence continues at coordinate 10,833 of JAJRQD010000217.1, read as the reverse complement.
TTTCTCTTCTAAAAACATTAACTTTTTGAAAATTACAGGATTAACTAATTCAGTACCTCAAGAGTATCTAGATTAATTCTAGGTTTCACCTGAAATTTTAGAGGGATAACAACTGTCTTTCCAATTTTAGGAATCATAAGTTCCTCTTTCTTACCACAGTGATAAAAGAATGAATGATAACAGTATAAAATAATTGATGTATACTAAATTTATTTGAAAGTATCAAATAATACTATGTGAAAAAATTTATTATACAGTACACAATCAAATAGACTATTGAAAATTTGTGATAATTGTGGCGAGACAAAACTAGAGGAAGTGCATATCTGTCAGTACTGCATAAGTTGTGGAGAGATAGCTAATTCTATGCATTCATGTCCAATCTGTCCTATATGTGAGAATATAAAATATATCAATCATAAATGTCCCACATGTGATAAATGTGCTGAGATTACATTCAATGGACACCTCTGTCCTCCCTGTGAGATCTGCAATAAAATCAAATATATCAACCATCAATGTTCTACTTGCTTCAGGTGTGGATTAATTGAGAAACCAGATCATCGTTGTAATAACTGCATCAATTGTGGAAAAATATATGGGATAGATCATCATTGTGAGACATGTAATTTCTGTGGTAATATACTAAGTATTGGACATCATTGTAACTAACTGATGTAAATACATCTAATATTAAATTAATATCAAAAATTACTCAATAATACAATTCTTTTTTCATTAATCGAATCATGTTGTGTTAGAATTAAATACATGTACTGAATAATACAAAGTATGAAGGAAGAACATCTAAAGAGTATTATGAATCAGAGATACAAAAAAATATACTCTGAAAGATTGGATAAGTACGTCTATGTTTTGAGAGGATGGGTGCCTAAAGATACATTCAAAAAATACAAGCAGCTCTTTGGATACTGTGATGTTGGCTGGACAGTTAAGCATCCAAAAACATTGATAAAGCTGTTAATAGAGGATCAATTATGGGATAATCCCTATGAGTTTGAGGAACTTGAAGAATAAAAATATCAGTATAAAATAATTCAAGATTTTATATACCTGCGAAAAAATAAGCCTGATCCATGTTGAAATTAACTATTGCAAAAATATAACTCCAAGAATATATCTATTTGATATAAAATATGTTCCACTTGGAGATTTTAATCTGTAAGTGTCTCAAAAATAGCAATTAGTTTTTTGAGTAATATTGCTTCTTCAGATGTGACTTTACCATCCTCAAGAACAGTGGCCCTTGCATCTTGCAATATTTTTTTCTCTATTATCTGTATATTCTCCATCTCCTCCATTGATACTTTACCATCTGCAAGTATACTGTTCACCAACTTATCATACTCTATTATATTATTTTTAAAATTCAAATACAAGGCATTCTCATCACTGGTGAATTTTTTTGTCTTTATCTTTTTCAGATCATTTTCTATATCTTTGATCCTTGATAGTTTATTCCTTGTTTGTTCTAAATATTCAGACATATATTAAATATTTAGGGAGCTTATTATTTAAGAGATGAGTGTGCATAATAATTAATTTGATAAAAAATAGTCAAAATATTATTGATAACTGACTATAATTCAGAGTAATGATGATTTAGTAAGCTGAAAGTAACTCTAGATTAATATATCAATAAGCTATAAAATAAATATGACTAAAATACAGGAAATATTTAATGAGATGTATCAGGCTGGATTTGATGCAGATAGTTTTTTTAGCCAATTACATTCTGGAACAACAAGATATAAATTGGCAATTGAAGGAGCTTCCATAAAATTGGATACAATTGATGAATCTGTTTTTACAAATTTGAACAAAAAAATAAAACTGCTAGTTATTGGCTCAACAAAATGTGGTGATACAATCACTGCAATACCAGGAATTCATGCACTGGTTGAGAAGATACCGGAATGGAGTTATAGTATTGTCAACAAACCAGATTATCTAGAATATTTCAAGGAGTATTTTATGGTTGGATCAAAAGGGACTGTCCCACAGGTTATTTTTGCAAACGAGGATGGATCCATCATAAGTAAATGGATCGAGAAATCTATCAATGCAAAACAACTGATAAAAAAAATGAAGGAAAGTGATTTATCTGATGAGGAGATGGAACAGCTGAATAGTAAAATAGAGGTGGGTAATGTTATTGAAGAGCTGATTTCTATGGGTAAAAAGGCTGTATTCTATATTTAATATATTACAATAACATTATACTATTTTTTTTGAAAATTAATTTTATTTATTTATAGTTTATAACTGAGGTATTAAATAATTCAATGATTTTATTAGGATATTATCGGTGATGTATTGAAGGGCAATGTAATTATTTCAAAAAACCTCGCTAAAAAAAGATCAACAGATCCTAATGAATTATTCAATTGTATGATAGCAGGTGCAGCAGGAGATGGAATAATGTCTGCAGGTCAGATATTCTCAAAAATAATGGCAAAGCATAATTACAATGTATTGTTGTATACTGAGTATCCCTCTCTTGTAAGAGGTGGTCATAATACAGTTACAATCAGAGTGGGAAAGGATAAAGTTCGCTCACAGGTATCTCATGTAGATATACTGTTTGCTATCAATCTGGAATCTATTGAGAAACACATAGATGAGGTAACAGAGAATGGAATTATTATTTATGATCCCAAGATACTGAGAAGAAAAACAATAGAGGATTTCAACAGAGATGATATCTCTTGGAGAGATATTCCATTAAGAGAGATAGTTCAGAGTATTGGAGCAACAAAAATAGTACAGAACACCGTTGGAATAGCAGCCATCATGGCAAGTATCGGTATCCCAAAATCCACCTATACAGTGATGTTGAACAGAGTCTTTGCTAAGAAACCAAAAATACTAGAAGTCAATCATAAAGCTGTGGATCTTGCATATGATTATGTAAAATCACATTTTGCAGATTTCAGGATTAAATTATCATCAACTAGCAGTGAGAAGAGCAAATATATGTTAATCTCTGGAAATCAGGCAATCGTTGCAGGATTGATTGCAGGTGGAATGGGAGTATATTCTGGATATCCAATGGCACCAAGTTCATCTATTCTTGCAGAGGTGGTTAAATTTGCAGATAAATACAATTATTCAGTACTTCAGGCAGAGGATGAGATCGCAGCAGTTATGAATGCAATGGGTGCAAATCATGCAGGTGCAAGAGGAGTCACTGCAACATCTGGAGGAGGTCTTGCACTGATGGTGGAGGCAATTGGATTGGCTTCATCTTCTGAGACACCTCTTGTCATTGTAGATGTAATGAGACCAGGTCCATCAACAGGGCTACCAACATGGACTGGACAGCCAGATCTGTTATTTGCCATCAGATTGGGACAGGATACTTTTCCAAGAGTGGTACTTGCACCAGGAGATGTGACCGAGGCATATCAACTGGGAATAGAGGCATTGAACTATGCAGAGGAATATCAGCTACCAGTAATAATTCTATCTGATAAATGGCTTGGAATGTCATATTTCTCCTGTGAGAAATTCTCCAATGATGATCTCGAGATAAGAACTGGAAAGACATATCTACTTGATGATGAGACACCAGAAGGAGAGTACAAAAGATTTGCAATCACTGATGATGGAGTATCTCCAAGAGCAATTCCTGGAAATCCTGAAAATATGATATTCAGGACTACGGGTAATGAACATGATGAGTATGGTATTGTTGATGATACAGCAGAGAATAGAATCGCACAGATGGATAAAAGAATGAAGAAATTAGAGACAATGTTGAAGGCATTTCCAGATCCAAAAATATATGGTGTACAAGCATCAGATGCGGATATTACTTTTATCACATGGGGTACTAACAAAGGAGTATTGATTGAGTTAATGCGAAGATTAGAGGGTATCAAAGTATCAATTGTGCACATCACACATGTATGGCCCTTTCCAGCAGAATTCATAGCAGAAGCTATCAATGTTTCGAAGCTTCCGGTACTTGTGGAGCAGAATTCAGATGCACAGCTTGGACAATTGATAAGAAATGAATGCTTACTTGATATTGATAACAAAATACTGAGATATGATGGTAGACCTTTTGATCCTGTTGATCTAGAGAGAATAGTACGTGATTTATTAAATTAAGCATATTTTGATCAAACAAGAGTACTTCAAATCTATTCTAACTAAAAATTATTTTCAGATATACTGAGAAAGCAATCAATTGAAGAAGTTCAATCACAATTGTGAATCTACCCATAAGATCTGCATAATGTGATACCATCACAAAATAGAAATAAAATGTATATATTTTCTGTATCAGTAGAATTGTGATAAACAGTAACATAGCCAGATTGAACTGTGCTCTTATCTTCATATAGTTTTTATAGCTGATTATCAGTAAAAACGTTAGTATCACTGTATTTAGGATTGTTATGATCAGAGATAGATCCATCATCATTGCCATATTATTTATTCTCCTGTATTTCTCTACAAATCACCTCAAATTCCTCATATTCCTCTGTTAGATACCGGGATATGAAATACATATTTCCATAACCATTTCCACGGGAGTTCAATAGCTCATTCTTCTGTAATACTTTGAGGTGATGAGTTACTGTCTTGTAATCCAGTTTAAGTTTTAATGCCAGTTGATTTGCATTCAGAGGTCGTTTCTCAAGAGAACGAATGATTCGTGCTCTGTTGATCCCTCCTTTTGATCCTGCAAAAACATACCAGAGTAAAGCCTTCATAGTTTACATTCATTATTTACTCGGTATTATTTTTAAGCTTTGGATAGAAGATTATCTTCTTCTATTGATAATGAAACCAATTAACCCAACTGCAAATATTACCTGAATAATTCCAAATCCAGGTAATGCATTTGCATCCTCAGAGATCAGTACAGTTCCTGTGGCATATTTACTAACTTCCTCGACCATACCATAGAGAGTGTGATCAACTGCATTTGCGGGTATCTCAGCAAATAATGGATGGAATTGGAATGGAGCAGGTGAATTATCAGTTCTTGGTTCTACTGTGATTGCAGTCATCTGACCAGCAAGATCAACTGGGAATGATACACCAGATGGTGCATTTTTCAAGTAATCCTCACCTGGAAATGGTGGAGCTGCTTCCACAGTATCTGAGAATGGTGCAGAGTTATCAGCTGTATCCATCTTATCAAAAGTGCCTGTTGTGATTGCTATCCCGTCAACAATAACCCAACCCTCATAGATCCAATCAGTACCCGAAAGATCGGGTAAGGATAATGAGGCTATTGGACTACCGCTTGTGGGGTCCAAATACCAAATTCCAGAATTCTCACTTGTATTGGCACCATTGGTTGGTGTGGCAAGAATATAATCTCCGGATACAGAACTGAAATCCACACCAATATTGTGTGATATACTAGCACTGGATTTCTCTGCATTCAATTTACCTGCAAATGGTTTGATTGAGTTTGGTGTAGTATCAGTATCACCCTTCAATTCAAGTGTCAATACATAATCAGTTGCCAATTCAAGATCCACATCCTCTACTGTGAATTTATTCTTTGCATTTCCGTCAAGGTCTGTTAATTTTCCATCTGTATCCACAGTGAATTTACCTGCTGGTATTGCCTTTCCATCAACAATTAACCAACCCTCATAATGATCATCTCCAGGATCTGCCAGACCTGTGAATGATAACGTCAGCTCTACATCATTGGTAGCAGCCTGTACTCTAAAACTATTCAGAAAAATCATTACCATAATTATGGCAAATAATTTTACTGATAAATTACTTATTCGCATTTATAATTTCCTTCTCTCAATACGAGATAAAGTAATATTCTCATTCCTATTAATATTGATTTACCAAAATTATTACCTGTTCAAGCCATGATGATACCATACTCATACCCAAATTGTACCCTGATTTTTCAAAGTATTTTTATTTAAATATATTTTATGCAGTTACAGCATTTCTTCTTGTTTTTTTAACCTTTTTCTCATTAATCATCTGAATATTATAGATTATCCATAAGCTAAATAATATTATTCCAATTGCAATAACAAAATAATACATCACAATATTCTTTTTGGTGATAGAACCTACTGTGATCTCATGCAGTGTGACATTGATAAGACTGATAATTGTGAAGTTCTGAATGATGATGAAAGTCCTTCTGCTATAATGTTTATATATCCAATTTTTGTAGTAACCAACAATAGTTGCGATAATCATGAAGAATAATGCCCAAGAGGCAAGAGTGAATGACAATTCCTCGTTATTCCAGCTTTTGCTAAATCCACTGTAGAACCATGGATAAATGCTGTACCAACTTATTCTGTCACTGTATGCAGGCATCAATGATACAAAGATCACATGAATAATTATAGATATGGTGGCAGTAGTTGCCACATCACAATGTAGTTGAAGAAATTGTTTTCTACTCATATTTCTTTTCTTTCTCAGCCATTTCTGTACTGATGGAATTCCTATTACAAATGCTTGCAGAAACAAAAATGATCCGAACAGTCCAATAATAGCAGCAATTGGATTAGAAGATCCGTTTTTTGTAGTTTCTTCTGTTGCTTCCACCACTCTCTCAAAGATAGCAGTTGAGAACACAACCACTGCGGAGAAAATCAGTGAGTATATGATATATCTCCAGTACATACCTTTTCTTGTGGGAGTTTTTTTCTCGACTTTATCACTAGTCATGATTTAACAATAATTTTTATATTAAAAAATATACAGTTCAAATACTGCTCAAATATATTTTTCACCCCTTAAAAATGAAATTTTATGTAATTTAATTGATAAAATATTACTCACTCATAAAACAATAGTATTTTACTTACTAGTGTTAGCTTAATTCAAGGTCTATACTCACATAATCACTGCTGATAAGACTAATAATGAGTAAATTAGATTATTGATAAGTTTAGCTAAAGCATAAATAAATAGTATTGATTTTAATATTATTAGATTATTTTCTTTTTCTGACAATAACGATTGCAAGGATTGCACTGGAGAATACAAATAGATCAAGTATTGGTAATTCTCCATTCTCAGTTTCACCAGATGTTAATCCAATTGTTGGATCATGTACCATCCTTCCATCAAAATGCTCATAAGCGATGTATAATTTCTTATCTGCTGACTCTCCATAGGATACTGCAACTTTCATCTCACCATTGGTATCATTGGCAGTTGTCTCTGATTCAAAAAATGCATTGCCAAAGCTGAATTTACTCTGTGTTCTCACCATATTTACATTCTCAGTGGTGGTTAATTTGAATGCAATAACAAACATTGCATTTGCATCTACAAATTCATAGCCATCAACTACCACATCAAATTTCAATTCTGCCTCATTCACAAGGTCCATATGAATTCTGAACTGTAATATCAGATTTCCATCTGTGGGATTATTTCCAAGTGCCTCTGTGGAGGTTATATTGAAGTGGATTGCAGTAACTGTTTCGCCATCTGTATCAGTGATAAAGTCAGAGAATTCCCAGTTCAGTGATGCAAGTGCCAGATTGGAATTGGGCACTAGAGTGTCCTCTGCTGCATCATAAATTCCATTACCATCATCATCTATTATCTCAAATATAGAGTCGAGTTGCAATCTGTATGTATCGGTATCATTTCCAGGTGCATAGAAAAAGAAAGCTGGAATATTTGTAGCCCCTTTGATCTCAATTACCATAGAGTCTGTTTCAAGTGTTGTTATCCCATTATTATACTGGGAATTAATTCCTTTTGCAGAGGTATTTGTAATACCTACAAGAAGGATAGCCATAAAAATTATCGAAATTGTTTTAGTTCTCATACTTAACATCTCCAGTGGATTGACCACTAAATTATATATACATTTTTTTATATAAAGTATATGACTTACAGTACACTAGAACATCGAGTTCTACTGCCCTAGAGATATTATTCAAATTTTACTCAAAAATTAAATTGGATAGATAATTGATTGAAAATAATATTGTATTTATAGATATTACATTCTCAATGCTTGTTGTAAAAATGCAAATTCATAGGATTCATCCTCTATAAGTTTATTAATTGGCTTGCCCATTCCATGGCCTGCTTTTTTAACAACTCTGAGCAGCAGAGGTCCACCTTTACCTTTTTCCTGCAATATAGCTGCAAATTTCTTAGAGTTGGCTGGATCCACACGATCATCTGTGTCAGCAGTGTGCACAAAAATTGGTGGATATTCAATCTCCTTTACATTATGTACTGGAGAATATTTAATCATGAATTCAAATTCCTCCTTTTTATCTGGATCACCATATTCAGGTATCCAATATCTACCAATTGAGTATTTGTGATATCTTAGCATGTCAAGTACACCAACACCGACTATAACTGCCCCATACAATTCAGGTCTCTGCAATACACATGCAGCTGTTAGTAAACCTCCATTTGATCTGCCCATAATTGCTAGTTTTTTACTACTAGTATAGCCATTATCAATTAACCATTCAGCCGCAGCTTGAAAATCATCAAACACATTCTGCTTCTTGTCAAGTATTCCTCCAAAATGCCATTTCTTACCATATTCTCCACCGCCTCTCATATTTGCCTGTGCATACACGCCTCCTTTTTCCATGAAGGCTATCGCACGGCTGGAGTACATTGGTAATAATGATATATTGAAACCTCCATAGCCATAAAGATAGGTGGGTGTATTTCCATCTGGTTTAATATCTTTTTTATGCATTATGTACATTGGTACCTTGGTGCCATCTTTGGAGGCATAGAATACCTGTTTAATCACAAAATTACTTGGATCTGTCTTTGACACTCTTGGAAAGAACTCTCTCATCGAGTTACTGTCAAAATCATAGAGATAGATTGAATATGGTTGGAAGAAATTTGTAAAGCCGATAAAAATCTCTTTCTGTTTGTATTTACCAATCACATGTGCAGTACCCATATCAGGTAATTTTACCTTCTTGAGAAGAGTGCCATCAAGATCATATATGTGCACCTCACTCTTTACATCCTTGATGTATGAGATCAGTATTTTACCATCTGCAATGGCAAGGCCAAGTTGATACATACTTGGAATAGGCTCATCTATCTCAGGTATCACATCTATCCAATTATCTTTTGTATAGTTATTCAGATCTATTTTAATTATTTTGGCATTATCTGCATTATCATTGGTTCTGATATATGCAAAATCATCTTTAACTGTGAGAATTGTGTATCCAAATTCTAATTCATCAACCAATTTGATTAATTCACCATTATCCTTTATATTTTTGAAATAGAGCATATTTCGGGGCATGGTTGATTTAGACATGCCTATGAATAAATACTTCTCATCCTGGTATAGATTTCCATATACACCAAGTAAATGATCATCTGGATGTTCATAAATCAATTCATCATTGGATTGTTTCTCTCCAATTTTATGAAACCACAATTTGGTAGCAGAGTTTGTATCCTCTTTGCCGACATATGCGGAGTAATAGAAGCCGGAGTTGTCTTTTAACCAATCTACATTTGCTCCATTTCTGATATTGACTAGATGATCATCAAGAAATTCTTTGGTCTCAACATTCATGATTCTCAATTCATTCCAATCTGAGCCGTGAGTGCTCAACGAGATAACAACTAATTTGCCATCCTCTGTGAAGTCCATTGCCATGACTGCAATAGTTCCATCCTCAGATAGTGTATTTGGATCAAAAAATTCAGTTTCCTCACCATCAACACCGTCTTTGACATAGTAGAGTGGCTGTGGTTGTAATCCAGTATTCTTTGTATAGTAGAATTTACCTGCAACTACTGTTGGAGGGCTATATCGGGTGTAATTATAAAGATCAGTTAATCTCTGATGATATTCTTTTCTAATATCCTCATCAATATAATTATCTACTAATTTGTTCTGTTCATCAATCCAATTTTGAATTTCATCTCCCTCGTGTGTCTCTAACCACCGATAAGGATCAGCGATCTCAGTGCCATGAAAATCTTCCTTGATATCCAATTTTCTAGTTTTTGGGTACTGTATATCCATCAAACGCAAGGAGAAAATAGTCATTTTTATATCTTTGATATGCGGACAATAAAAATAAATATTATTGGGAATAAAATTCATTTCTGACACCCGAATTGACCTTTGTTAAATATTTACCATAATTACATTAGCTATTCACAGAAAATTTTAGTTGTTTGATGTCTTTATTAGTTTCAATAATATCGTATTATTAGTTTCACTATTCATAACATAGTTTAAAGACTTCATCTATTGTTTTTCCAAAATATTCTGAGATAATAAAAGCCAATTTTAATGTGGGGAGATATTTGTTTTTCTCAATTGCAATTATTGTTTGTCTAGTTATTTTCAATTCATTTGCAAGGGCTTCTTGTGATATTTTTTTCTGCTTTCTCAACTCTTTTATCTTGTTAGTCATAATCCTATTTCTCATATTTGAGAGGTTTTATATCAGAAAATTCGGTAAAGATGAGAGAGTATTTTTTTATGACTACAAAAGCAGTAAAACAGTAAAATATCTTCTGATTTTTATAGTGTATATGGGATTACTGGGTTCGTTATACTATTATCAGTAATAACGAATCCCTAGAACCACCTCCTATCAATTAAACATTTATTTATATAAACGTTGTTTGGCCTCCATTAAAAATATCATCAGCTAACTCTTTTAAGAACCGATTTATCAAAGATTGCCTGTAATCATATTTTGGAATATCTGCCATTTCATGGATATAAGCTATAACCTCCCAAATCAGCTCAATTAAAATACTGATTGCCCAAAAAAACCCACGAGTGTGGGTTTTTGGAGTATTGGTTCTTATTTT
>JAJRQD010000216.1 GCA_024280435.1 archaeon | reverse complement strand
TCTTGCTTCCTCAGCAGCTAATTTCTCTTCTTCGGCTTTTTTTGCAGCATCTATATTTGCAACTGGTGCTGCTGTTAATTCTGATTTATCTTCTTCTGACATATTTATTGCATCCCTTTTTTCTTGTGGAACTGAATCAACTGTTTTGACTATTTCTCTTGCACGTGGATCATTTGGATCTGCATTATCAAAACTCTTGTCTACTTCAGCTTTGTGTTCATCGGCAGTTTGAGCCTCTTCTGGTCGATACTCAAGCTCCCTTTGATCTTCTACAGAGACCACAGGCCCTGATGATTTTGCTTTTGATAAAAATTCATAAAATGCTTTCTCAGATTTTGAACCTTCATCCTCATAAATTGTGTATTGTAATGGTAAATAATTTCTTGAAGCATCTATTTTTTGTAATACTTTCTGTCCCTCGATCCTTTCCTCCCTATTGGCATTTTTACCAATCCACAGGTAAACAGCTTCATTGCCATCGAGAACAAAGGCATCCTCTGATTTCAAACTAGCTTTATCAAGAGTTACTTCCTCCATAAATGCCTCATCAAATGATACAGTCTCTTCTTTGGTATATATTCTGAATAATTTATATTCAACCATATCTAGTTCAGCTGCTCTCAAAAATCCAGGGGTGTCATCATCAATTACCTTGAAATTTAGTAGTGATTTGAATTCCGCAGTCTCCTTTCCCTCAAGAACTGTGACAACCTTGGGCTCTCCACCTCTTTCAGTGTTATCCAGTTTATTTGCAATCCATGCACCAACTGTTTTTTCATCAACTGAGCAATCTTTTCCCAACCAGATATAAATTTCCATACCGTTATCGACGACATAAACATCTCCGTCTATAAAAGTATAAATATCACCATTTGGCTTTTGTTCCTCAATCTTCTTGCCAACTACATGTAAGACTTTCATAATATTTCTATTGATGTTAATATAGTATTATATAAAAATTGATTTTTTTGTTAATTCTAAATTAGAATGAAATCATAAAAATTTATTACTTCAATACGATTTCAATGATGCTAGAAAAAGGATAGAATTGAATTAATACAACAAATTTAATTAAACAGATATATGTAATAATAGTTAATAGCATTATATTTTAGAAATGACTATAAATTTTAGTATTATGAATATTCCAGATCATGAAAATAGAATCACGCAATCAAATGAGATCGGAGAGATAATGTATGGAAAAAATTGGCAGAGTATAATTACAGGTATTGATAAAATGGATCCCGTATTTGCATCTTTTGTGAAGGAAATACCATATGGCTCTGTCTATCCAAGAAAAGGATTGGATATTAAATCAAGAGAGATCGCTGCAATCAGTGTTCTTGCACAGCTGAATTTGAAGCCCCAGTTAAAATCACATATTCTTGCAGGTATTAAAGTAGGCTTGACACGAACAGAGATAAAAGAACTAATCCTACACCTGGCAATGTATATCGGATATCCACTTGCACTTGATGCGTTGAAAGTGGCACATGACGTATTTGAGTATCTTGATAGCAAATCATAGATTTTTTGAATATCCACAAGCTGCACATGTAATTTTCATATTTTTCTTATTTCCTTTAAGTATTGTATCTGGCTTTCCACAATTATCACAAATAATAAATTTATCAATATAAATCTTAAGTGTTTGAGTGATCCTATTTTTATCCAATTTGGATTTGATCACAAGCTGAGTACCTTTAATACTGGTTTTAACACCAAGTTCAGAGGATATAAATTTTTTTAAATGGTTACTCTCCCTTTTTATTTGTGTTATGATAGAGTTAAAATTCAGAATTATAGTTTCTCCACTCTGTACAATAATATCAACATCAGGGAAATTATCTCGCATGTCCTCTGGTAAATCATTCAAGATCTCATCATATGGTGTATCTATGCTGTTCCAATCGCTCATAATTCCATATTTCAATACTCCGATTTGAGAGTTACTATTCTGAACTTTTTTCTAATTTAATATTTTCATTTATTGCGTCAATGAAATAAGGTATTGAGATACTTGAGGTTGATATAACTGCATCTATCTCCATTTTATCCTTGATATCCCTTCCAAATTCAATATCGAACATTCTTACAATAGTTTTTATCTCTGGATTAAGTTTTTTGGCTAATAATGCAATCTTGATATTAAGCAAATCATTATCTATCAAAATAATTATTGCACTGGCTTTATCTATTCCTGCATCCTCAAGTATTTTGGTTCTGGTTGCATCACCTCTGATAAAAGGTAGATGATTTATTGTTTTGTATTCAAATACTTCCTCATCCCTTCCTTTTTCATCGAATTTATCAATTGCAACCACATCATAATCTTTCAATTGCTTCAATAATTTGAAGCCTACGTTTCCTATTCCAACAATAATAATATGATTATTCATTAAATTTGCCATTTCAATATTCCACTCACTAGACAATTGATCACTGAATTTCAATGCGGTACCAAGGCTTGATAATCCATCTACCAGTATCATTAATCCAAAAAATGGAAATATAAACCATAATAGTTGTAATAATGGATCATTAAATGGATAGTTCAGATCTGTTGCAAAGAAAAACATAGCAAATATCTCATACATCGCATATACAAATGGCAAGTTCATTCTATCACTTAGCACACCTGCACCAATGAAAATCAGAGAAAAAAACATAAGAAAGAATATTCTGAATGCTTTGAGCCGTATAAATATCTCTCTTTGATACACTTTGAGTAAAGTGCGTCTTTTAATTGTCACAATTACATAACAGAGTATTTCTTTATAAATTTTGACTGTAAACATTATTATTTCAGAATTTAATTTTTGTATTTTAAAAATTCAATGAACTGATTTTTGAAATCATTCATATCAGAATATTTGATCTCCTCAACTCTGTTGTAACTCTCAAAATACTTGTTAAGATATTCAAATATAATTTCTCTTTTGTTAAATAGCTTGTCATTATACCTATCTGTTGCTATTAATAAAAGCAATATCTCTTTACCTTTAAATCTAGGGTCACCATTATCACAATTCATTGAGAAAGAGTATGCATATGAGATATGGCTCATCTCATCTAATAATGGAAGGGGTCCGAAAAAACCATGATTGAAATTATTTCCCTGGCCTATTGATGCAAACCAGAATACAGTTAATTGAATACGCTTCAAATTACTATCAAGAATATTATTATCAGTGTATGATATTGTCTCACCTCCCAATTTGCCAAATCTAGTCAATGTGAGATGTATATCATCTATTTTATCCATTTGTTTCAAAGCAATAATTTTCTTTTCCTCGATTGTCATATTATGTACTACTTCAATAAATCGTGTAACTTCATCATTTTGATCTGTTAATGGAATATGAGTTATCTTAATAAATAAATCATTACCATCTTTATCCTTTGTCTTTCTCAGTATAGAATGCTCTTTCTGATCTTCAAGAGATATTTTTCCAGGACAATCTATGCATATATCTGGAATACCTTCAGGTACAAGATAATCCCATCTTTGATAGCATTTTCTACCTGTATGATCTCCAAAAATATTTTTCATTGCTGAATTCTCGTAAATAACCTCTCTATGATTTGTCTGAACTGAGATGGCCATTGGTAGATTATCTAGTATTTCCTGTGGTATTGCTTTTATATCTACCATGAATATATAAATTCGGCTTAATAAAAAAAATATATCCCGGTTCTTATGGAATATTGCTAGATAAATCATATTTATTTGATAGTATAAATTTTTAAAAACTATTTGAATGCTTTTCTTGGATTAACTCTTCTTTTCCATGATTTCTTCAGCATCCATGTTAACATATTCTTGGATGGTTTCTTAATTTTATCTCTTGGAATTAACATCAATGCCCCCTCATCACAGGTTACTGCACATACTCCACAACCTACGCATTTACCAAGATCAACCTCACAGAAATCATTCACTGTCAATGCTTCGAACTGACATCTGTCCACACAAATCTCACAGGCAATACAATCATCATTTGTTACCTCAATTATATAATCTGAATTGACAAAAGCATTTGGTTGATCATATTCGGTTAGACCTCTGAGTACACCACAACAGCATGAACAGCAGTTGCAAATATAACCATGCCCTGTCTCTACATTCATAGTTGAATGAATAAGTCCCTCTTCCTCAGCTTCTCTCAACAATAATACTGCTCTCTCCTTTGAAATAGGCTTGGATATTGTTTCATCAGTGAAGGCATTATTCTTACGGCTAAGACTGATACAAACATTTTTTGAGTATTCACATCCATTTTCCAGTAATTCCTGCTGTTTTTTGCAAATACATTCTCTAACTCCCCATGAGTTGGCATTATTAACGATCTCCTCTGCATCTTGATATGGAAATATAGATATTTCAGTTGATATTACTTTATTCACTGGAATAATTTTGAATATCTCAGGTTTGCTACCAAATAATTCTGTGAATTTACTTTCTTTGAAATATTCCTCTGTTAATTTGGCAAACTCTGCATCCATTCTATCAAGCTGTTCCTCATATATACCCACAACAAATGGCATCAATCCATATTTTGTTTTTCCACGATATGAGATGATCTGGCCTTTCTTATCCATTATTGGTAACATTTTATTAATATATTCAATATTCATTTTAGTTCTTTTGGCTATCTTTTCAGGTGTTTCTGGAATCAATTTCATCTGATATGCAATTGTTGCCTCTTCTTCTGTAAAAATCCATTTTAATACTTTCAAATACAAACCACCCTCATCCATATTAAATCCCTGTGGAATTCTATGTAATGTTTCTGCAAGTAACTGATAGGCCTCTTTCATATATTATCAAAAATAATGTGCTTATTAAAGTTTGAACCATAACTATAATATAAATTGAATAGTTTAAACACGAATATTTCGGTATTAAAAAATTGATGTTGTTAAATATTTATTTTTTTGACTAATCTAGTTTCCTAATTCTAAATGTTCTTATATTTTTTATAAATAAACTTAAAAAATAAAAATGTCTGAACAATCCTTCTCTCAAACATTGGCTCATTTAATTGATGCAGAGATGATAAAAAAGAAAAATTTTCTGTATACAATGTTAATTGTTGCGTTTGGTATCTCATTTTTTTACTCAGTACTTTTTATTTATCTTTTCAATACAAGAATTAATCTTTTGATAGAATTAATCTTTGATATTATATATCTTTCATTGATACTGATTTATATTTATCTTGTAAAAATCAATAAATTCAATGAGATTGTGATTCCTGCTCTATTGACAATAAATTTATTTCTTATTTATCATGTGATACAGGCAGGATTTCTTGGAGTACCTGGGAGTATTTTTTTTATTCTAATCACACTATTCTTCTCTCTATATTTTCTTAATGTAATTGTTTCAATGACTATTTTTATTGTTGATATAGGTATATTTGTTCTATTTATTCCTTATATGTCAAATATTGTGCCTGAAAGGGTATTTTTCATTTTCATTCCTGCGATGATAATCTTCGCAATCATATTGACAATATTTATAGAGATAAATACCACATTTCTAAAAAATGAGATAAAAGTTTCAAATAATATACGATCTTATTTATTATCAATTTTTGAGAATACACCGAATGGTATCGCAGTATTTGATCTACAAGGAATGGTGGTTGATTGCAACTCAAATTATACATCTATACTCGGATATTCATTTGATGAGATAGTGAACAATCATTTCATGAAATTTACACATACTGATGACAGAACGTGGAATAAAGAAATATTCAAAAAAATAGTAAATATGGAGATATCATCTATAAAAATAGAGAAAAGATATATCAGGAAAAATGGAGATACTGTTATTGTAGAGATAACTGGTGCACCTATAATCGATAAAAATACAGAAATAAAATATATTATGGCGATAGTGAATGATATTACAGCAGTTAGAAAACAGGAATTGTACCTAAAACAATTGGAAGATGTAAAATGGCATAATCATAAATTAGAGACTATTGGCAAGATCACAAGTCAGATAACTCATGATATTAATAATTCTCTTGCAATAATCAATGGATATTCAGATATACTGATTGATAATATTGATAATACAATTGATTATAAAGATTATTTGATAGAGATAAAAAAAGCAACTGAGAGAGCTACATCCACTTCTAGGAGATTATTAAGCTATGGAAAGAGGACTAAAAAATCAGTGGAAACATTCTGTGTAAACACATTTATTGAAGAGTTACATTCATTCTCAAAAGTGGTTATTTTCAATGATAAGATATCATTTGAGGTAAAAAAAGACAAGAATTGTGGATATATATCAGTTGAGAAGGATCAGATCAGCCAGGTAATCATAAATCTCATAATCAATGCCAAGGATTCTATTGTGGATACGGGAAAAGTAGTGTTAGAGACAAAAATCTCTGATGATAGTGTTGAGATAATAGTATCTGATACAGGTACAGGAATATCAGAAGATATAAGAGCCAATATCTTCGAGCCTTTTATCAGTTCTAAACCAGAAGGATCTGGATTGGGTCTATATACCTCTTATAATGTTGTTAAAAATAATGGTGGTGAATTGATATTTGATTCCAAAGAAGGACTTGGTTCTACATTCAGAATAGTTATACCAAAAGTATCAGAAGAAATTGAGAAAACCTCATATG
Source organism: archaeon (assembly GCA_024280435.1). GTDB lineage: Archaea > Asgardarchaeota > Heimdallarchaeia > Heimdallarchaeales > Kariarchaeaceae > JAJRQD01. The sequence continues at coordinate 37,182 of JAJRQD010000216.1, read as the reverse complement.
AGGAGAATCATGTGCACTTACTAGATAATAAAAAAATATTGATTGTAGATGATGAGGTGCAGATTTCATTAATTCTTGCTAAAATTCTCACTAAGATGAATATAAAAGTGGAAATTAAAAATAATCCATTGGAAGCACTTGAATACTATAAATCCATGAGTAAAGATATAGATCTTGTGATCACTGATATAAAAATACCTAATCTTGATGGTATCGAACTTACTAGAAGAATATTGGAAATAAATCATGAGCAGAGAATACTTTTTATCACAGGTTTTGGTGAGGAAATATTAAGCCAAGATATGATGAACATTCCGTTAATCTCAAAACCATTTGATATACACACAATTAAAGATATGATGTATCTGATCTGTGATGGCTGTAATTGATATTTCTGTAAAATATATCTAATCATTCTCTAGTCTTTCTTTAATCTCCAACAGTGTATTGTAGGTATGATGCACTATACCTTCTTTTATCAGATATTTTGATAATGAATAGTTATTTCTTGCGAATATAATATCTGCAAGAGGTGCTGCCTGAATATCAGTGAATCCATCTCCAATATATATTAATTCATTATCTGGATGTTTTTCCTTAATTGTATTAACTCTTGATATTTTACAATTAGCACAGTTATGTTCACAATTATCATTTGCCATTTTGATACCTATTTTTTTCTCTCCATCCCATAGCAATTGATGTGCAAATATAGGTGTCTCATTTGCTCCAATCTCATTCAATGCATAGATAATGACTTCTTTTAATCCATCTGAGACTATATATACTGGATAATCATTATTTTTTATCCATTCAAACAGTTCTTTTGCTCCATAATCAATCCTCAGATTGTTCTCTATAAATTTAATGTATTCAGATTTTGTGATATTAATATGATCTAGTTCCCATTGCAGGCATTCTCTCAGAGTTAATTCTCCAAGATCTGCTCTGTTCTCTATATCTCTCCATTCATGGATACCAGTCTCATCCAGGATCTGTGTGATAATATCATTCAATGAGATTGTATGGTCAAAGTCTAGGATAAAAGTCATCATAAATGATGATGGGATATATTTAAGATAAACTGTTTCATTGCTCAGTATAAAATAGTATTATGATTTATAATGAGAATTTATTATCTATAATTTTGAATTTAACAAGCATAGTTCTGATATCAACAGAGCTTTCATTATAATATTCAAGATGGTCAAGGAACCTATCATTGGTTATTATTTTGCAATGTTTGTTCAGTGCAGTATCAATCACGAGTCTATCATCATCAGAATGTGGCTCTGCCTCTATCACCCAGCTTATATTGATCATTCTGATCAATTCAAGCTGGTCCTCAACTTTGTGTCTCAAAGCAGCTGAGATGATGATTATCGGTTCATATCCTCTCTTTTTAATATAATTACGTGCGGATTTAATCAATCTTGCCTGTGGTGGATTACCATTTGCATAAGCGATATTATTACCATCAAGTACCACATATTTTATTTTTGATCTTTTCCTGCTTGTGTGCCTGACAGTTGCAGTTCGCTCAAAAATATGTTCCTGGTCTCTGTGTTTGGAGTACAGATGTATGCTGAGTTTTTCACCATTACTCTGAGAAGATCCACAGAAAGGGCATTTTGGCATCATTATTCTTGAATAAATTATTCTAATAATCTTTTTTTGTATATTACAGAATTAAATCCTGTATTTTATTCTAAAATTACTAATATTCAATTCTTTGTTGAAATGGGTATCATTGCAATATTTAGATTATTAATCGGAGTACCATTATTTAGCTTTACAATCCAATCAGTAACTGTATCTGTATCTACTATTGATGTTCTTGATATTGTCTGACCTCTTTTTGCTACTATATTCCAACCTGAAACATAATTTTCCCAAGCTACAAAATCAATAATCTGAGATGCAGTATCCTTTAATGTTAGCATATCTCCCTTGTTTCCAAGTGCAAGTGATAGATCTGCTATATCTGGATTAAATCCATATAGGCTGAAGAAACCATTGTTGTCTCTTGCAATTACCAGATATTTTCCTGGTTGTAGTATTACTCCCTGAGCAATAGTGTATGTACCTGAATTATCAGAAATAGTCCATCCAGAAAGGTCAACTGCTGTATTTCCATAGTTATACAATTCAATCCATTCTTCAATGCTATCTCTTCCAATTGTATCATAGTAAACTTCATAGATCAGTATTGAATTTCCACTAGGTGGTGCATTAGTCGTACTGGATACAGAATTGGATAGAAGTCCCTCATTTCCAGCTGTATCAAATGCAGATATCTGATAAGAATATGTGGTGAGACTTGATAATCCCATATCAGAATAGCTTGTCCCTGTTGTGGAGGTCAATAATACTCCATCTCTGTATATATTATATCCTGCAACAGCTAGATTATCAGTAGAAGCACTCCACAGTAGATCAATCTGTGTATCACTGATTGTTGTTGCAACTAGACCTGTTACCTGTGTAGGTGCTGAAATATCAGGAGTGGATACACTCACAGAATTTGATGCTAAACCCTCGTTACCCGCAGCATCAAATGCAGATATCTGATATGAATAAGTACTGGCTTCAGTCACACCCGTATCAGAGTAGCTAGTAGTTGGGGTAGAGGTTATGAATACACCATCTCTGTATATATTATACCCTGCAACTGCAATATTATCAGTAGAAGCACTCCATGTTAGATCAATCTGTGTTGTTCCAATAACAGTTGTGGAAAGACCTGTAACCTGAGTTGGAGGTGTAGTATCTGGATCAGCAAGTGTAGTACTTGAACTGCTGATTGACCTAATCCCTTCATTACCTGCTGCATCAGATGCAGATATCTGATAAGAATATGTAGTGAGACTTGATAGTCCAGTATCAGAATAGCTTGTCCCTGTTGTGGAGGTCAATAATACGCCATCTCTGTAGATATTATATCCTATAACTGCTGTATCATCAGTTGCAACAGACCATGTCAGATCAATCTGTGTATTGCTGACTGTTGTTGTAACTAGACCGGTTACCTGTGTAGGTGCTGTGGTGTCATTTGTAGTGGCAAAATTCAGTGTCACATCAGTTGAATAATGATCAGAGCCCGTATTTGCAGTGGGTGTATCACCAACAGTGGCAGAGATCATCTTATCATACAAATGCTGGTTTAATGTGAGAAAATCAATTCTAGATGTGAAAGTAGGGTTTTGATGTCCATAAGTATAACCTGGATCATTCGGATTCATAGTTCTGAAGGAATCAACAAATGTATGCACAGTTGATCCATACTGAGAATATGCACCAAATGTGTCATCCTTTAACATCATTGACATTGGACCATAATTCAGATCTCCATTTGGTGCAAGTGGACCAACATCTTCTGGAGAGAATGAATTCAGATCACCTGCATATACAACTGGAACATCTCCTAGACCATCAATATAATTGATAATGCCTTCTTGTGCTCTCTCTCGTTTGTTCTCATTAGTTGCACCAGAACAACATTTGAGATGTGATGCAACAACATACATATTAGTACCAGGAATATCAAGTTCGACTGATAGAAAATCATGTGAGGGATCAAAACTACTACCATCATCTAGTGTTACAAGTGGTATCTGTGTCACAGATACAATGGGGTATCTTGACATTATTGCTTCTCCAGATGTAGAAAATGCTATTCCAGTAGTTTGTGCACCATAGTATGGGTCTTCTGTTGTGAAATAAGTATTGAATTCAGATATGTATGATTCAAATACTCCATTAGTATCCCAATCACCAGTCTCGATAAATATGGCAATATCTGCATTCTCTTCCTTAACCACCTGTTTCCAATCTGGATTGAGACCAGATTGTTCAACATTGTATGCCATTATCTTCATCTCTGATAGTGTGGGAGGCACATAATTTGTGTTATCAACAGTAACTGAGAATATTGCCTCTCCCCAGTTATTGGAACTATCCATAGCACGTGCTTTAATTGTGTATGCTGTATCAAGCTCAAGAGTGGTATCCCAATTATAGGATGGTGAACTTGCTCTTAATGTATTATCTATATATATCTCATTCTGAACAATTGCACTGGCATCTGTAACACTCATACTTATAATTACGGAACCAGAAATAGTGGATGCAGTTGGATTTGTGATTGTGACCACTGGTGGAGTGGTATCAGGAGTACTTGGTGCATAATTACCAAATCCTGGATCTCCTAGACTATTAGAGTTTTCCCAATCAATACCAGTATCCGTATCAGTTGCAGAGGCTCTTCTGACAGATAGATCTTTCGCAGAGACAGTCCATCCTGACACATAATTCTCATATGCCATGAAATCAACTTCAGTTCCTATATTATTTTTCAGACTGATCTTATCTCCCGAATTTGATAATGCAAGATTTGATCCTGAGATATCTGGTGCATATCCATAGAGTGCAGAGAATGCATTGGCATCCCTTGCAATAACTAGATATCCATTGGCTGCGATCACTCCAGAGATGGTGAATGTACCTGCATTATCTGATACTGACCACCCAGTCACATCAATTGCAGATGATGTTGGATTGTATAGCTCAATCCATTCTTCAGTTGCATCTGAATTTGGTGCATCATACAATACCTCGGTAATAATTATATTTGTTCCCGCAGTGTTTGCAGTACTTTGCAGAACACTGGTCAATAATATAATAAGAATTAACAATTTTAGTAGTTTAATGTTATAACATCCTTTATTTTTAAAAGCAATTTGCTTTTTTGTTAACTCGAATTCTTTAATTTTGCTTTTTAAGTGTTATCTAGATTATCCATTCAATAAATGTGTATTCTTTCCTAGTATTTGATTGTTAAAACAATTATCCATCAATAATTCAACTTATAAATGTAAGATTATCATATTTTATCCCATTACCAGAGAGTATATGCTTAATTATTCAATATTGGGGTTTTATTCTCTAAGTTATGATAATACAATTTAGTATTTTTAAAAATAAAATGCTTTTTTGTACCGCCGAATAAGAAAATGTTTTATTTTTAATTATATACTCGATCAAATCAAATTATAATGGGCAATTTTTTATTATTAATGAATTTACCCCGCATGAATGAACTTGTACTTATCTTTTCTTTTTATCATGATACCATTTATTCTTGCCATAGTATTGTTATTAAAATATAAATGGAGAGCAGATACAACTGGATATGCAACATGGACAATATTATCAATTATTGCTTTTATTGTTTTCCAAACAGATCTTAAAATTATATTTCTTGCATCATTTGCAGGAATTATTGCTTCTTTTCCAATATCATTAATGGTGGGTGCAAGTATAGTTATGATTACCTACATGCAACAAACAGGTGCTCTCAAAAGAATTATTATTTTTTTCAAAACACTGGGTGGTGGTGGTTCAAAAGGTTTTCAGATTATGTTTCTTAATCTTGGACTCGGTACATTTCTAGTTTCAATAGGTGCCACTCCAATTTCCATATTACCACCAATAATGTTAGCCTTGGGCTACTCATCCTTTGTTGCAGTTGCATTACCTGCACTTGGATATGATCCATTGACTACATTTGCATTGTTAAGCATTCCAGCAGTAGTTTTTGCAGATATTATGGGAATACCATTGCAACAGGCTGGGATTGTATTCTCATGGTTTATGCCTGTGATAACCACTGGAATTGCTTTTGGTATGTTATTTATTGCAGGTGGTAAGAAAGAGTTAAAAAATAAAGAATCTATACTCTATGCCTCAGTTTCTGGGTTAACAGCAGGTGGTATGACTATATTAATAAATTATGCAGGTTTAACTACACTGACTGGAGTATTTTCAGGTCTATCAGTAATGATAGTGACAATATTACTAACAAAAATACTGGGTTATGATATTATTGATAAATCAAGTCTATCCAGGGAAGAGATTGAGTTTGCAAGCAACTTCTCACTTATACGAGCTCTTAGTCCGTGGATTATTCTGATATCTCTTGCAGTAATAACCAATATTGATCCGCTACTGACAATACTTTTCTCAGATTATACATTCCCAGTTAACGTGGGCTCTAAATTACTGGATGGAGAAATTGTACCCGCAATTGTAATACGGACCAGAATACTGTGGCAAGCATATCTATGGGTTTTTATCTCCACAATCTTATCAATGTTATTTTTAAAAAGTGATAAAACTACTGTGAGAGATACAATAAGGATAGGAGGTGACAGAGCACTCAGACCTATGTTGGCAGCAGCTATTTTCTTTGCTGTGGCATATGTTCTTAATCATAGTGGAACTATTATTATAGATGGATTGTGGGTGGCTGCCACATCAGATCCTGCATTAGATGATGTCAACAATATGATTTATGTACTGGCAAATATCACCAAAGACCTTACTGGTAATTACTATGCGCTGGTGGTTCCATTTATTGGCCTTTTTGGTGGATTTGTAACGGGTTCTGAAACTTCTTCAATTGCAATGTTAACACGTTATCATCAGGAAACCTCTGCAATTATTGGTGTTGATCCTGTGATAGTTGGAGCTGCCAATGGTATTGGAGGAGGTCTTGCTTCTGTACTATCTCCTGCTAAAATCGCAAATGCAGCTGCTGTTGTAGATAGTCCTGGAATAGAGGGTGAGGTGATAAAGAAAACAGCTCCGATTGCATTGATACTAGTATGGCTTGTATCACTGATGACATTTATTTTCACCACTAAAGATACAACGTTACTGATCACTGGACTTGTAGGTAGTGTTACTGTTTTTGTGATAATTGTGCTTATATCAGTTAAAATAAGGTCTAGATTATATGATTAAGAATTTATGTGCAGAAAGTAAGTCCATTACTTATTGTATAAAATTTTGCAATCTAACGAGAATTACGGTAGTTGATTTGGAATAAACACTCTGAAAAGCACTCCATCCTTCCTTCCTTTCAAAGGTGATTCTAGTACAATTCTACCATTCATCAGCATCAGAGTTTGGGAGCATATTGCTAGGCCAAGGCCTGATCCGGGAATATCCCGGTGTATCCTGCTGTACTTATTGAATATTATCGATTGAAAATCTTTTGGGATTGCAGGTCCATCATTCTGTACTTCAAATACCAGATATTTGTTTTCACTATACAACCGAATAATAATATCACTATGCTCTGGACCAAATTTAATTGCATTTCCAATCAGATTATCTACAACCCTGTTCATCTCAGTATAATTCACAAAAAAATCCACTCTTTGAAAATCAGTGATAAAGCTCATTTTTTTATCCATTGCCTTACTTGTAAGTATTTTTATCCTCTCAACTATTAATTCCAGTATATTGATATCTAATATTTCTGGTAAATTATGTGAGACAAGGTTAGTTGTCAAGTCTTTGATATTCTGGGATGTCTTTTCAATAATTGTTATATATTCTCTGACATCTTTAGGAATTGATTCCTCCAATAATAATAAACCTGCATAATTCTGATTTAACTGCACGAGATTATTTATATCATGCACCAGCATAGAAATTCCCTCGTTCTGCATGGAGAGATTTGATACAAATGAGGAGATATTTGATTTCTCAAGTCTATCAGACATACTAGCTTTTTGTTTCTTCATCTCATTCCATTCAATCTTCTGACTTAACAAAAGCTCTTTTTGTAACAGTACAAAAATTGCCAACCTTTCATGGTTATTATCTATCACTAACTCTTCTGCCTTTGATATTTGTATCATTGCTTCCTCAAAATTAAATTCCAACAATGCTAATTTGGATTTCAGTATATGTATCTTTACTCTTAATTTCTGTGAGGAGATCTCTTCTGATAAAATCATCGTCTCATCTGTTAGAATTGATAATTCATCCATAATCTCATCATTTGGATACAATTCTAGTTCATATAGCAGTATTTCACAAATATTAAATTTAGATATCACATATAGTTCCTTGTTTGATTTATACTTGTTGGTGATCTCTTCAAGTAATAGTTTTGCCTCAAATATCTTGCTCGGTCTTTTCATAGATTTCAAAGTTATAGCTTTGGTGAGTAATTGATATAATATAATTACATCATTGTTCATTGCATTTATATTTTCTGCTAAAGCTGCATAATAATTTAATTTCTCAATATTCTCATACTCAATATTTGTATTCACAAGATGGTACAGTATCTGAGCCTGATGATATATGTTATTTGTATCAATATTTATTTTAAGACTTTTTACAAGAAATTCATTTGATAGTTCATAATTACCCATTAAATGATGACAGATACCAATTTCCTTGAAAGAGAAGCTTAATTCCTGTGGATTATTTATCTTTTCCCTTATCCTCATTGCTTTGTGATGATATTCAAGAGCTATTGCAATCTCACCATAAGAGCTGAATATTGAACCCAATCCCTCATAGCCAAATCCTGCATTTCTAGACTCATATGGATCAAGTGCAAGGCTTTTATTATACAGTTCAATTGATTTATCATGGTATCCTTGAAGCTGATAAATTCCTGCAATGTTACCTAATGCAGCACTTTCACCAATTCTACTAGAAATACGTGTGTACAATTTTTCTGCCTCTTCAAATAACAATAATGCCCTGTTGTATTCTCCCATCTGGCTGTAACAATGACCTTTGATCAATAATATTTTACCTAACAAATATTTATCCAAATTAATTTTCAACAGGTCAAGTGAGGTTTCAACAATATTCAATGATTTAACCAATTCACTAGAAGATCGATAATGATCTGCTTTATTATAAAGAAATTCAATATATTCAAAATAATATTCATGCTTTAGTTTCTCAAATATGTGATTTAATTTCTGAAATATATTCATTTGTTCAGTTGTATTTCCAATGAAGGAATAATAATGAGCATATAAATTATAGAATTTGATTAAAATCGAATTATTGGATAGACTGTCTATATCAAATGAATCAAATACGGAAGCAACCTCATTGATATCACCTAGCCTTATATAATTGTAAATAAGTAATATTTTAGCCTCAGAAACAATATCTCCATTTTCCTCTAATATTATTTTTAGTAATAACTTCTCTGTCTCCATGAATAGTCCTATTTTAAAAAGGATTTCAGCTTCTAACAGTTCTAAATACGGATTAGATATATTTAATTCTTGAACATCTTTTAGTAACTCTATTAGATTATCATACCTAATTCTATTTTTCAATTCAGTAATAATTCCAGAGTTATCAATCATTCATTTTACACTCACGAGTAGCTAGGTATTCTAATTAGTAACACTGTATAATTATATTTCGAGTATTCAGCTAAATAATAATAAATTTTAATTGTAAAACTTATAGAATTCTATAATAGAACATGATAAATTAATCTAATCTTACATTATGTTATAAATTCAATATTATAATTTTTTTACTTTGAAAATCATGATTGGATTATCCTCCATCAACTCTACTAGCTTTACAATAGTAAAACCTGCTGAAATCAGATTATTTATATTTTTACTAATTTTATTATTTGAATTATCAGATAATCTTACTCTATCATCTATCCTGTGACTATCCACAGGTATTTTTAATTCAAGTCCTGTATGGCATGGATGTGGTATTGAGAACACAAATATACCATCATCTTTCAGTATTCTGTGAATTTCTAGTAAATCAATATTACAGTTATCAATAAAGTATATTCTATCAAATTGTTTCTGTTCGTATTCTCTGAGGGATTGATCTAGATGATGATATAAGATATTCAAGTTAGCTTTATAATCAATGGTATTTTTTGATAACTCATCAGCTATACTGGTTTCTTTATCAATTATTTCATCTTCACAATGTATTTCAAGAATTGTATCTGATTGTGATGCTTCTAAAAGCTCTGCTAGATAATCATATATTTTTTGATTATTTGAAAGTTCTATTCCTTCAGTTGCATGTACAAACATTCTGGTCTCACCAGATATTGATCCTGCATTTGTTGGATAATCTGGATTCATTGGTACCCACAGTAAAATATTCCCATTGGGTCTTATAACCCCTATCTGCATAGGATGAGTAAGTTCAAACTCTGCAAAATCTAATGCAGAATTATATTTTTTGCATTCTGCACAGGCTATATCATAGTAATAATTATAAGTTAGAAACTCTTTATCTATTTTGTTTATCCCTCCACAATCTATACATGTGAATTTTTTACAGTTAATACAATAAGATATACCATTAAAATGTACATTTTTATCACATATATCACATCTGTACTGAAAATGTATCTCACATCTTGGTGTCTGATTATTCTGGATATTATTATCGCCAATATTGACAGGATAGTCAATAATTAATCTCTGATATGCCTCACAGTAGAAACAATAAATTGTTTCTTTATTCATAATATGATTGAATTATCTGCATTAAATTAATCTATGTTGCAATCATTAAAAAATTCAATTATTTGTATCATAATTTTATTATTTAGACTTATATCAATCCTAATGACATAATTATTTATACAACTCCGTAATTCTGAATATAATGATGTCTTCAATAAATAAGCTGGAGAGTAAATTTTCCATAATTATGGAGAAATTCAAAGTTCCTGGATTGAGCTATGCACTGATAGAAGGAAGTAAAATTATACATGCAAATGCCATCGGTTCAAGAGATTACTACAAGCAGATAGCATGTGATCCAGATACACTTTTTGGAATTGGTTCTGTATCCAAATCATTCACATGTCTTGCCATCTTACAACTACATGAGATTGGCGAACTGAATATTGATGATCCAATTACAAAATACCTGCCTATAACACTTGAACAAGCAGATAAAATCACCATTAGACATTTAATGACACATTCTTCTGGAATACCTGATTTGCAGGTGTTATCTGTACAGATAGATATTTTCTGTAATAGGGGTAATCCTCCAATAATTCCAATTTCATCCTATGATGATCTTATAAGACATATCAATGATGCGATAGATGAGGGAGTGGCACCTGGAGAGAGGTTCTTCTATTTCAACTCTGGATTCACATTACTTGGAAAAATTGTTGAGATTGTATCTGAGGAGCCATTTGAAAAGTATATAGCGAATTATATTCTCAAACCATTGAATATGAACAGATCAACATATTCTCTTGATAAATTCTATAGGGATGATAATCACTCCAAAGGATATATGCTGGAAAAACAAGTACGTGAGGAAAAGCCAGTGGATCATGAATTTTTCAATGCACCTGGAGGTTTACTCACATCAACGAATGAACTGGCAAATTATCTGATTATGAACATGAATAGAGGTAAATTTGGGGATAAAAATATAGTGAGAGAGGATCTGCTTGGTCTGGCTCATTCTCCTCAATACAGAGATAGGTCTCTGGGTGCACCCAGTAAGGATTTTGGCTCAAGAGCCTATGGATTTGGATGGAGTATATACAATTATCTTGGTAAGCAAATTATCACACATAGTGGTTCTGTGGGCATTTTTTCAGCAAATATCGCATTTATACCTGAGATCAACAGAGGATTTGTAGTTATGATCAATCACAAGGATCTCCCTAATGATATAAACAAAGCATTATTGTTACATTTACTTGATAGATCTGCTGAAGATTTACTAGAGAATAAATTCAGTGATCATATGAATAAGCTTGTTGGAGAGTACTCAACTTACAAAAATACATCATCTGCTGTGATTACAAGAAAAGCAGGTACTCTGATGATGTATTTATCACGTAGCAATTTTGAATTTGCATTGATTCCTGAAAATTATGAAGAGAATGAACCGGTCAATTTCTTCGTACTGAACGCAGCAAATGGAAAAATACCAGTTGATTTCAGAATTAATGGGTCCAAAATAGATCTATTTTTTGAGAGAAATCATTTTCATAAAAATTAATCTTCTAGTAATTTGATTCTATCTACATACCTCCTAATTTCAGAGAATACCTCTGCAAACCCTCCTTCAAAGTATGGATCTGCAATATCTTTTCTTATACCCTCAATCTCTGATAATAGATATTTTCCCAGAATATTAGCATATTGGAAATCATCTAGGTGATGTTGTTTCATACCTATCACAATAATATTAGAATATCTCCCCAATTCCAATTCAAAGATATGTGTTGGTGTGAATTTTCCAATTATACTGTTTGATACTCCCAATCTTTGTAGTTCATCTCTTGCTTCTGTACTTATCTACCTGTTGAAATACGTGGTTCCTGCTGATACAATTATCCTGTCTATCTGTATATATCTTGCATATAATTCTGCGAATGCAGATCTTATTATATTTCCAGAACACAGGAAAATTATTGTATCACATCTTTTCAATATATCTTTCATAATTGAATAACAAATTATATGGATTATTATTATTTGCAGAGACAAACTATATATTTTGATAATTTCTTGCTAAATTGTATGAATTTTCATTTTAATCTATTAGCTCCGATATATAACAGGTTGATCAAGCAGAGGTATCCAAAAGAGTTGATGGAGAACCTTGATTTCAATGGTGAGGGTAAGTTATTGGAAATTGGTGGAGGTACAGGTAGATTTGCAGCATACTTTCTAGATAAAGTACATGAGGTGATAATTATAGAACCTGCTGAAAAAATGCTTAGGCAGATACATATTAGTTATCCTGAAATAGAGGCAATTAAAGGATATGCAGAGGAATTACCATTTGATGATAACAGCATTGACTATGTAATTGTATCTGATGCATTCCATCATTGGTCCAAACAGCTTGATGGTTTGAAAGAGGCATATAGAGTGCTGAAAAAAGATGGATTTATTGCAATGGAGGAGATACATCCCAGAACAAACTGGGGTAGATTTATCAGATGGATGGAGAAATTAGCATTGATGGGATCTGTATTCTATACACCCGAAGAGTTGATGAATTTATTCTCTGAAGTTGGTTTTGAGATTATAAACAATGATTGGACAAGAAGTCCCACATATTTTGTGATTGCAAGGAAATAGAATTTTATTGTACTCTACATATAGTTATTGTGTGCACGCAGTTCATCCTCTGTTGTGTCACCGCATGTATTGCAGAACCTCTGATTACTATGTATTACAGATCCACATTGATTGCAGTTTAATCTGAAAGTCTCTTTTCTATAATTGTATGTATTTGGTGAACCTGAATTTTGATGTTCCATTTTGACTGCATTTTCATATTTTGATTTACTAGAAAGATAAGATGCGATAAAAATCAATGGGATAATATATAAAAATGAAAATCCAGATATGAGGGCGATTAGAACCATCAATATAGACATAATTATTCCCATACTTTTTGCAGATTCCATATCATTGCTTAATACATTTATATTGCAATCTGGACAATAATAATATCGTTCATAATATGTTCTTCTATGTCTAGACGAACCTCTTGATCTTCTTTTCTCATACGTGCGTTGATCATTGAGACAAATAGGTCTTCTGCATCTCTCACAATTCAATCCTGCAATGACATTGGGATGAAATACGCATGTGATCTGTTCATAAGTCATATTATTGGTCTCTGTGACTTTTATTAATAAACATTAACAAATTTTATCCATAAAAAGATGAAAATTGTATAATTGTAAATCAAAATTAGTAGATATTATATTTGTAGCATCTGATGGATTAGCTGTCTCTCTATCAATTATTAAATGATTATCATACTGAAATTCATTGTAAGTATTGTATTTGTCTTCTGAATTCATCATGTGAAAAAATTCAAGACTTGATTGACGATGAGAATTTTCTATCAATAATTTTGTTGATCCTTTTGTTATCAGTTTTATCAGAGATTGCAATCAATGATTTTCTCAGCTCAACCATTCTTACTGCAAGTAATTTCTCATCAATAGTTTTTGCATTTAATGCTAGATGAACCAGATATTTCTCATCGGATATTAATGATATTGCAAGTATTCTGTTATCAAATACACGATCTTTCATTGCGATTTTGGACAGAATTTTATCCTCCACATATCTGCTAGCCTGTCTTCTAATTCTTGGATTCTTGGCATCCAGTGATATCTCATTGTAAATATGTCTTCTATTCTTATCATAAGCTAATGGTTTGATTTCATTCCACAGATCAATTGCTCTGATGCCTCTCTCTTTCAAAATTATTCTGTAATCATCTATTTTCACATCAATCTTTATCTGATTGCATTCCTCGCAATACGGTAGGGATTTTTCACCTATTTTTTTATTTACGATCTCATTATCGCATTTATCACATTTCACTATACAGATATTCAATTAACTTGATTTAAAGATATTTAATCAATACAAACTAGTTATTATTCCGTATCGATTTTCATAGCTGATTTTGCAAGTAAATACCATCCAAGAACGAATGCCACTCCTCCAATAGGTGTGATTGCACCAAACCATCTGAGTTGTGTAAGAACCAGTACATACAGGCTACCACTGAATATAATTATGCCTGTTAGGAATGACCATTGTATTGAATTGAATTTATCCAGTTTAACAGAGTTCTGAAGTACTGCAACAATGAATATTGCAAGAGTATGCCACATCTGGTATCGCACACCAGTTCTGAAAATATCATAATCCTTGGGATCTAGAATTGGCTCTAGTAGATGTGATCCAAATGCACCAAGTGCAACTGATAATCCACCTAGAATTGCGGCTAGAAAAATCCAATCTTTAATATTAAGTTCTTTCATGTATTTTACAAAATAGTATACTAATAATAACTTATTGTTTCTTGAGAATTTATGTTATTAATAATTAGTACTTAGTATTGTTAATAGCTCAAAATACACTGAATTTGATTTATTTTATGTATTTTGATGGCTTGAACAATTAACCTTGATAAACGGGGCTACAATAGATATACTATGAATAATAGAGAGCATTTCAAAGTTGAGGATATCTATCAATTCTCAGTTGATGTGTTGATAGCTGCTGGATATAGGGATGAAATGGCAAAATCAACTGCATATGCATTGTTAGAGGCAGATAAGAGGGGTATATTCTCTCATGGTACTGCTGGAGGTACTGGAATAGAGGAATCTGTGAAAAGAAGTGGTATCACGGCCACTGTGAGATTGGATACAGATATAATAATTCAAGAACAAAAATATCCCACTATCAAAGTTATTGATGCGAATGGAGTACCGGGGCACTATTCCTCTGATATAGCTGTAAAACTGGTCAAAGAGATGGCTAGAGAATATGGATATGGTAAAGTTATCGTCCACAATGCTAATCATTATGGAGCTGCTGGAGTTTGGAGTAATAAAATTGCAGAGGATAAGGATCTCAAAGGTAGCAGTACATGCACAACAGTTGCGGTGGCCCGTGTAATGGGGGATGACCCTGAAAGATTGGATTATACCAGAGGTGCTGGTACTATGAACAGGATTGGTACAAATCCACTTGCAATATCTTTTCCCCATGAGAATGGAGTGCTTACATTTGATACTGCATGGGTAAGAATGGCAGTCAGTTATTGTCTTAAATATCTCAAATCAGGTGAGATGCTGAAAATTCCAGAATACATAGCAGATAGTAATTTCAAGAGTTCCTTCGACCCACATGATTTTGCAGATTCGATGGATACCCTTGGAGATGAGAAGGGGTCTGTATTTCCACAGGGATCCACACTTTCTGGATACAAGGGAGATGCAATGCTCAGGTTCATTGAGATTGATAATTCACTTGGTGGAGGACCAATTAACAAAGTACCCCTTGGTAGCACTGATGATAGGAGAAGAATATCTCATACATTTGAAGCACAGGTGATAGATATGCTATATACTGCTGAAGATGCAAGAAAGAGAGTGAGTGATCTGATGAGAGATTATGAGACATATTTTGGAGAGAGATCCAGATGGCCTGGTGATAGATCGAATGAGGCATTGAATTACTCTGAAAAATATGGTATTCCATATAATGAAGCACAGATAGATACACTGAGAAGAGCAGCAGAACATGTGAATATAGAGTTCAATCTACTATCAGTAGGCAATCATGAATATCCTTCTGAGATTTTCAATAAGTAATATTATTTTATAAATTGATGATGAAACATTAAAATAATGTAAATACATCTTTCTAATATGGAAAATGATATTTTTATTAATTTCATTGAAGAAACATATAACAATGTGGTGAATACTATATAATTGATATTGGAACTGTAATTCTCAAAATATTCGAGATAATATATTTCATCTATTCATCACAACTAAAGAAGGTTAAGGATTGGCAATTTCCAGGAGAATTGTGAAACAGATATATTGGATTTGATAGTAGTCACGGTACTATTTTACTAGCAACTGTTCAATAAATTACGTATTCAGGTGAATATGTCTCAATTTATCGATAAAATCAACCTTTAAGATCATAGTTTGTTAAATTGTAGACATTTTTCATCAAGTAGTAGCGTAGTCTTTATATGATTGCAATTAACTTACTAATATAGTACTTATGATAAAAAAGTACAATATGAAAAACGAGGTAAGTTAATAGTTTGTTTGATGATGACGTAGTTTGTTCAGTATGCGGTTTAGATGACGTGTTGTGCGTCTGTGAAGAAGTGGCCATGCAAGAGTCACGTATGAAAGTAGTGCTTGAGAAGCGAAAATGGGGCAAGATCTATACAATAATTACAGGTCTAGATCCCAAGGAATTTGATTTGAAATCAATGGCAAAGCAGTTGCGCACGAAATTAGCCTGTGGAGGGACTGTAAAGGGTTCTAATATTGAGCTTCAGGGAAACCATGAGTTCAGAATAATGGGAATATTGGAAAAAATGGGTTTTGATAAGGATAGTATTGATCTGATAAAGAAAACATGAATTGTTATATAATAGGGCCATTCAAAATAAGTAGTTATTATTGTTAAAGCTACATGCATACATTTGTCATTAAAATTAAATTATTCATTTTTATAAATCGTCTATATGATTTTTGAGAATAGCTAATTAAAGATATGTAGTGACCTCTGCACCATCTTTGTTGATGATCATAGTGTGCTCATGCTGGGATATCATTGTATCTGATGAGGCATTCAGCACATGATACTCAATAATACCGCCTATGTTCTGCAATTCTCGCATACCCATACCAATCTGTGCCTTGCTCAATCCTAGTTTCTCAAGCCATCTTGCAGCGAAGGGCATTCCTCCGAAATCATTTATAGCAGCCGATACTATTTTCCTGGCGTATTTGGATCTTGGTCTAACTCTCATAGGAGATGCTCTGAAGATGGTAATTTTCTGAAGATTTGCATGAATTGACCCCTGGCCATTTGATGCGAATGTTTCTATTGCATATACCTCGCCCTTCTCAACTGTGTCTCCTCTTGGAGATTTCACACATGGGATTGTTTTTCCTGCATGTACCACATATCTCTCGACAAGATGTCCAGATAATTCAGCCACCGGTTCATAGCCTGCATCTTTGATAACTTTCTCTATAATTCCACCAAGATCACCTGTATTGGTTCCAGGGCGTATAAATTTAATTGCAGTCTCAGTTGCATCAACAGTTGATTTGATCAGCTTGG
Organism: archaeon; assembly: GCA_024280435.1. GTDB lineage: Archaea > Asgardarchaeota > Heimdallarchaeia > Heimdallarchaeales > Kariarchaeaceae > JAJRQD01. The sequence goes on along the minus strand of JAJRQD010000216.1, from coordinate 19,678 downwards.
AATAAGAACCATCAAGATCCACAGTCTCTGCTGTATCTGCAATCCATCCATCCATTGCAACGCCAGTATCTATCTTAACAACGCCTTTATCAGGAAGTGTTAATTTATCATCAAGTACTGCTGTGTAATGAGCTGCCACATGATTTATAGATACATTTATTGGGAATGCTGGAGTTGCACCTGCATCTCGGATCATCTCATCTGCCTCATAGCACAGATCCCAAACAGATGCTCCGGGTTTGGATTTACTGGCAATATGATTTCGTATCTTTGCTGCAATCTTTCCTACTTCATGTAGTTTCTCATCTCTCTCTTTGGTGGTATACTCTTCTTTTTCCAACTTGACTCCAGGATGTATACTTGGCTGAAATCTGGCTGGGTGTGTTCTGGGAATACTCATATAAAGCTAGTAAATTATGACTAACTATAATCCTTGTTGTAGTAAATCAATTATTTGCAAAATTTACAGATATATTATTTGATATATATTACAGATTATTGAGTTTGTCTATTCATATGACTCAAACACATAATTCTGTTTTTCAAATATCATATTTGATATTGTGATTGGAACATATGTTTCTTTTTTATTAAATATTATGATGAATTGATTTATTGTAAAGTAGTAATAATAACAACTATAGTATAGTAATTAAATAATTAAATATCCATTTTCAAGTCGTTTTATGCTGTATTTTGAAGTAATTTTTTAATTAATTATAGTGAGTTTCCGAACAGTTTATTTAATTAAAGTATAAATCTAATAGTAGAAATTTTATTGCAAAGATTCAATTTAGTTGAATATTTGTTTACTTTTTGGAATGATATAAATGCTTGAACAAATGAAAAAAACTAATACAATCACACTTCTGGGAAATGAAGCCATTGCTTATGGTCTTGCAGATGGTGGGGTAAGATTCGCATCTGCATATCCTGGAACTCCATCAACAGAGATCATGGAGACACTAATAAAAAAATTCAAAACAAGAATGAATGCAGACTGGGCATCAAATGAAGCGGTTGCAATGGAAGAGGCGGCAGCTGCTGCAATTGCAGGTACAGACAGTGCAGTAATGATGAAATCAGTTGGATTGAATGTTGCAATGGACCCTTTGATGACACTTGCATTAATGGGTGTGACTTCTGCTATGGTGATAGTGGTCGGTGATGACCCTGGAATGCACTCCTCTCAGAATGAACAGGATAACCGAAATATATCAAAGTTCAGCGGTATACCAATGTTTGAACCATCTTCCATACAGGAATGCTATGATTTTGCAAGAGAGGCAGTTCAATTCTCAAGAAAGTTCAAGATACCTGTATTCCTGAGATCAGTAACCCGTATCTCACATGAGATGGGACAATTGGAACTATCTCCACCAGTAGTTAATGATATTGAGCCATATGAGAGAGATCCATCAAGATTTGTATCAATTCCTGGAAATGCAAGGAAGAATAAATCAAGAATGATGAAGATACAGAGAGAGATAGATGAATATGTACAGGAGAAAAAATATTACAGAGAATATAAGATTGGAAAGGGAAATGAATATCTTGTGATAACTTCTGGCTCCAGTTCTACATTCGCACATGATGCATTGAGTTATTTTGGATTTAATGCACATGTACTGGTTCCGGGGTTGATAAATCCATTTCCATCAAATAGATTTGTTGAACTATGCAGTGATTATGAGAATGTGATTGTAATTGAGGAATTAGACCCTTTTATCGAGGAGAAAATCACAATACTTGCATACAAGAATAAATTAAATATCAATATCATAGGCAAAGATCAGGGAATTACCTCAATTGAGGGTGAGATAACAGGTGAGATATTGATGGAGAATCTTGCCAGATATTTCAATCTTGAACATGAGATACCCAAGACATTGACTGCTGACCAGAAAGCATTACTGAAGATAAGACCTCCTGTATTGTGTCCTGGATGTCCCCATCGTTCTTCATATGTGGCAATAAAGAAAGCACTGAGGAAAGATCAACCAATATACTCAAATGATATTGGTTGTTATGCATTGGGATTTCTACCACCACATAACACCGCAGATACTCTTGTAGCTATGGGTGCCTCAATTCCCATGGCAACTGCAATCGCAATAAGCAGGCCTGAACATACATCTGTTGCAATGATTGGAGATTCCACATTCTGGCATTCTGGAGTATCTGGCATTACCAATGCAGTCTGGAAGGGTGCTAATTTACTTGTGATTGTACTTGATAATCTTGCAACTGCAATGACTGGAGATCAACCAAATCCATCTGCAAACAAAGACCCAGAGGATTCTCTTGTTGATCTAAGTATAGAGGAGACGTGCAAAGGTATGGGTGCATGGGTAAGAGTAATCAATCCGATGGAGTACAAGGATACACAGAGATTGATTGATGAGGCAAAGGCAATCAAAGGTGTGAAAGTACTGATACTAAGAGAGCCCTGTGCACTTAATGTGGTCAAGGAAGCCAAGATAAAGAAGGTAAAACTTCCATTGATTGCAATAAATGATAATTGTAATGGATGTAAACTATGTATCACTCCACTAGGATGTCCTGCACTCAGTCTGAATGAGGATAATATCGCAGAGGTAGATCCCGAACTATGCAATGGATGCACATTTTGTCAGAAACTTTGTAATAGAGATGCAATAGAGGTGGTATCAAGATGAATATAATAATTACCGGTGTAGGAGGACAGGGCACAGTATCTCTTGGTCATTTAATCGGAAATATAGCACATAATAGTGGTTTGAGAATGATTGCAGCCGAGACGCATGGCATGTCACAAAGAGGTGGTTCAGTAATATTCCATCTGAAGATTGGGGATGAGAGATCACCTCTGATTGCTAAGGGACAGGCAGATGTGATCATCTCCGGAGAACCAATGGAGGCATTGCGAGTGCTTGAATTTCTCAAGCCAAATGGGGTGGTTATCACTAATACTCATACTATACTCTCTCCAGTTGCAGTTCAACTAGGTATGAATTATCCAGATATTCTTGATATATACAGAGTTATTGAGGAATGGCCTGCCAAATTATATACACTCAATACCGGAGAGATTATCAGAAGGTTAGATATTCCTAGAGGTGAGAATCTGGTATTGCTGGGTGTATTCATGAAATTGGGAATATTCCAGGTATCTGCAGATACAGTTGAGCAGATGATAATCAACAGATGGCCTAAATTTGCAGAGAATAATTTGAAAGCACTTCATGCCGGCTATGATGTCCTTAGTGAGCAAATTACAAATTGATACAAAAAATGTTCCCTTATAAATAATATTTTAAGTTATTCTGTCAAATTATAATAATGCCGATTTATATAATTCGTTTGAAACCAAACCCAGATGTTGATATTCCAGCAGAAGAGAAGAAAGAAGCAGGCAAAGTACACCATGATTTTGTGGAAGAACTTGTAAGCAAGAATATCATCGTATTCGGAGGGCCTGTAATCAATGCACCTGAATTTGCAAAAGGAATGTTAGTTGCAAATCTAGCATCTGAACAGGAAGTGCTCAATACCTTCAATAATGATCCTATGATCAGTAAAGGTATTGTTGGTATAGAGATCACTGAATGGGATATTAAACATAACACCGTAAATTTCAATAAATTACTGTGATTATTGAATTTCAATTGATTAACTTTGAACTCTTCTATTCTCAAAATATCTTATTTATCCACTAGTTATTGCTAGTTAAATATTATTAATTATATTTATATCTGAAGTAGTTTATTCATATATTCTATAAATAATTCATAATAATCTAATCTCTGATATTTTTGTTGAATACAAGGCTCTTCACAGTGATTGGAAATACTTCCCCAGATACTAGTGGTGCACCCACATCAATAAAATCTCCATCTTCCAGGAATAGCTCATCCAATGCCATCAGATTATCTTTTATCTCACTCTCTCGTCTGATCACATTACCTATTGAATTTCCAACATCCTTCTCAAAAATCAGTATTATTGGCTTATTATCTTTGACCGAGTTTGGCATTGATGCCTCAATTGATTGTGCAAATAATTTAAGCTTATCATATGCAACTCTGACAGGGTCTTTGAAATACAGTGCAACAACCTCAGTACCCTCTTCAATATCAAATCTTTTGAATGCCTTTGCAACCTCAGCTTTCATATGCTCGATACTTAGTTTCTCTCTGATAGCATTTACATGTAAAACAGGTATATTTCTCAATGGGAACTCAATACTCTCATCAAAATAACAAGTAGAGCCGGAGATTGATAATGAATAGGCACCCGCGCCGATTACAGTTGCTCTGATCTTGTTCTCTGGTTCTATTATCTTTCCTTTTAACTTATGCTGTAATTTATTAATTTCCTCTGCCAGTATCAATCCAATATCTCTGTATGATTGTTCATTTTTACCATACATCAGCTCGCCAACTCCTCCTGAAAACATAATCTCATCTATATCAAGTGCAAAATCAAGATCTCCAGTCATCATGAACAGCTTTGCAAGCTTACTGTGCGTTGGTCCAATTAATACCTCAACTAGTATCTCAGCAAATTTGGCAGCTATTTTTCTAATGTCCTCAACTGGAATAATATCACCTAACTGATAGTTCATCCCAAATTCCTCCATAATTATCTGTGCAGGTTCATCAATTCTCCATATCTTTCCATCTTCCTCGAATGCAAGTAATCTTCCCCCAACATTAATACAGCCAGTTGAAATCACGCTTCCGTTCCTAGAGATTGCCATGTTTGAAGTGCCTCCACCAATATCACAGCTCAATACTGTGTTCATCCTCTCTTTTGATCGATTTGTTGCACCAGAACCCTGAGCTGCAAGCATGGATTCAAAATTAGGGCCTGCTGTGGCTGCAATAAATTTTCCTGTATCATTTGATAACATCTCAACGATTTGTGCTGCATTGCTTTTCTTTGCAGTCTCTCCTGTAACTATCACAGCCCCTGTATTTACCCTCTCTGGATCATCAATACCTGCTTTTTTGTATTCTTCCTTGAAAAATCTGACCAGAGTATCAACATCTATTGTATTCTTATCTAGTAATGGTGTATCAATAATTTCACCCTCATAAATTATATCTCTCTCCACAACCTCAAATTTTCTTGAAGAACTGTGAGGGTCTTTTCTTAGTAATAAATTGGAAAATACAAGATGTGATGTGGATGAGCCAACGTCAAGGCCCACAGATAGAAGTTCAATCTCATCAACTGACATAGTTGTAATATATATTGATTTATTAAAAATACTGAGGAATTGGCAATATCTAATTACTAGAAACACAGTAAAATTAATTTATATGTATTCTTGGAAGATGATTCTGAAAATGTATTTGATCCCTCTGAAATTTGATTATTTTGATGAATTAAAGTATCAGTATACAGTGAATTTTTGTATATCAAAAATATTGAAGAATTAGAACTTTTTATGCTATCAATACAATAGATATTTTATATCAGAAGTTCTCAAACATAAATATGGTCGATAAAGTAAGGATCACATTCTCATGTGATGCTGATTTGCGAGATAAATTGACAAAAAGAGCAGATACAGAGGGTATTCCACGATCTCAACTCATTGTTGAGCTACTGGAAACAGAATTGGGAGATTCTCCAAACAAATCTAAAGAGGGGATAAATAGATTTATTTTTGATATACAAGCAAGAGTTGCACAGTTAGAGGGATGGAAACGTCAATTCACCGAGATAAATAATAATCTGAATACACTAGAGGGTAAAAAGAAAATTCCAGAACCCAAAAAATGAGATAAAGAGAAGTAATGTTTATCTTTTATAATAATACGATTTAACACACCCGTTATCTTTTTATTAGAAGATGCTTATATATTATTTTATGGTAAAAGATAAGAAAGTCATGTTATCCTTTGATAAAAAATCCAGTGCATTCATAGAAGGACATAAAGCAGAAGCAGAAGCTCATCTAGAGATAAATCCTGATGGTAAAAAAGGTATTGCCATCTTGAAGTTTGCAGGAGAGGCTGGATTGATTACACGAAGAACTGCATCTAGACAGGCGGAATCTGTTTGTAAATCCGGATTTATGATGGCATCTGGTGAGAGGGTTGGAATTGGTACTTCACTTGAAGTGCTGGATGGTGATAAGCTATCAGAGGTGCATCTAAGAGAAGGTCATAAATTCAACAGATACTGAAGATTCAAAAATTAAAGTAAGAGAATACAAAATAAAATACATCACACATAAGTTATATATAATTTTCAATTATCAATCATTTGAATTGAATGGCGAAAATATTCCTGCAAAAAAAGAATTGATGGATTTTCTTGGTAAATTGACAGGATTATCAATGGGAGGAAATTATAAACATATAGATGATATTTTCTCAACATTATTGGCAAATCTTACAGAGATGTTCAAGGCAGATTATTCATATATTTCCTTTTTATTTGAAAATCAAGCATTCAAGGAGAACAGATACCAGACTTCTTACAGAATACCAATTGATTACTGTTATAATCTTAATATTATCACTGCAAAGAGATCATCTACAATTCTTGATACAAATTATCAATATGTTTTCTCAATCAATGATATAACAGATGAGCGTACTTCAACTTCTGCCAAGGAATTGGGTATCAAATCATTTTTATCAGTACCTATTCTAGGAACAGATGCAAGTCTGGCATCAATTAATCTATATTATTCACAAAATATAACTTTATCGCCCCAATTTATTGCAGATGTGCATACATTATCTGAATTGATGGTTCTAACATTTCAGGCTGCCTATACCAAATCACGTAAACAAGAAGAAGCATTATCCAGGAAGGATTACTATCTTAATGCATATGAGTATATACTAGTTCTTGATAATCATTATTTCATACAGGATATTAATAATAGAATGATGAACTATATCGGTAAGAAACTTGTCAATACAGAACTAAATTTTACTTCTTTACTGGTGAATCAGACAAATATTGATACATTCTACTCAGTTGTAAAATCAATAGAATTCAATGAGATTGTGGATGTTGAGATATTTACAATTAAAATCGAGGATTTTGAGGAATTGGTACTGCAATGTAGTATTATAAAAATTCTATCAGATTATAATGAGGTAAGATTCATAATCTCTGGTAGACCTATAAATGATACTGAGACTAGATCAAATACAACACAGGAGAGTTATATTTTACCACAGATAGATGAATTCAAAAGAATGTTCACTCTTAATCAGGAAATAGCAATTGATAAATTCAGATCTGCATTTTTCCCATCTGCATATGCTATGGCAGTGAATGAGGAGAGTGGGCCTATTCTGATCTCGTCATCTCCAAACACAGATAAGAATGAGATTTTCCAGGAGATTATCAAATTAATGGCAGGTTTGAATATTGATCAGTTGATGAAACAGATGTACATCACAGGCACTACTCCCTGGTCTATTCCCCAGGGTAAATTGCATTGGATTGCCTTCACAATCAGTAATGAGGAGGCAAGAGGTAAGATAGAGATACATCTAGTTGGAATTGTGGTCAAACAGTTTCTGATAAATGCAATACCTGCATTGTTACAGAGTTTATCCGGCTCACTTATGGGGGCTATGAATGATTATATCTCTATAATTAATGAAGATGAGGCTGATTTTGTCACAACTGAATATCATGGGGATAGAAATTTCTCGACTATCACGCTGATTCATGAATCACTTGATTATCTCAGGCATATCACTACCATGCTGTTAGGCACTCATACTATCACCTAGAATTATAATTTTTTATATACAAATTATTCTATAACATTTTTATTAACATTGTCTCTTATTTCATTTTATACGCATAATATTTATTTGTTCATTATTAAAGTAAAAATTATGGATGAAAATACCAAGATCGTTCTTAAGTTAATTCTTGTGGGATCATTTGGTACAGGGAAGACAAGTCTTAGAAGACATTACATGGGGCAGAGGATGAAAAGAAAGTATACTGCCACTGTTGGTGCTGACTTTTCACTAAAATTGATAGAGCTTGATAATATAGCATATCAGTTATTAATTTGGGATATTGCAGGTGAGGCAAAATTTGAGACTGTGAGAGATGTTTATTATCAAGGTGCTCATGGTGTGATACTGGTATTTGATCTAGCAAGAAGAGAGAGTTTTGATGACCTATCACAATGGGTCAAAGAGATTGAGAAATCAACAAAAACAGAAGGTATACCAGTAATTTTACTTGGAAACAAGAAAGATCTTGCTCCACTAGAGATGAATCAATGTGCTACAAACAAAGAGATACAGGATTTTGTTGAAGGGCTCAATGAGAAATATGAGGGCGATTTCATTGTTGAGTATCTTGAGACTTCCGTGCTGACTGGATTAAATATTGAAAGTGCATTTACAAAGTTGGTTAATAAAATAAATGACTGGTTACCAATCAGAGCCAGGAAATTACAGGGTTATTAATTTGAACTATTTTATCTCTATATTGTATATTATCGGTACCATGACCTCAATATACCACAGAAATGCATCTTCTATTGCTTTTTGAAAATCATATCTTGGATACCATTTCCATCTATTTCTTGCCTCTGTATCTGGAAATATCTGTTCTACATTGTATTTGAACAGAGATACAGTTTCTTTCATTTTCCCGATACCAAATCCTGCCAGCAGATTATTTATTTTTACCCTCCATAATTCTTTTTTAATGTCCAGATGTGTAATTAAAGTCTTTGAATGGTTCTGTTTATCCAGTTGTTTAATGATCTCCAATGGGGATGCAATGAATGAATTCATGTTATACTCACCAGTGGGCACTGTTTTATCTCCAAGAATTATCAATGCACGTCCAATATCAATTGGAGTGATCCATGAAATTTGTTTATTAATCTCTCCATTAACTGTAAGTTTACCTCTTCTCACAGCATCGCAGTACTCAACAGTGATTGTATGATCGTATGATCCAAATATTCTTCCAAGTCGTGCAACTGCTAATTTTGCCTTTGGTAATTCTCTTCTTCGCAGTTCTTTTTTGATTTTTCTCTCTTTCTCTCTTATTTTAGCCTGTTTTTTAGCTTCTTCCTCCAGTTTTAGTTTAGTTCTCTTCCTTCTCTCAGTTTCTTTGTTTTGTCTTTCCCAAAATTTATCCAATGCTATCTCATCATCTGTTTTTGTAATTTCCTCTTCATCTGTATTGTCTTCATGTGCTTCATTTTTATTATCTTCATGTGCTTCATTTTTATTATCTTCATGTGCTTCATTTTTATTGTCTTCATGTGCTCCATTTTTATTATCTTCATGTGCTTCATCTGTATTGTCTTCATGTGCTTCATTTTTATTATCTTCATGTGCTTCATTTTTATTATCTACATTGTCCGATTTATTCTCCTCAATTATTTCATCTTTCTCTTGATTATTACTAATTATTATATCTTTTTTTGGAGGAATAGGCCCTGAAGTTGCCATTGGTCCCTCAGAATCTGGTGCTTGAGGTCCACTTAGTTTGGGTCCCTCAGAATTGGGTGCTTGAGGTCCACTTAGTTTGGGTCCCTCAGAATTGGGTGCTTGAGGTCCACTTAGTTTGGGTCCCTCAGAATTGGGTGCTTGAGGTCCACTTAGTTTGGGTCCTTGAGGTCCAGAAGTAGTATCCTGCACACTTTCCTCCTCAATATCCTCAAATTCATCATCATAGAATTCAATCGGGATTTTGAATTCAGTAATATTTTTTTTTGCCCAGACCCTGATCGCTTTGGATGACCATCCAAATTCTTTTCTTGCAAAATAATTTTCTATAATCCTAGTTGTTTTCCTGGTTATTTTATGAAATTCAGTGTTAAATTCATCAGATCCCTCAAATTGTGGTAGTACTGATACAATTCTACTTACACCGGTTATTCTAGCAATACCAAGTATATTAATGAGGCCTGCATAGTTTACAAGCTCTACTTCTGTAATATCATGTGTTTCATCAAATATTACCTGAGTATTATAAATTATATCATCCTTCTCAAAAACATCATATAAATCCTTTAAATTCAGTATATCGCCAGTCTTGATAACAATATTGTCCCGAATAATTTCATCATCAATTTTACCTGTTGGAGAGACAGCTATAATTTTTATGCCCTCTCCGATAGTTACTAACAATTTCAGTACAAAAGTACCAACAAATGAATTAGCTCCAAGAATAACGTGCCTCAATGATTATCTTATAAAATTTCATTGAATAATAAGATTTTCATTTAATTACATCCAAATAATAATTCTGTTTTTATACTAGCTTAATTTCAATGAAAATAACTAGAAACAATGATTACGATAAATACCGATTTTATAAAGCCTAGAGGTGTAACTTCTTATAATATATAATTTGAAGTGAATTTATGAGTAACGTTGCAATAATTCTAGCAATATTTAACAGAACATTGATAATCTATCTTGGTGTATTTTTGGGGTTTGTATTCATCAAATCACCATTGAATAAGTACAGAAAACAATTTATCACTTTTACTATCAATATATTCACACCAATGCTTATATTTGTATCATTTGTGAAAATAGGCGATTTTAATGATAATGATTGGGCTTTTCCAATTATTGCAGCATTACTAGTTACAATAATCGGAATTATCACTCCAAAAGTAATTGCAAAAATTAGCAAACAACCATCGCCAAAACCAGCTGAATTATGTACCTCCTCATTCTCAAATGGATTGAATTTTCCATTCCCCGTGATATTTGCACTGGCACCCGAAGGCCTAGGTGCTGCTGGTTTATTCCTGGCAGTTGCTATAATCATGAGAAATACAGTGGGATTATATTTATCAGGCATAAAAATGGATAAAGAGGCATTGATGTCTATAATCAAATTTCCACCAATATGGGGAATCGTCCTTGGAATTCCTGCTCGTTTATTTTTACAAGAGGCAATCATTCCTGTAACTCAACTGGTAGTGGTTGATTTTATATTTCAGCTGGGTATATTCGCAACATTGATGACAATAGGCTTCTCTCTTAAGAAACCAAACTTTGATTATCTGCAATCATTTTTCAGAGTAGGTATGGCAAGATACGTGATCTCATTATTATTTGCACTATTACTGATCTTTCCATTCAATCTGAATTATATCATCGCAATTCCAATACTGGTTCAGATGGTGGCACCTCCAGCAGTGTATAATGGCCTGTATGCAGAGAAATTCAATCTAGATACAGAGCTAACCAGTCAGGTTATTGTATTTCTTACTTTTATTGCATTGGCAATACTACCACTTGAATTATATATTATACAGATACTGTTTCTATCCTGATTTAACCTTGATATTATTTTGATTAAAATTACTTATCTCAGTCATAGGTTTAATAAATTTCAAATAAACATTGTTCATATTATGCATCAATTTTAATATGTTATTCCCATACTCTACTTTATATATTGTGTGATCACTGGTTTAATTCACTCTTTGGCCACTTCTGATTTTGGTTTGATCTTCTTCATAGCAAATGAGAATATATTGCCAGATTGAGCAATCATCAGAGCTATAAAAATTGAGCTTGCAGTAATAAGTACATCCTGTGTTGTTGATGTCTCCACAATAATAGTTCTTGGTACCACAACAGGTATAGACAATTCTAACTGAGATAATCCAATGCCCTCTGTGGTTGTGATAATCTCAACAGTGCTGGTAATTCCCTCTTTCTGTGCAATCACAAGCAAGGTATACTCCCCTGCCGGAAGATTGGAAGGATCAAGATCAAAAGTATAGGGAGATACATGCGTACCAATAGTGCTTAGATCTGTGAATTGATTTGCAAAAGAACTGTCATTTGCCCATTCCAGATTCACATATGCAGGTACTACTCGTGAGAATAGATCCTCCACACTTACCTCTATCTGAATAGGTGCAATCTCAGATTGCAATGCATTTCTCTCCTTGACAACACTCTGCACTGGATTGGCAATGATTTTCAAATTATTTGGTATGATATTCAACACTCTTGCAATTCCTTTATCCTGATAATCAGAATGAGTCATATTGAATAACAATACGGCAGTACTTCTCTGCAGATCACCATCATTCAATATATTGTTTCTTAGTGCTAGATTGCTCAATGCAAAAAGATCTGCATCTCTAAGTGTGATTGTAGCCTCTCCATCATTATCTGTAAATACCTCATTGGATATACTTGCGATCTCAAGTACAGAGTATGTTATCCTTGCATTTCTTATAGGATCCTGTTCCTGATTCAATGCAGTGACGGTGAATGTGAAACTATCAGTAGTTCCCTGCGTCATCTCCAGATTAGTTGGGCTTATTCTCATGAATGCATACATCCATTTTATTCGCACTGGAATTCTGAAGGTAGTAGTCTGAAGATCAAATGAATCTGCATTTGTTATATTCAGATACATAAAGGTGTCTATGAAATCAAATGTACCATCTAATGAATTGATTGTATCATTATCTATGAGCCCATCTTTGATCAGATCTTTTACATCATAGGTAATTGATACTTTACCAGAACTATCTGATCTTGCAGATGAGATATATTTCTGCCCATGATCTGTAATTGATTCCTCAATCTCCTGGCCTAAAGCCCCTTCTAATCTGAGGCTGGATAATGGTAATCCAATCTCATCGAATACTGAGAATGTACCGGTGAATTTGTCATCTGTTGTTTTGAATACAAGATCACTCTCTGTAATCTCTGTAAATGGCCTACCTAATGCTCTTAATTCAATTGTCTCTGATAATAGAATATTCCCCTCAAGTGACAGATCTATTTTAATATTGTAAGATCCTCGTTTCTCAACTGGATAGAAGAAATTTAGCAGTATTACATCATTAGCCCCAAAATTAGATAATAGATCTATATTTAATGTTTCCTGATAATCAAACTCGCTTATAGTGATCTTGGCATCCACAGAGAATGGCTTGAATGGATCAAAGAATATCCAAGTGCCAGTAGTAATAACCTGCGATAGACCGATAGTTAATTGTCCCTCTGAGAATACAGATAGATCTCTCTGAGTAATACTGGCAAGTTGTACTGGAAATGCATCTGATATTGGTGCAGCCATGACTAGATTTGCCACTACCTGATTCTGTGCAATTATACTATCATCAATATTGTATTTATTTGTCTCATCATCATATTGTGCAAAATATTTGTTGGTACTCTGATCAAATAATAAATTATTAATTGCAGTTAAACTGTTGATTGATCTTATTTTCCATGTTCTGACAATAGTGGATCCAGAGCCAAGTGGAGCAATAACACCCCAATTTAGTGCTAATCTATTCAGTGCAAAAATAGCCATGGCATTATCCATTGCAGTGATTAATTTCTCACTGGCAGCAGTTATATCTACACTACTATATAGTAAATTATCAATTGCATTGTCTGCTCTGAATACACTAAGCATATTCTCAGCAATATCACTGGCAAATTCAAGAGTGAGTCTTATATCTGATGCAATGGAATTTGGTGCATAATTCTCTTTTGCATATGTATTTAGATGTGAGATATACAGTGCATTATCCAATAGATTTGCAGTATTTACCTGCGTATACAGTACATCTCTCAACTGTATTCTACTAGCCAATGCTTGACCTCCTGCAACAGATACTCTTGCTCTCACCCAGTAGGCCTGCTGTCCATCCACTGTATTCTGTTGCCAATCTATAGGTGCATCAAAGCTGATTATATCATTTACAATTGAGAATGATTGTGAAGCATCTCTGACAACTAAGGATTGATAAGCTGAGCCATCCCAGTATTCCCAAATAAGGCTACTTCCTGTTGAATTAGTTCCACCCTCAATTATAATCGCCTTAAATCTTGATAGTTTACCAAAATAAAATGCATCATTTATTGCAGGTGATGCAGGCAATAACTGTACATCATTATTAATTAGATCCTTTGCCTCAGCGGTATAATCAGTAAATACACCTCCATCATCCAATTTTGCAAAATCAATCAATACCTCATCGTTGTAAACATCTGAGATATATATTCCTGCGGCTGACAGTGTAAGGCCTGATATATTCGTTACTTTCATGTTAGAATCGATGAAGCTGACAATACTATCCATATTAACAGTTTCACCTGCCCAATAATTAGATTCTGCCATAAGTACCAGTGAATCAAGAGAAACATAGTTTGATAATTGGATTGAAGAATAATCATTACTATTAAACAAAGAGCTATCACCATCTTCACTATAATTTGATATTTTTATAACTTCTACATATTCATTATTGTATATGAACATATCCCGAATTCTTTTATTCAAATTCAACATCTGTGTCTGTATATTCTGAGGAATGAACATTAGATTTGATTTATCCAGAATATATGTTTCCGCCATCCAGTATAATTCACCTAGAGCTACCTGTACATACACGTTATCTGATAGATATGCCACATAATCTCCATTACCAGATTCAGATGGTCTATAATAGAATAAATTTGAAATTGGCTCTAACATGGTAGTATTTATTGTCTGCATCAGTTGATATGCAATATTAGCATATTTGGTCATTATACTATCAATTTGTTGTTGATCTGGACTGCCTGCATTGGCAATATACTCTGCTGATTTTAGAAGTGAGTATATTGATAATCCAATTCCTTTTGCAAAGTCTGGATCATTTTCATCAAGCTCTGCAAGATTCACTGTATTATCAGTGTAATTGATATAGCCTGCATCTATAAGGTATTGCTGTGTTTCTACAATTCTCTTATATGCATCAGATTGGATAATCTCAGAGATCTCACCCTCTCTGGCCTCACCTGGCTTGAAATGTTCTATTGTGATATTTAGATTCACAGTATCGCCCACTGTTTCATAATCAAACTCATCATAGAATCCGACTGTGACAAAATAGTCGCCAGTCTCCTGAACTGGGAAGAATGTCTCAAATGGCATTGGCATCATGTAGGTATCTAGATATTCAATCGGTTCCCACATAGGATTGTAGGTCTCTGTATTTATAACAAACTGATTGAAATTAATATATTCAGTATTGTTAATCACTATTCTGACACCTGATGTCTCATTTATATTGAATTTGAAAAATAAAAATGGATCGCTATTATTCAATTCAACATTGATTGATCCTCGTCTGTAAGGTAAGGCATCCTTCATTGGTATTCTAATTGCGGTCTCAAAAAAATCACCTGTGGCATCAAGAGAAATCCCGTTATTAATTGGAAATATTGTTTCTTTTGAAACCTCATCTATCTCAAATGAGTAGGCATCTGCATCATTCATATGTGCAATGAAATTTCTGAAGACATTATATCGTTTGATTTGTAAAATTCTCATTTGTTTACCCCATTTGATCCCCTGTTTATCGTATGTGCTCTTTGCTTTTCTCTTGTTCCACCAGTAATTGTATGATTTAATTCCTCGTCCCTCAAGTATGAAGGCAGTCTCTCTGCTAGAAACGGCAGTGACAAAATTATCTTGCCCTGTATCCATAGATAAATAATGATTATAGTCCAGTTCTGGTACTGTTATCTCATGATTAATTCTGAAAGAATAGTAAAAAATATGTAAATTAAGAGAATTATCCAAATAATATAGTTTAATACAAGATTGTTGTAGATTCAATTATGAAGGATGATAAATTCCTGTATCGTTATTATTCAATGATTTCCTCATTTAAAATACTTGGAGAAAGAATTCTGTTCTCTTTTGTACAGCTATATGCAGATCAACAGGGTGCTACATCATCAGATCAGGGATACTTGTTATCATTCAGAAATTTACTGAGTTTCGGTGGACAGAATGTATTTGGATCATTATCAGACAGGTTCGGAAGAATAATTATACTGTTATTTGGATTTTTATTATCTGCATTCTCATCCTTCATGTTTCTGAGATCAATAACACCTGTATTCATAATAGTTGTGTTTGCCTTCTACAGTGTTGGCTTCTCAGCAGTTCAACCTGCATTCAATGCACTTATCGGTGATACTTTCTCAGATCTACAGAGAGCAGAGATGCTTGGACGTGTAGGTGCAACCTCGGGATTACTAGGAGGTATTGGATTTCTTGTGGTTGGATTATTAAGTGATACATTGGCAGATCCATATGAATTCTTATTCATCACAGCAGCTAGTAGTTTTTTATTTGCCACCATTGCAGTTATTATTCTGTATTTCATTACAAGAGACAAGATACATAAAAGAGTTGTCAAGAGAAAGATCAGTCTGTTAGAACCTTTGAAAGTGAGTAGTTTCAGAAAATTTGTATTCTATGATGCATTATTTAATTTTGCAATGTCAACTTCTTGGCCATTATTTCCAAAGAGAACAAATGAATTGGCCACCACATCACAGGTAACTATCATGTGGGCAATCACATTTATCTGCTTCAGTATATCCGCAAGATATACGGGTAGAATTAAGAAATTCATCGGTTCATATCGTTTGTCATTCTTTTTCTCAAGAAATCTGATGTGGTTGGTGCCTCTATCATTTGCATTTGCTACTAGTTGGGTGCATCTGATACCTGCAAGAATGATTGCGGGATTGACATTTGGCTACTATCAGACATTGCAAAAGGAGATTGCACTGGATACTGTCCAGCAACTTGGCAGGATTGATCAGAGAGGCTTATTCCTTGGTACTCATGCATTGGCACTTGGTATTGCTACTTTTTCAGGATCTATTATTTTTGGTAATCTTGTTGATTATCTGATTAGTCTTGATATTGGTGTTGGATATGATCAATTATTCATGGCATCTGCGATAATTAGATTTATTTTTGCATTTGGCTTTCTAAGATTGATTGAGATTAAGTGAGTTGATTTTTTCAGCTATTCTAATACTTTATTGTCAGTACTTGTAATCCCGTTGTTCCTTGCTCTCCAAGAGTCAATCTGTTCACAAAGTAGCTCACTATCATTGTTAGATCAAGTATTCCCTTATCTGTGAATCCATTGTTCTGCAGTACCTTCCATATTAATTCTGTTCACAACAAGCTTTCTGATACACAATTGCTAGCTCTCTTCTTGATAAAGACCTGCCATCTACAATTTCTCCTGGACTTCCAATGTGCTTTCAAAGTTTCATAATGATGTACAATATTCACAATTATTCACTAACCACAGTGGCAATTATCTCTCTTTCCTGCTGAGCTCTGATTTATCATACATCAAAGACATATACAGATCTAGATGCGCAAGCATTGCCTTTGGATTGAGGCTCTGACATTGGTGTACATTGGCAATGTTACCTCTTGATCCTCCCACTCTTTTGTATGCTCTTTTTAATACACCTTCTGCATCTTCAGGCTCTATTATTCTGATAAATGATTTTTTATTCATATAACCGAATTAATATAAGATTTATCAATCTTTGCAAATTGCTTTATAACAATTATTTCAAATTTTATTTGCAATAAATTCTAGTTTTTTGTTCGTCATAAAACATTAAAAGAAAAAAAATCTACTTCAATTCTGATTAGATATTTGTAATGTATTTCAAAGATTATGGCTCTATACAATATTACAACCTATAATTCTATCATTGAATGGATATTCTTAAAAAAGATAAATTTATATAAGAATTATATAAAATACAGGAATAGAATAAATGAGACGGCGAGAGATAAACCGAAGAAAAGAAATTGTAGAGATATTATTGCCAAATGATACAAAGAATGAATTCTTCAGATTGGATTATGATCTGTGTATACGCTGTGGAAAATGCGTGAAGGCAGTTGATCAGGTACAATTATGTGATGCAATGACCATTGATCGAAATTCTATCATTCCATATCCAATTCCGAAAAATGCAATCAGCTTTGAAGATGCAGGCTGTGTGGGCTGTGGAAATTGTATCACCGTCTGTCCAACAGATGCATTGATCCCAAATTCACAGATACCATATGTTGGCAGAGAATACAATGAGAAGCGTACAATGACCGTGTGTACCTACTGTGGCGTGGGTTGTCAACTAGAGCTGGTTGTTGATGAGGATAAGAACAGAATTGTATATGTGGATGCAAAGAAATCATCCGCAGTTAATGGAAAAATGACCTGTGTCAAGGGTAAATTCGGCTGGGATTATATCCATCATGATGATAGAATAAGCACACCTTATATCCGAAAAAATGGAGAATTGGTACCTGCATCATGGAATGAGGCCTATGATCTGATTGAGAGTAGATTAAGATCAATCCACAGTGAATTCGGTGGAGATGCCATGACATTTTTGACATCTGCAAAGATGACCAATGAGGAGAATTATCTGATGAATAAACTGGCTCGTGGAGTATTCAAGACAAATAATATCGATCACTGTGCTAGATTATGCCATGCATCGACTGTTACAGGTCTTGTAAAGACTTTTGGCTCGGGTGCAATGACCAACAGTATTGAGGATCTTACAAATGATGCAGAGGTGATCTTTATAATCGGCTCAAATACTACCGAGGCACATCCCGTTATTGGTGCAAAGATAAAACAGTCAGTTACCAAGGGAAAGACCAAATTGATAGTTGCAGATCCAAGAGAGATTGAATTATCAGAGTATGCAGAGATATATATCCAGCACAAACCCGGCACAGACCTTGCAATAATCAATGCAATGCTAAAGATAGTACTGGAGGAGCATCTTATCGATGAGGAATTCATCAATGAGAGGACTGAGGGCTTCTCGGAGCTGAAGAATACACTGTTAAATCAGGATATTGAACTACTCTGTAAATTGGCAGGGGTCACAGTGGATAAAGTGAGAGATGCAGCAAGATTATATGCAAAGGCTGGTACTGCTGCAATAGTATACGCAATGGGTATCACACAGCATTTCACTGGTACCTACAATGTGGCTGGATTGGCAAATCTTGCAATGATGACTGGAAATGTGGGTAAGCCGGGTACTGGTGTAAATCCACTGAGAGGGCAGAATAATGTACAGGGTGCATGTGATCTCGGTGGACTGCCAGATGTGTATACCGGCTATCAAAAAGTTCACCTAGCTGAGAATAAGGCGAAATTCGAGAAATTCTGGAATGTAGAGGGTCTTAATTCCAAGCCCGGACTTACTCTGACTGAGATGATGAATGCTGCTTATGATGGTACTGTGAAATCTATGTATATAGTTGGTGAGAACCCAGTTCTAACAGATCCTGATATTAACAAAGTAAAGAAAGCCTTATCCAATCTTGATTTTCTTATTGTACAGGATCTGTTCATGACAGAGACTGCTGAATTTGCAGATGTGCTACTTCCAGCTGTGAGCTTTGCAGAGAAGGATGGTACCTTCACAAATACAGAAAGAAGAATTCAACGGGTAAGAAAGGCTATTATTCCAAATGGAGAGAGCAGAGCAGATTGGCAGATAATAAACGATCTTCTGATTAGATTTGGTTTCAATATCAAATACAATTCACCTTCAGATATTATGGAGGAGATACGTGCCTGTACACCAATCTATGGTGGAATAACATATGAACGTATTGATGAGGTGGGATTGGCATGGCCCTGCAGGACACTTGAAGATGAGGGTACAAAAATTCTGCATACAAATGGTTTCTCAAGAGGAAAGGGTAAATTCATAGCTAGTGAATTTGTACCGGCTGATGAGATGCCAGATGCTGAGTATCCATATGTACTGACTACTGGTCGTTCACTCTATCACTGGCATTCTGGTGTGATGACAAGAAGATCAGAGGG
>JAJRQD010000215.1 GCA_024280435.1 archaeon | reverse complement strand
GTATTTGGATTGGTAAAACTCAGACCATTAAGAATTACAGAAAGAAAGGAAAGTAGTAGAGCCAAGGCTCTACTCTTCCCATTTCTCTGTTATAATTTTAAATTGTATTTACAAACCTTGGAGGTATCAAAAATTAATTAATAAACAACCTTAGCTAAATTAAATACTATTTCAAAATTTAGAACAAGGTTCTAGAGCAAAACTTACTTTCCCACCAACACCTGGATAAACATTTACTACATTTCCAGAACCACCTAACTCAACTCTAACAGTTTCACCTCTAAAATTAGGTAATTTGTTTTTTATACATTCAATTAATTTAGGATAAAAATTTTGTCTTGTTGCTGAGCCACCCTGAATACAAAATTGGTAATCAAAATCACTTGTCCTTTTATTATCTCCTCTCATTCTGGATCCTACAGGTCTCACTTCAATATTCGGAAAACAGCTTTCTACATGTTGTTTTACTGTATTTGCAAATTGATCATAAAAAGATTTACTTCTTGCTTGCATAATTTATTCAAATCAATATATTACTTCAATATTGCTCTTAATAGAGATATTTAGTGCAAAATAAAAGATTAATAGTATTAAAATTTTATCTTAGAAATATTTATCGATTTCTAATTAACCTTTTTTCATACATTCTACCATAATAAGATTTTTCCTTATCAGTTATAACAAATATTTTACTTCTTTTATGAAAAGATAGGCCACAATTGGTACAAATCAAGAAATCAACTTCATTGAAATGATTTTTATGCACATTGCACTCTGGACATTTGATCTTCATATCAATATATTAATTTTTTAACTTAAATACTCCATAATTACAAAGTTAGAGTTGCACCATTAATTTTCAACCATTCTCTTCTTTTCTCATGATCAACAATAATTGCGGATAATTTGCTCCAGAATTTCTTTGAATGGCTCTGTGCAACCAGATGGCAGAGTTCATGTACAATCACGTAATCTATAATCGTCATGGGTGCAAGTATAATATTCCAGTTGAAATCAACTGAACCATCCTCTTGACATGTACCCCATCAGGCATTGAATTGTTTAATTCTGACATCAATAGGAGATTTTCCAATTTTAGATTTATAAAAATCAACTCTTGAGGATATTTTTTCAAGGGCCTTTTCTCTGTACCATTTAATCGCTTTCTGTTTTATTTTTTCTGAATAATCCTTACCATCATCAGGAATGGTTACTTCAAATTTTCCCTGATAAAATCTAAAATTTACTTTATTAGAATTGGTTCTGATTATACCTAACCTGTATGTTCTGCCAATATAATGTAATCGTTCACCACTAACGAATTCTTTTGGTTTTGGTGAAGGTAAAACCTCTTTGAAACCATTTATGTTGTTAAGTATCCACTCCTGTTTGGATTTTAACATACTTTCGATCTCGTTTATCGATGTATCTTCAGGTGCAGAAATAGTTAATCCATTTTTCTTATCCACACTAATACCTATAGTTTTTCTACTTTTGGAATATTTTATCAGATAATCCAAAGTCAATGAAGATAAAACTAATATTGGCATGTTTCAAAATAACCCTAATGGTAATATTATTTTAACCACTTATATCACAATATAAACATCGATAAAAAATTCATTTCTTTAGTACAAGAAAATTATACTATTCAAGGAAAATTATGACAAAATAAACTTTTTTCTAAATCACCTATTATTAAAAATTCGGGGCACACTTAATATCCATATGTAAGTATTAATTTTGGATTTGATCTATTTACCAACCCAGATTGGGAAGAATTCAATCAAGGATTAATATCTTCTCTTGCAGACGATACGTCTATTATTTCGTGGTGGAATTATTCAAATAATACACTGGCTGATTTACTAGATGAGGCAGTCTCGTATGAAATAGTTGGTGAAAACAGTCTTGCAGATGCTAGAGATAAATTGGATACGGATAAAAAATTGAAATATGAATTTGTATTTGATTTCTCAGATGCAGTTACATACTCATATTATGATGAAAAAGATGAAGAATACAAATACTATGATTACGGTCTATATGAGCTATCATTGATTGTTGAATTTGATGATGATGGAGTTTTAAAATATGTAAAGAAAACTAAAAAGACTGAAGTATCTACTGACTATGCTGAAAAAACCTATACTTATATACAAGAGATGACAACAGGTGGCCTATCTGGATTTATTGCAGGAGTTCCAGGTTTTGAATTACCAATTGTGATACTGGCAATTGCAATTCCTATAATTATTAGAAAAAAATTAGAAAGTGAGAAATTAAGGTATATTATAAATATTTAATTGATTATTTATCAAGATAAATACAAAACAAGTTTAAATATAATCGTGATAACATCAGTACTATTGAGTGAGATTACTTCATCATTTACTTCTTACGAAGATGCTATTAAATGGGAAATTATTGAATTGATAAAGGAGCAGAAAGACAGAGCAAATTTTGAATTATCCCTTGATAGAATTGTTAAGAGTAGATATTTTGATATTGCATATTTTAAATTGATTAAAAACAATAAAGGATTACAAATCTCACCATTCAGTTCAGTGGTAATTAAAAATGAATTAGATGGTAGTTCAATGCTATTTGCTAATTTCATAATCAAATCTAAGAATACAGTAGAGATAGCACTTAAAGATGCTAGTGTATTATCCAAAAATTATAAGTCTCCAATTTATGTTATGGAGGCAGATCTTCTGTTTTTATATTACATTCAACTTGATATCATTAAAAGAGTGAAGTCCAATTCAGATCTCATCAGAATATCTGATTTATTATCTGGAAAATCTGAATTCAAAATCAATATATTGGATAATTTTGAATCAATAAATTACAATATTGCCCAACTAGATGCGATTAACAGGATAATAAATCTGAACAAGAATAATTGGATCACATTAATTCATGGACCACCAGGTACAGGAAAAACATATGTCATATCAGAAGCAGTTGTACAACTACTTAAACGTGGTAGATCAATTCTTATCACCTCACATACCAATGTTGCAGTTGATAATGCATTGGAAAAAATATACGATAGGATAAATAATCCCAAAGAATGTATTTATCGTATTGGTAATCCATTAATTACTGATTCTGATAGAATTAGAGAGAGATATATCAATTCAATTGATTTGATTGATGACTACAAAGGTAAGGTAATTGGAATGACATTATCCAAGTTATCTATTCTTATAAATAAAAGAGATTTTAATTATAATTCACCCGAATTTGACTATGTATTCTTTGATGAGGCCTCTATGGCAAATCTCTCTCTCTCATTAACTAGTATGATCTATGCAAGACAAGTGGTTCTACTAGGAGATCCACAGCAATTACCACCTATCATCAAATATCCAGAAGCAAAAGCAGAGGTAAAAGAATCATTGTTTGAAAAGATATTGAAAAGATATCCTTCAATCTCTACATTTCTAAATATTCAATATCGTTCTCATCCCTCAATTGCTAATTTCTCTTCCAAAATGTTTTATGGTGGAAAATTACTGTCTGATGAGAGTACAGAATCTAAATATATTGACAAAGAAGATAGATCAGATGCAATACTGGCCTCTATGAATAATTTTATCTGGCTAGACAGCAGTATGGGTGGTATTGAATGGGTTAAATTTGGGAAATCACATTCTGCATGTAATCTTCAGGAGATTGCTATGATTGGCTGCCTGATCAATAGTTTTCGAGATCTTGGATATAATATTGGAGATGACTTGAAAGTTATCACTCCTTTTCGTCTACAGGCAAATATTATACATCAGATGATTATAGATGAATTATCAATTGATATTGATGTCGAGGATATGAATTCATTTCCCAGTGCATCAACAATTGATAGAATTCAGGGTAGAGAGGTATCGATTTTAATTATCTCATTGGTTGACTGTGGTAAGAATTGGAAAATACATCGTATACTCAATGATTATAGAAGATTGAATGTTGCATTGACAAGAGCTAAACACAAAGTAATAATTGTGGCATCTGAAATCCTTGCAACTCATGATACTGCACCAGATTTCATCAAAGCACTTTTTAGTTATGCAAAAAATTATCATACCCTAGTTAGAGATTTTAAGCAGTGTGATATAGATAATATGCTATCCCTTGCTGAGATATCAAAGGATAGGGTTATTAAATTGTAGGAGTTATTATTCAATGTCATTTAATCCTTTTTTTGATGCAGATAAGGAAATTTCAGTAGAAGATGATACATCAGAATTGAATACATCCATTGAGAGTGTGGCTGGTGATACTTCGGATGGTGTGAATATTTTTTTGGGTTATGAGGATGGAAGGGAGATTATGCTGAATTACTCAACAAACCACCAGAGAAATCTAATGACTGGAATTTATGGAGGTTCTGGATCGGGAAAATCTGCACTTGCAAAAATATTTGTTGAGCACTTGATCATTAATAATGTTCCAAGTATAGTCCTATCAGCCAAGAATGATTTTCTACAATTGTTAAAATCTAGGGATGATACTGATTTTTCAGAGTTGAAGAATAGCTTTGTGGACAATAGAAAAATCATCCCGATCTCATTCACATCAAACAAAGGTATACATGTTAAATTCCCATTATTCAGTATTACAAGAAAATCCAATAGTAATTTATCAGAGATGGAATTAGAGAGTAGAATTGATATATCTGTCAATCAATTGATTGAATATGGATTTAAGACCAGGAGTAAGAATTATAGGATGAAATTGAAGCTATTTTTTAATGAACTGATCAGAGATGCATATGATAATAATTTTGATTTTTACAGTATCAGTGGTCTACGTAAGATAATTGCTGTAAGTAATGATAGATTATCCAAAAATAAATTAAAAGGTGATGAGATTGATTTAGGATTGAGAGCATTATCTACTGGAACAAAAAAGCAGATATTTGAGACTGGAACTAGTTTTGATCTAGATTATTTTCTAAGTTTAGAAGATGGAAAAACACCATGTAATATATTTATGTTACAGGAATTGGGTGTTGATGATCAGGAATGGTTGGTTGGAAAGATATGTGATATGCTATATGATTGGGGTGCTTCAAAAGGAGAGACTTCCGGTATAAGAGCTGTGCTGATAATTGATGAGGCTGCGATGTACTGTCCTTCTGGTAGTAGATCATCTGTATCCAAATCATCTATTGACAGACTTGTCAGATTAGCACGTCATTATGGGATATTTGTTATACTTGCTACTCAGTTACCAAAAGATCTGAGCAAGGCAGTCAGAGGAAATCTTGGCCTGACTATATTTGGAAAATCAACAGCAGAGAATGTGGATGTGATTTATGATAATATCCGTGAGAACAGATTGATACTTAAAAATAAAGTAAGTAAGGCTAGATTACAACAGCTAGAAGAGAGAGAATTCTGTATAGTCAGTGAGAAACAACTGAATTTCATCACCTCAAGAAATACACTGACTGATCTTGAATTCTCACCGACAAAGGAATTTCTTGAAGAATACTCCTCTACTATTAAATTACCTGTTGATAAAATTGATAAAACTGCAAATCCATTTGAATTACCTGTAAAAGTATATTTCAAACAAACTCATGGAAAATTTGATGAAGACAATGAGGATACAGTTTTTATCACATTCAAAGATCTCATTGATATAAAAGAACTGGTAAACAGATCTATTAAAGAGAAAATCAATTATCATGAGTTGATTGAGGACAAAATAATATATTTACCATTTACATCAATCTCTGCTAAGATAAGGATCAATTCAATACAGGCAATTTCAGTTGAGGGTAGTTCTGTGGAGCTTGTACCAAATAGAATGTTTGATCAGCACTTGGTACTTCCAGTGATTACAAGTATCAAATTCAATGAAAATGAGCTATCTATAAAAAATGTACTGGAATTAGATCATTACACTGAAAAAGATTTAGAGCAACTAAATCTATCTATTGATCCATATGTACTTGAACCTGAGATTATTGGAAGTTTCAAAAATAAAATTAAAGATAAATCAGCTAAATTACTGCTACAGAGATCATTAATTGATAGAATCAAGGAGAGAGCTACCCAACTAGATGATAATTATATTGATAGTATTTTTGAAGAAGAGATAGGCGTCTATAATCAGATAATCAATGAGTTGAATGATAAAAGGTCTCCAATAAAGGAGACTGTTGATAAGTTGGAAAAAGAGATAAAAAGACTTGCTAAATTGAAGGATGAAGCATTAGATAAAGCAGAGCAATACAGTATTCTCTCCAAAAAGAAAGATAAAAATAGGAATCAGAAAAAATCCAAGGAATATATTGTAACTGCGAAGAAAATATCAAACAAACGAAAAAATTACAAAGATAAATTTTCAAAATTACTGGATATATTACATGATATAGAGGTAGAATATGAGCAGACAAATGACAGTATTAATGAATTGAAAGATAGATCTAAGAAATTGAAACTTAAGATAATAGATGTTAAAAAGAAACATCTTAACTGGCAATTTCAACCCAAGGATACTATCTCAAAAATAAATATAAACAATATATTTATCCCATTCAGAAAAATAAAGATGAAAATTACAGATCCTAGACAGGAAAAAAGAGAAATACAGTGTATTCAGGAAAGTCATATAGGTGGAGATATTTTCATTCTGTGTGATAGATATATGGATGGAAATACAGGTTCTGATTTTCATAATCAATTGTGGTTCTGTGCCACTTGTTTTAAGCTAGTCTGTGAAAATCATTCTCAATTATCAATGTATACAGATACGAGGAATTGTCATCAGCATCTATCTACCTGCTATACCTGTGGTGTGGTTGAAACTGAATTTCTATTATCATGTGATGGTTGCTCCAGGGAATACTGTCCAAATCATCTTACTGAGATAGAGAAGGGTAGAATCATCAAATCAACAGATATATTATGTGATGAATGTATTGCAGATAGTACATAATGCCAATCAATTATCATGCAATTAAAAAGATTGGAATATTAAATTTGTAAATTAACCATAACAAAATCTTTAATGTTTGATCAGCTGATAAATTTGTAAATTAACTGTAATATTTTCTTACTAATATTATTAAATTATCATCTATTCATTCTAGAATTCATAATTGCTAATGCAAACATATATTAATGAACTGATTCTGTAAATAATTATGGATCAAGAAAAACTTGAAAAATTGAAAGATCATCTTGAGAATGCAGACGACTGGGCAAAGCTAGAAGCGGCACCTGGGGTATATGTCGTAAAAATGCCAGGAAGAGGGAAATTTGTACCTAAATTAAGTTTGGAGATATTTCCAAGAAAAGATGATGGTAAACCATACAAAAAGAAAGGTATATTTATCACCAGCTTAGAACAACTTGAGGTATTGATCTCAATATTCTCTGATGAGAACCTTATTGATACTATGAAAGGTATTATGGAGACCAATGAGAATATTAAACTTGCTCCAAAAGATAAATCAGATAACATTGTGGGTAAACTCTAGGAAATATTTTTTTTATGATATTTATTGTTAAATATTATTTGTGTTAAGATGTGCTGAAAATCAATTATTCTTTAACATTATTTATTTTTTTAAGTCAAAAATCATATTACCTATCAGTAGGTAGATAAAAAACAAATAATTATGTTAATATTATACTGAATTCCGATAATTATATGTATGCCCCGATGAAAACAGGATATGAATGTCTGATTTCAATATTGAAATGCATAGCTGGAAATTATTAAAGCATTACGCTGAAAAAATGAAAATAGAGGAAGATAATGTGGAGATGCTATCTGAGATTGTTAGCTCTATCAAAGAAATATTGCTAAGAAATAAGGTCAGAGAACAATCTATCAAATGGGATAATACAGGTGCTAGATTAAAAGATGGTGAGGTATTACTACCTGATGGTATGGAGAAAGTCATCAAAGAAATTATTGTGGATAATGAGCTTTATAATCTTTTCATACCCCAGAAATATGGTGGAATGGGTTTCTCTCCACTACTAATCTCACCAATAGTTGATCTACTATCACAATTTGATCTATCATTACAAATTGCCACCACTATCTCATTATCCGTACTTGAACCTTTAATGTCTAACTATAAGCCAGAATTTGATGATGTGATCCAGAAATTTGCTAAGGGTGCAACTACGGGATATGTTGCATTCACAGAGGCTGGTGCTGGCTCTAATCTGGAGGCAGTCAAAGCCACCTCAGAACTTGATGGTGATGATTATGTGCTTAATGGTACAAAGATATTCATCTCAAATGGAGGTTTTGCAAAAACAGGTCTATTTCTGGCAAGAAATATGGAAAATGGTAGGGAGAAAGGGACCAATGTATTGTTGGTTGATACAACAGATGGATTAACAACAGAGCGTCTTGAGGAGAAATCAGGTATTCATGCAAATCCAACTGCTCAATTACACTTTGATAATGTGCGAATACCAAAAGAGAATATAATTGGTTCTACTGGAGATGGTTACAAG
>JAJRQD010000214.1 GCA_024280435.1 archaeon | reverse complement strand
ATTTTTAACTTATAGTAAAATGTTGTTTCTATGATATTGTAATATATTCTTATTTTGAGATTTTTGTTCAATTATTTTTTCAGTTTAATTTTTCATGGGAAATGTACAAGTTTATTCAATCTTTTATCACATTATATTCTCTGCGAATTTCCCAATGCAATTTCATCTACTTAACGAAAGGTTTGCAATTCAGAAACTAGCAGCTTGGGAGGCTTACTCTGAGACACAATATTTTGGGGCTATTTTGGATCGTAGCCTACCCGGTGATAGGGTATTCTGTAAATTACTGATGGAAATGGGAAGTATCTCTATGATGGAGTGGCAAACATACGAGCGTTCATTTGAGATATTCACCAATTCACTTATTGCTCCATCTCTTATGATATATCTTGATGTATCACCAGAGACTGCATTGGTTAGAATTAACAAACGTGATCGTAAGGCTGAGATGGATATTTCAGATGATTTCACAGGTGAGGTGAAAGATGATGCCATGTTCTCTTACCTCAAAAAACTGAAGGCTGGATACAATGATCTGATAGATGAGATCAATCTTGGTAGACATCAATGGGCTCGTGGTATGAGTGTTCTCCGGATTGACTGGAATGATGGTCATATAGATCTTGATGATCTTATAAATAAAATAATGAATTTTTAATTCACAGGTAACTGATATGGTATCGTTTTCCATTGTATATCTGAGATTCTGGAATATTGCACATGTGTATGTCCCTTACCATCGTTGGCTCCCAATCCTTTCTCAAAAATATATGTATCAGTTAACCCCTCAAAAAATTCACTCCATGAATTCTCTAGTGGGGTTGGGTTCCGTGTGAAAATTATATCTGAGATCTCTGCCTCTTCCATATCCAATAGATGATCGATATTCCAGAATAGTTTCTTTGGACTGGGCTTATTTGTGTATTTAATACCGAGATTATCAAAAAAGCCGAGTAGAATACTCTGTATTTGATGTGGTTTATCTCCATTTGATCTCGATGTATGTCTCCTCAATCTATTACCCAATGCAGATGATCCTTTTTTGGCAAGTGCTGATCCAATATAAACATAGTAACCTCGTTTAAGATGAATGATTTTACCTTTTTTAAATCTTCCAAATACAATATCCCTACTTTTGGTGAGTTTAATTCTCATGACATATGTTCCATTTGGATGTTCAGTATTGTGATCAATACAATGAACTGAATTATCATCTGTTGACAGTACATCAACCATAGAGATATATTAGTTTCTTCATTTTTAGCATTATCACATATTACTTGGATGATTACTAATTTTATTCCTATTGAATTATAATAATCCAAGAAGATCTATTGTTTTATGAATAATTGTATCCGGTTCTGCATTCTCAAGTCCTGTTATTGATATTTCGGGGTATGGTCCTAATATGCCACATGTCATAGTTCCAGCAGCCTTTCCAGCTATTATGTCAGTGGCAAAATCACCCACATACACAACATTTGCTGCATTTACATTTATCAACTTCAATCCTTTGATTATTGGCTCTGCACTAGGTTTTAATTCCTTCACATCATATCTGCTCACGACAGGGATGCCTTTGAGAAAGGTCAATTCTTCAATCGCAATATCTAGTTCAGATCCAGACGCACTTGATACAATACCCAATTTCATACCTTTACTCTGTAAATCACTGATCATATTCTCTATACCATCAAATGGAATATTTATGTGTCGGGATTTGGAATAGGCAATTCTTGCCTCTTTGATGAATCTCACAGATTTCCATCTGCTTAATCCTGCCTTTCTGGCAATTGTATACATCACTTTAAGCAAAAATAACTTGGATTGATCTTTGGGGAAATTAGCAAACATTTTAGGTATATTTTTTATTAATTCCTCTTCAGGTACACTCCCATTTACCTTGATAAATGCCTTCTCAAGTGGTGCCCACCATTTTGGTTCGAGTTGAACCAATGTCCCATCAAAATCAAAAAGTATGCCCTCAACTTTATTTGGCAGTGATCTTCCAATATATTTACTATTCATGTCACTATTATATGATTGTATAATACTTATATATCTAGCTAGAAATTAATGGAATAACAATTACATTTCTGAATTATAACTTCTTAAAAACTTTCACAAAATAATGGAGTGAAAGTGAATATTCATTAACTTGATCAATTAAATATTGTTCATTGAATTCTACTACAAAAAATATCAGACATTTTATCACAACTGCTGATGAGAAACTATTGGATGAGGTGTATGCGAGAGTTTGGAACTTCAGATCTTTTGTTCCGATATATTTTATTCTGTTGGTGATAAGTATGATGATGAGTGCTTTTGACTCATGGTTTATTCCTTTTGGTATAATCATGATCATTGGATTGTTGTGGTGGAGTACTTATTTTATAAGAGAGAGATGGAGATTAAGCCTCACTAGTAAACAGATAGTTGCTAGACAACTATTTCCAAGACCTTTTACTTTCTTCACCAGAGATTTACATTTTCCTTTGAATAAGGTTGAAGGTTTGACAACAGGTCCAAGGGCATTCAGAACAATATTACTTGTTGGTATATTTCTATCCACAAATCTCGGAATAAATCTTATACAAACAGGGATCTCT
The DNA here is from genome assembly GCA_024280435.1 of archaeon. Lineage (GTDB taxonomy): Archaea > Asgardarchaeota > Heimdallarchaeia > Heimdallarchaeales > Kariarchaeaceae > JAJRQD01. The sequence continues at coordinate 57,977 of JAJRQD010000214.1, read as the reverse complement.
CTATTGGCAGACCCTACACATCCCGATTTACCTGTCTCTATAGATATTGCAGTACAACTTTTATCCGGTATTGGATTAACAGACCTTGCATCATCAATTACACGTAAAGGTGAGCAAATTGCCTATGATTTCAATAATGCATTTGAATCCGGTATGGTGATTTTGGGTGTGTTTTTCTCTGCTTTTGGAGTTATAATGGTATTGTTCACACTTCCAAGAAGGCAGCATATACAGATACGTGTGAGGCATGGTGCTGATTTCAAGTTAAATGCAGGAATACCTAGTTCGTTCTGGAAAAAATGTTATTCTGAGATATACAAAGAAGAAACTGCAGATGCTCCAGATGCTTATAAAAAATTGAAATTCCAATGGTTCAAAGATGAGAAGGTACAGACAATTGCTGATCTGGAACAAACAGTACATTTGAATAGGATCATATCGCTATTTGTGATTTGGATTGGATTAACAAGGTTGGAAGAGAGAGTAAAAATGTGGATAAGTAGCCCTGAAACTATTTTTGATACATCTTTTATGTTATGGATAGGTATCACATTGATTGATATTTTCCTAGCAGTAACTGCAATTAGATTCTCTAAAAAGAAAAATGAGTTGATAATTACAAATAAGAGAATAATATTTGCACGTGAGGAGAAGGATATTTCAGGTGCATTTGGAAGAAGAATGTACCTGCTATCTGACATTAGAAGAAGTGATGTAGCAGGTTTTAACTTCAAAAAAATAAGAGCTTTCTCTTTTGGATATTTAATAATGGGTATGTTCCTATTAGGCATGTTGTCATTATATTTCAGCTTTTATCCAGTATTTTTTGACAATATACTGATTAAAATAATAATATTGATCTCTGTGATGGTATCATTTATTTTTATTAACCAAACTTATGTTCAGTTTGATCTGCGAACAAAAGGAGGTGAGGTATGGATAATGAGACATCAGTTATCCAATCCCATAACTATTTTGAGAGAGATAGTTGGTGGTGAGGATAATAATATCCTAACAGCAATTTTTACCAATAGATTGGAAGAGAACGAGATAATTGATGTTGTTCAGACCATTAGATCTGAAGAGTTATCTATCCCAATGAAATTTCAGACCCATGATAAACAGGGGGAAAACTCTATTCAAAGTGCAACTGTGGGCCTTGAAGACCTATTATTGGAGGATGAGGATATAGTTTTAATGACAAATGTATCACGTAAAGTTCCAAGACGTGTGCTAACTCTATCTATTGCAAGTGTAACTATTTTGATCTGGATTATACCTGGAATTGCTATACCAGCTAGTATGATTGATAAAAATCCAATTTATAACCTATCCAATTTCATTGCTTTTTTCTCAGTTGTATATTTTACTGGAGTACTTATTCTAATATTATTTATCTGGATAAAATATTATTCATTCTTCAAAGCATCACTGATCATAACAGAGAACAGGGTATTCTTTCAGGATAGAAAAAAACCTCTGAGGTTGCTTTATTTATTTGGTATACATGATGAATTAGTGATAAATGAATCTTTAAGGGATCAGATCCACAGTACATACACAAATCGGCAGTTCACACAGAAAATAGCATTGAAATCATTTTTACATCACTGTATATACTGGTTAATTTGGTTGTTAATCATGGGTTTTATGATTGACTTGCTCTCTGAATTGCTGAATTATTTATCAGTTCACCCTATAGAATCAGTATTTATTACTTATCTACTACAATTTTTTATAATTGTAATTGGTATCGTGGCATTGAAGGTAGCATGGCACTCATCAAATGCATTTGTTGAGTTGATCAAAGGATACCCAAAGAAGATTTTCAATGCTAAGGGGGTAGGTGTGCACTATACAATTCCCTTTCTGAAGAAAGATAGGGCAAGTGAGGTAAACTACTCAATGTGGTCTGGTCAGAGATTTGGGGTGAAAAGAGGTTTAAAATTATGAATAAAAAAAATATGCAAATTAAAGAAGTTGAAACAAGTCAAAATATTGTTTCAAAATCAATTATTACGTTGATTTACGAAAAAATATCCACTATAATATCATATCTTGCTAGTTATATGATAAAGTTGATTGATAAGTTCATCCCTCCCTTCGCACCATTGATTGATCTTGAAGAAAAACTTATTCCAAAAGAAGAAAAACAGGACTATACTTTAATTCGGCATTATAATGAATTTCAGATACTTCTGGGCTTCTTTTTATTTATTTTTGGTATATTTATTGCTCTTATCATTGATGAATTGCTATGGATAATTATGGTTCTTGGTTTTATTCTCATTATCACTGGCTTTGAGATTGAAGAGATATATATAACTAATATTAGATTATTGATTCGTAGGATAGGCTTTATTGAGAGAATAATCAGAGTACCATCAGATGAGGAACATTTACTCAATCATGTGGTCTCTTTCAATATTGGTAGGGCTCCAATAAATAAGATAATTTCTGGCTTTGCAATTATTGGTCCTGTTATAATAACTCTTCGTGAATTGGATGCACCAAAAAGTCTGCCCACATATCTTATAGTGATAATTCTGATATTATCTGTATTTATACTGATTATTGGTATGAGATTAGGAAGGAGGATCTTGGTAATTTATCTTTCAGGTGGTCATACAGTAATTCTTGGGCAAAGAAAAGGAATACCCGAACATATGCTAAAAAGCCTGATGAATTCTATCTATAAACAAAACTAATATTTGCATTGACAATATTCATTGAGTGCACCGAAACAGTTTGTATCACTTAATATGTTCTAATATCTAGAGTTCAATTGCTTTTACTTTATCTTCCATAGTTCGAGGTTTGTCTCTTCTATCATCAATTCTGATTTGGGTTACTACTCGTTGAACTCCTGCATCAAAAATTGCTTCATGTGCTAATTTTGTTACTTCCATGACTTGATCCATCGTATCTGCTTCAAATACAGTTCCCATTGGATGGTGCATCACTCTTATTCCTGGATAGTTTTCAATTGCTCTGACTGCATGTTTCACATATTTCGAAACGCTTACTCCAACACCTACCGCAGAACATATTATTTCACAAATAATTTTGTTTTCTGTCATATATTAATTAATGTACTTGATTTTGAAACTCTTTGCAAAACTAATTGGATAACATACAAAATAAAATGGAATTATCCCCATTTTTCCTTCTTTATCTGATTTTTAGGTATTCCTATATTCTCTAGATGGGTTATCATATGATTCACAAAACTTGGTGCTCCACAAAGATAATAGTAGGCATCTTTCCAATCTGTTAACTCTGTTCTCATAAAGGCTTCATCAATTCTACCAGTTCTGACATTATCTAATTCCATTTTATCTCTTGTTATTGATAGAGAATAGCTTGCATTTGGTATCTGATCAATCAGTTCATTCAATTCATTGCGAAAAATGACATTATCTCCATAGCTACAGGAATAAAGTACTTTGATTGGTATTTCTAGTTTCTTATCTATGAAAAATTGTAGAAATGCTCTTGTTGGTGTTATACCAGACCCTGCTCCTATGCATACAACCTTCTCACTCATTCCGACTTTCCATATGAACCTACCATAAGGTCCCTTGATATTAAGATAGTCACCAACCTCTCTCTCATTCAAGTATTTACTCATAGTCGGAGTATCTGTCTGTCTTACAGTAATCTCTAGATTTTTTCTAGTTGGGGATGAAGAAATAGTATAAGCTCTTCTCACTGATTTTCCATCAATCTCTGCCTGTACCATGATGAACTGTGCAAGTGCCCATTCAAATGGTTCCGATAATTGCAATGTGAGTGTATGTGTATCTTTTGTTTCTCTGTTTATTTTCAAAATCTTTGCCAATTGTAGCTTCGGTTTATTCTTTTTAACCATCTCATTCATTGTATATTCCTCCTGATATAAATTCTTGAAGTCTTTTTAGTAATTTATTCTCATCCTCTGTTATCTTACCGTCTGCATCTGCCACTATTTTTACATTAACAATTATATCATGAAGTGTGTCTTTGAGAATATCATGAAATTCATCATCATCAAGATCACTTTCCAGTATTTGCATGATCTGTGTTTGCAAATTATGCAGTTCATAATTTATTTTGTCTAATATTGCTTTTTCATCATCTGAAATAATTTCATCCTCAAGAGCAATATTATTCAGATCCTCTAATAGTATCTTTATTGATTTATCAATTTTCTCTCTAGTTCGATACATAGAATTTCTAATACAATTCAAATATAAGTACATTTCTCAAATTGTTATCTTTGTTTTATTTACTTTTTAATTAATTATTTTTATTCACCCTTGAATACAGGTTTTCTCTTGGAGAACAATGCAGTGATACCTTCCTCTAGATCTTTAGATCTTGAAAGCTCAGCTGCAAGTTCAAGCTCAAGCTGATTTCCCTCATCAATACTCATGGTCCTTGATGCATCAAGTGATTTTTTAGCTGCTGCAATGGCTAGTGGTGCATTGTCTGCGATCTGTGCTGCCATAAAGCCTGCACTTGCCTCTAGTTCATCTGCTGGAACAACTTTGTTGATCAGACCAAATTCTTCTCCCTCTTTTGCAGTGATGTTTCTTCCTGTAAGGATCATCTCTCTGGCTCTGGAAGCACCTATCAGATAAATTAATCTCTGTGAGCCTCCCCATGCAGGGATCAATCCCAATTTGACTTCTGGAGTACCCATTTTAGCATCTGCTGATGCAATTCTGATATCACAGGCCATGGCTATCTCCATACCTCCACCGAAGGCAAATCCATTGATAGCAGCAATCACTGCTTTTGGAAATTTTTCAATTCTTCTGAATACCTTCTGCCCTAATTTTGTGAATTCTCCCTGTTCCTCAAGTGATAATCCAGTCATTGATTTCAGATCTGCACCTGCGGAGAATGCTTTTTCACCAGCACCGGTGATAATCACTGCTCTGATGTCATTGTCTGCCTCTGCTTTATCAAGTGCATCCATGATACCATTCAGTACCTCTGTGGAGAAAGCATTATGTGCTTCAACTCTATTGAGTGTTATTTTTGCGATATTCTCAACGTCTGAGAGAAAGGTTCCCTCTTTGCTATACAATACTACGCTCATAAATCATAAATTGTTATTTGAAAATATAAATGTACTGTATAATAAATGAAAAAATGTCTACCTATAGGTAGGTAGGATGATATGCATCTAAATGTATATCTGATAAATTTTGATAATATTATGCTTGAGAGCATATTTCTAATATTACTATATCAAGTAGAGTTAACTTGTTATTTACAATGATTTTCGATAACAAAATTAAACAATTCAAAAGATAACTAATTTATTACCTGTATTAAACGGAACTTCATGTTCAAATTAAATGAAGATCAGCTTCTAATCAAAGAAACTGCTCGTGATGTGGCACAGGAACAGATAGCTCCTCTTGCTTCAGATTATGACAAGAAAGAACAATTCCCCGTAAAATCTGTAAAATACCTACAAGAATTGGGTTTCATGGCTATGATGGTATCTGAAGAATATGGTGGTTCTGGGCTAGATACTGTATCATATGCACTTGCAATGGAAGAGATTTCTGCTGCCTGTGCCTCAACAGGTGTTACCATGAGTGTAAATAATTCATTGTATGCTTATCCAGTGGAGGCTTTTGGTACTCATGAACAGAAACAAAAATATCTTGAACCAATTATCTCTGATCATATTGGTGCATTTGCACTATCTGAACCTGATGCAGGATCTGACCCTGCTGCAATGACTACAAAGGCCGTGAAGGATGGTGATGACTGGATACTAAATGGTTCCAAGATGTGGATAACAAATGGTGGTGAAGCAGATTATTATGTTGTATTTGCAATCACAGATGCAGAGAAAAAACATAAGGGAATTTCAACTTTTATCGTTAAAAAAGGTGACCCCGGGTTTGAAATTGGTGCTAAAGAGCACAAATTAGGTATCCGTGCATCTTCCACTACACCTTTGTCAATGGATTCTTGTAGAATTCCAGGTGATAGATTACTTGGAGCAGAAGGTGATGGTTTTAAGATTGCGATGTAGACATTATATGGTGGAAGAATTGGAATTGCATCACAAGCTCTAGGAATTGGTAAGGCATCAATTGATGCAGCAGTTAAATACTCTAAGGAGCGAAATGCTTTTGGTGGTCCAATTGCAAGATTTCAGGGTTTACAGTGGATGATTGCTGATAGTGCAATGGAGATAGATGCTGCCCGATTATTGACGTGGAGAGCTGCAACCATGAAAGACAATGGTGAACGCTTCACCAAAGAAGCAGCAATGGCAAAATTATACAGTTCAGAAGCATCAGTTCGAGCTGCTGATATGTCATTACAGATACACGGAGGTGCGGGTTACAGCTCAGATTTTCCAGTTGAGAGATATTATCGTGATGCAAAGATAACTGCTATATATGAGGGCACTTCTGAGATACTGAGACTAGTTATTGCAAGAGAAACTATTGGTAAATTCTAAAAATAGTTATTCAGTTTACATTATAATATGGAATAAAAAACATCGAAGATTTCATTTCAACATAGCTAGTTAGAATGTGTTTATTTAATTGTAAAATAGTTTCAAATGGATAATAACAGATTAAAACAAAATGGATTTTTCTTTTTTTTTTAATTCCATTGATTTTTAACCTTCCTTTCACTTCAAAACTTCCTCTTGATTATTTTTTTCCAGGAAAACCAAATGATATTCTTGTGTTTTTAGAGATTTTATTCAAAATAATTCTAGTTATCAGCTCATTAATACTGATAATTCAACGTGATGAAAACCTCAATTTCAATTCTGGTCTGTTTGTGTATATTATAGGTGTAATTCTCTATTTCATCTCTTGGATCCTATTGATAGTTATTGACATATCAATTATTGAAAATTTCAACCCAGTATTAAGAACTATATTGTTATTTTCACCCACATATACACCATTAATATGGTTAATTGGGATGGGTAAGATCTGTATTCATCATGGTATATTGTTCCATCTCTATTATTCACATTTTTTCATATTTTGCAATTCTATTCGATTTATCTCTTTATTTAATTTCCAAATTTCAGTATTTTTTTTTTGAATATTGTATTTTTACCCGTATCTTTGTAAATTAATAAGATAAAATTCTATAATATTGTTATTATTCAAAACAAATTCTGTAAATATAAGAATGATGAAATAATTTTCATCTTATGAAAATCCGACTTGATGATATTGATTTTGATTTGATAAGTGAATTATTATCTGATGCGTCTAAATCTCTGAACTCACTTTCAAAGTCTTTAGGATTGCCGAAATCAACAATTCATGCAAAAATTAAAAGATTGGAAAAACATGGTTTAATTGAGAAATATATGATCAAATTAAATATGAATGTATTGAGATATCCACTATTGGCATTTATAATGGTGAATTTTGATCAACATAGAACAGATTATGATCAGGAGACAGTGGCAAGAAATCTTTCTGAAAATTATATGGTTGAGGAATGCCATCTACTAGCAGGTGAACATGATATTCTGATAAAAGTCAGAGCTAAAAATATAGAGGATCTTGGAGAATTCTCTACTAAAACCCTGAAAAATATCGATGGAATTGGCAGAAGTATCACATATGTGGTGATGAATAGGATAAAAGATGTAAATACAGCTCCATACCTGATTGATGGTATATTAGCACCACACTATTTGAAAAGCAAGATAAATGATATTAATTAAGATGTAAGCATACATATAAAACCATGTATTGTTCAATAATATTTTAAATATATGGGATATTTTCCAATATATCATTAAAACTATAAAACAAAATTGGATATTTTTCGAATAAAATATAGGCAATGTTTATATGGTTTTGAATACTATTATTGAATTATGGAAACAGTAAAAACACTGATTAGCCCGGAAACAAAACAATTAGCAATAAGCAGAATCCAAACAGTGGCACTGAAATCTATTCATGATTTTTTCTTTGAGGAAGGATTTGAACAATTAATGCCTGTGATTCTTTCACCAATAACTGATCCTCTTGGACCTGATCCAGGATCTTCTGTCATAAAAACAGCTGAAATAGAATATCTTGGTCAGAGATTATGTTTGACACAGTCTATGATACTGCACAAGCAGATTGCAATCGGGAAAGGAATTAAGAAACTGTATATTGTTTCTCCCAACGTAAGACTAGAGGGACCTGCAAAACAAAAGACAGGTATCCATGCTTTTGAGTTCTCACAGGTGGATTTTGAGATACTGGGTGCTAAGATGCATGATGTTTTTGATCTGCTTGAATTATTAATGAGGAAAATTAAATTTGATGTGAAACTTCATGCAACAAAATCACTTCAGATACTTGGACGTGAATTCCCAATGTGGGATGCCAAATTCCCTGTTTATACATCACATGAGATGATTTCTAAATATGGAACTGATTGGGAACTCAAAGCTAGCTCTGTTGAGACAACACCTTTTTTTGTCACATGCTTAAAAAGAGAATTTTATGATATGCAGGATAGGTCCCGTGAAGGAGAGCATTTTCTCAACTATGATCTGTATTATCCAGAAGGATTTCTTGAGGCACTATCTGGTTCAGAAAGAGAATATGAATATGAGCATATTAAAGCTAGAATCGAAAAAGATGGCTTCTGTATCAGCTCTTTTCAGAGCTATGTAGATAAGGCCAAAGATGGGTTACTCTTTCCCAGTGCAGGTGGTGGTTTTGGTGTTGAGAGATTGATTAGATATCTGACAGGTGTGGAAACTATTGCCGAGGTACAATTGTTCAAACGAATACCAGGTATTCCTGTAAAAGTATAATCTAAAAATAACTTATTTGTAATTTCAAATTGTAATCCGTTTACAATTTTTGTTGTTCATTAACGTTTTTTTTATAAAGCATTATTCAGAGAGAAATATGAAGATTGAAGTTATATCAAGCCTAACAGATTTTTCTGAAAAACTAAAATAACTACAATTATCAAAAATAACAATGCCAAAGTAGCTCAGGGGTAGAGCGCTTGACTTGTATTGGATGTGTATTCAAACATATCCTCCAGAGATCAAGAGCGCGTGGGTTCAACTCCCACCTTTGGCTCTATATAGTTTTCTAGAGAACTTTGAATATATCAGTTCGAAGATTTGATTTCAGAATGAATTTCTTTAGTTCTGCTCATCATGATTTTTGTCAATTATGTGTAATAGTATTGAATAATCTTTTTATTTTGTTAATTTTTGTATTGTTCAGTATGGACGTTTTGACCCTTGCATTGGATATATTCCTAGGTGTGACTTACCTGGGTGTATTTGTATATCTTTCAAAGATTTTTATAAAATGGAAAGAACCTTCTATTGGTATATGGTCATTTGGTTCCTTAATTGCTGCTATTGCCATTGTTTTACATTTTCTAGCTGATTTTAAATTGATATACAATTATGAATATTTATTCAAAGTATCTATATTTTTATCTTTCATGACTTATTCCATGCTTTCTATTGCACATCTTGTGGCAAGAAGAAAATTCTATGATCTTTTTATTATAAGCGTACTGTCTGCATTGAATAGAGTACTATTTATTCTCACAATCTATGAGTTACAAATAATTGAGGTCAACAATCTAATGTATATCACTAGTGGGCAGATTATTAATTATTTTGATGTGGTTTTAATAATTATATTATTGATAAATTATCTGGTGCTGGTTCGTGATAGTGAGATTATCTACCGATCTACAATTAAGAGCACAAAGAATTCATTTCTTCGTTCTTCTGCAATTACCCACTTGATTTCATGGCAATTCTATTCTGTGGGGATATTAATAATCTGGGTGGTGAGTAAATTTTCCCCTTCTTCAAGTGTACATCATTTTGTATTTGAACTTCCAATGTTATTTTTACTAGTACCAATATTGACACTAGGGTCACGTCCATTTGATTGGACAAGAGAGGGATTTGAACCGATAAAACTGTTATTGGTGGGTAATAATGGAAATATTGCTTATTCATGGAGTGTAAACAATTCCTCTCCATTATTACTTGAGGGTACAACTTTTTCAACAATTGAGGATATGATTAAAAATATAATTGGTGAACAATTAACTAGTATGAAAATAGAGTTTGCACATTATGCTCTGTATATAAAAACTGAGAGTGGCTTTCAATCAGTACTGGTAACTAACGGCTCACATCCATCTTTTGATACATTATTGACAAGGATACATAAAATCATGGTCAATTCAATTAATAATCCAATTGAATTTGGAGTTACAGAAAGTATTCCCGGTGAGTTGAAATGGATATTAGGACAATTACTGCCCGAACATTAAATAAAATTATTAATTAGTATCCCTGTTTTACAGATATTTTTACATCCACTTCTTTTTTATGATATTTCTCAGACACTTTTTCTGCAATAGTAGCAGAGAATGACTCATATTCAGGTATTTTTCTAAACATTATTCGTATCAATTCAGTACTGGTTAGCATCTCAAACATCTTGTGTAGATCATCATCAACCACCCCTTGAATATCTTCATATTTGAAGAAGAAATTTTTCTCATTGAACTTTATTGCTTCAGTTGGGTTCATTGAACTATATTTTTTTCTGATAAAATAATCCTTTACAAGTGAAAAAGGATGTCTCCAAGTATGACCTGTGTTCCAAATGAAATTACCACCGAATCCCTCTTCATTAAAATAAATGTCGTAATAATGTCTGTCTACTGATAAAATATCTCTATCAACTGCTATTTTTTTCCAATTCATGCTGTCATCTCCTCTAATATTTCTGCATCATCCTCTGTTAGTTTCTTCTTGATGAATTTCATCCTTGAGAACTGTTCACGATCCTCCTCTTCTAGTGCAAGATCAATGAACACTGCTGTATTCGATAATCGGGGGATGATGATGTGATTGAGTGCATTTACTCTTCTTTTGGTACTTGAAATCTCATAAGCAAGTTTTTGTAAAGTTGCTATTTTTTCTGCTAAATTGATTACTGAGAATGTGTAATCTCTGAATGCAACAATTGCATGATCCAGGGTGATAGAAGTAAACTCAGAACCATAAAATGGCTTATCTACCTCTTTCTTTACAAGTGCCAATTTAGGTGTTTTCACACCCATGATACTTCTTGTGGATGTTTGAAGTGTGAGGATCTCTGGTGCAGAATGACCAATATCCTTCAACCTTAGAAGACCAATTTTTAAACTGGCCATTCTGAGTTGGTTGTGTGCTGTGTCAAGAGCTTCTTCAGATGAAGATCTTGCTTCTTTGATCTGCTCTAGCACCTCATAAAACTCCATAATCAAGGCATCATTTTTCTCTTTCAGTAAATCATGCCCATGAGTGGCTAATTTGATCTTATTTTTAAGCTCAAGTAATGCCATTCTTGTTGGTGAAATATTATCAATCTTATCACTACTCATTAATAATCACTCAGTAGTATCTATAATCGTCAACAATTTGACATCTTATTTATAGTTACTATTATGAATCAGAATTTAGATAATTAAATATTTATAGCTAACTCTCTAATCCTCTTTTTTAGTACTTTGTTGACTAATTCAGTTGAATATTAATTGAATTATGATTATTTTTTTTGGAAAAAATCAGACTGAATCTCATATTCTAAGAGTACACTGGTTGATTATGATAAAAATAAACTTTCTAACAAATCGCGGTGTAGATTGATAATATTATAACCTAAGAATTTTATATAGACAATAAAAATCGAGATTGAAGAAAAAATAAACTGATATTGGTAGCTTTGCTTCCTTATCTAAAATATATTTCTAGAGGAATAAAAAATGGCACCTGAATTCGAAGAAATTATGGAACGTGTATCTTATAAAATTAAGAACCACATGGAAGATTATGAAATCACCAAGTCCAGCGTTTTCCATAGTATAACATTAACATTGATCCTTGTAACTGCTTTCTTTATACGTTTAGTAGCATTGATGCAGGGTTGGGATCCACTAATAAAAGCCTTTGATCCACATATGCAGGTCAGAGCAGGGGAATATATCCTTGAACATGGATTATTCAATTTCCTATTGTGGCATGATTCATTATCATGGTATCCTTATGGACGTGCAATGGGTACATCAATGTATCTAGCAGTACCGATCGCTATGGTACTTGTATTTAAGATAATCACATTTTTTGGTTTTTCAATTACACTTGAATTTGCCGCATATCTAACACCTGTAATTTTTGGTACAATTGGAGTGTACTTTACATATCTATTTGCTAAAGAATTAATTTCTAAAAGAGCAGGTTTATTTGCAGCTATAATAATGGTTGTATCACCAGCTTATCTATCAAGATCTATTGCAGGTTTTACAGATAATGAATCTGTTGGTGTTCTATTTACAATCATGACATTCTACTTCTTTGTACGTGCTTTGACAAGAGATAGCAATAGATCTGCTATATTTGCAGGTTTATCATTGGCAATGTTAGGTGGCTCATGGGGTGCATTCAGATTTGCCTATGATCTGTTACCTGTTTTTGCATTGGTTATGGTAATATCTGGAAACTATTCAACAAGATTGTTAAAAGTGTACACAGTCACCATCAGTGTAGCAACAATGATAATGATTACTATTCCTCGTATCGGCGGTTCATTCTTGCTTGAAACAGAGGGTATTGCTCCCGTTGCATTTATTGCATTTCTGGTTCTGTTTGGCCTCATGCAACATATATCTGAAATACTAAATCCTGCTGCTTTCAGAAGATTTATTGTATATTCTTTTGCAGCAATCGTTTTGGTTCTTGGAGGAATATTCCTTGCATTACTGCTTACAGGAATTGTACAGGGTATCGGTGATAAATTTATCTCCGTACTTTTACCTGCTTCTCGTAATAGCCTTCCATTGATTGATTCAGTATCAGAACATCTACCACTTGCATGGGGAAATCTTTATTCAAATCTATCAATTCTTGTATTCTTCATGCCATTGGGTGTATATTATGCAATGAAAAAACCAACTGAGAAAAATGTATTCATTGCAACCTTTGGTGTTACAACCATTTTATTCAGCGGTTCAATGGTACGTTTGATGTTATTACTTGCACCTGCTGCTGCTTTGTTATCTGCATTAGCAATTGATGCACTATTAAAACCATATGCACTAGCAGGTCATGGTAGAATAAAACTAACCAAAAGAACTATGTCTAAGAAGAGTATTGGCTCAGGGGATGCTGCAAGAGCATATTTCACAGTATTCTTATTATTGATAATAATGCTATCTTCCGGTGTTACTACTGCGGTAGATCGTTTTTCACAGCCTGAGTTGACACCTGGAAGAAATCCAAATGAAGCTTACACAGATTGGCCCGATGCATTTGAATGGATGCAACGAGAAACATCATACTATGATCATACATCTGAGAATGACTTCAAAGGCTATGAGAATAATATTGCAGCACCTGTGATGTTATCATGGTGGGATTACGGTTACTATATCACAGCGAAAGGAGATACGATCACACTTGCAGATAATGCTACTTCTAATTCAACTCAGATCGCCTCTGTTGGTGCAATGCTCATGTATAATGAGAGTATGGCACTTCCACTGATGTACAAATATAATGTTGATTATGTAATGGTAGTACCTGCTGGTGGCTATACTGGTCTTGGATCTGATCTTGGTAAAGCAATTTGGATGATTAGAATTGCAGAACAATATGCCAAGGAATATCGTGTAAATGCTGATCATTATTATGATGAGGATACAAATTCCTATGTGGACAAATTCTATGATAGCGTATTGTTTAGACTGATGGCTTATCATGCTCCTGATATGACTGCTGAAGCAGCTGAGAGGCCTCCATTTGCAGATAGCAATACACAGTTAGCACCAGATCTAAGAGCAAATCAGGTTGATAGTCTAGATTTCTTCACAGAGGTATTCAGATCCATTGGTGTTGCAACTGAAACACAGAGATATGATTATCCTATCATTAGAATCTTCAAAGTGAATTATCCAGCAGATATTGATCTAAGAGTTAATGTATTCAATGAATGGATACAAATGAATTTACAGGCTGATGCAATAGCAGCTGCAAATGAAGATGCATAAAATATTTAGAATGATTATTTAAACCAAATAAAAATTTAATATTAAATTCAGATAGAAATAATTTCAAATCCAATGTATAGTTTAATTAATATGACTAATTTCAGATAAATTGTGAAATGTACAATTTGTGACCCTTCAATAAATCATCAGATGGTACTGAGATGCAATATCTGCAACAAGTATTTTTGTAAAGAACATGTTGAGGGCCATATCTGTTCAGATATGGATCAGAGATCATATTTCATGGATTTACAGAATAAATATCAGTATAGAGAGAGGCAACCAACTAAAAAAGAGTACGAACAGTATTTAAGGGCAAATCCAGAGGTTTTGACCACTGGAAAAGAGAGTCTTGATCTTATAATTGCATCTTCTCTTTTATTCCTTGTATTTGGATTAAGACCTTTATTATCAGGTGGTCAGGGATTATATACTGCAATTATTCTTACATTAATTATTGCACCTGCATTTATTTTGCATGAATTATCGCATAAATACACAGCAATTTATTTTGGTAAATATGCACGTTTCACTCTTATACGACAAATGACTATTCTAACAGTAGTGGTTGCAGTTATTGGATTTGGAATTGCAGGTCCGGGTGCAACTATGATAATGGGTACATCATCTAAAAGAGAGAATGGAATTTTTGCAGCAGCAGGGCCTGCGATGAATTTTCTGATTTCAGTACTTCTCTATGTACTTATTTTGATAGTTCCTGAGTTCATTATACTAGGTGTCACCTTTGTTCAGATATTGAAATTAGGTATTTATATCAATGCATTTTTTGCATTGTTCAATCTGATACCAATTTCTTTGTTAGATGGTAAAAAAATATTATCTTGGAATGTTCTTGTATGGGGTATGCTTGTAATTCTGAACATATTTGCATTCATTTATTCCAGTAATATTCTATCAGAGATAAAATTATTCTGAACAGGTATAGCATAGTTAAAAATCTACAAATCATAAATCAAAATATGGATCGAACTGTCATCAAATATGGGCCATCATCAAGTATTAAGGTTGGACAATTACCAGAAGGCTGTATTCGCTGTATCAGGGGTGAGAAAATTGTTCTTTACACAACAGGTTCATGTTCTGTTGGTTGTGTTTATTGTCCTATACCTGAAGATAAACAGAAGATAGATGATACTTTTGTAAATGAGAGAGTAATAGATGGTATTGATACGATATTTGATGAGTCTGACCTTTGTAAAGCTACTGGTGCAGGTATAACTGGTGGAGACCCAATGGAGGTACCTGAAAGAACATTGAACTATATCAGATCAATTCGAGCTAAATTCGGTACTGATTATCATTTACATCTTTACACATCTGGCAAATTTTTCATTGATAATGAAGAATTGATTGATAAGTTATTTGAAGTTGGATTGGATGAATTGAGATTTCATCCCCGTAATCTCAAAACTAAGATTGTCTGGGAAATTGCAGCAAGGACAAAAAAGAGATTTCCTCATAAAAGCATTGGATTTGAGATACCTGCAATATCTGGAAGAGAAGCAGATTTAATTGCACTCATTGAATTTGCAGATAAAAATGGGCTAAATTTTGTAAACTTAAATGAATATGAGTTCACAGAATCAAACTTTAATAAATTAAGTCAGAGGGGCTTTGTATCAGTACTTACCAATGCGGCAATTATTGGCTCTGAAGATACAGCCCTATCAGTGATAAATAGTGTTCGTGAGAATACAAATATTAGTCTGCATTTTTGTAGTTCTGGATCCAAGGATTCAATTCAGTTGGTACAGAGATTCATCAAACGTGCAAACCAAGTGAAAAGAGAATTTGACAATGTATCCGATGAGGGGCTTTTGGAATATGGAAGGTTTGTAGTGCATACTGAGGAAGAGTTCTCACAACTATTGGATTTATTGGATGAATTTGAAGTTGAGGGTGATTTTATGGAGGTCTTTGTAGATGATTTATCAGTTGAGACTGCTGATTATGTGGTTGTATCAATAATTAATGAGATACGAGTATCTATCCCTGATATTCAGGCAGAGATAGTATCAAGACACCCAATTGAAAAAGGACCAATAATCACAGTTGATCCACTATAAAACATCAAATCTACATAATAATTATAATAAAATATAGTCTTGACAAATATATGAATGTACTTTTTACAATATTATACTATATTGTACTTACTGTAATAATTTATTTTGTGCTCACATTTTTATTAACCATTTTACTTGCCAAAGGTCCAAGAAGGCCTGTTGATGATGTTCCAGACTGGGGTGTGTTGGAAGATCATATAATAACTACGCATACAAATGCTAGTATTGAATGCTGGGTGGTTTATCCAGATGGGACTGATCTATCCACAGCTGATAAACATGAGGTGGCAAAAAATATCCCTGCTGTGGTTCTTACACATGGTTGGGGACGCAATCGGGATCGTATGACTGCAAGAGCAAGACAATGGGGTAAACTTGGTTTCACCACAATATTGTTTTCTGTAAGAAATCATGGCAACTCAAGCAGGGAGAGAATTGGTATGAGTATAGTGAAATTCTCACATGATATAGATGATATTGTTAAATGGTGGGGTAGACCTGTAATTATACTTGGACATTCAATTGGAGGTGGAGCATCTATTCTAGTTGCTGGTAGGGATAATCTCCTAATTCGTGCAGTTGTTGCAGAAGCACCTGTAAGGGCAATCCCAAAGGATTTGAACGCAATATATCAACCTTTATTTAAAAAATTTACACCGTTTTTTATTATTGGATTAAGATTTGCAATATCTGTTGTGTTCTTCAGATATCGATCACAGGGTTACAGCCCTATTATTAATGCAGAGAGAATAAGCATTCCAACACTGCTAATTCATGGAAAACTTGATGATCTTTTACCATCTACTTTTAGTGAGGATTTGCACAAAGTGATTAAGCACTCAACTCTCTGTATTTTTGAAAATGCAGATCATTCAAATATACCTGAACAGGCAGAATATTTTGAATGCATAAGAAAATTTGTTGATAATAACTTATTAAATCAGAGTAATTAAATCTGTTTAACAAACAATATCTTTTCTCTATTATAACTCATTAGTTCTTGTTGGGTTATTTTTCATCTATCAACTAGTAAGTAGAGAAATCTAATAAATTTTATTAAATTTATAATTAACATCCCGCAAAGTATATATTAAATTCATCTCTAATGATCTTTAGAGGATTAAAATGTCTGAAGGAGTTTCAATCGTAGGCGGCGGTCATGCTGTTTTCGGTAAGCGAAAAGAATCAGGACTTAGAGATCTTGCTCATGAAGCGGTAAGAGATTTATTTAACACAACAAATGTCAGTAAAAGTGACATTGATGCAACTGTGATTGGAGTGGCTGGAGATGGTTTCAATGGCCAGGGTTCACCAGCAGCAGTTATCAATACAGAACTTGGGTTACATGGATTACCAACAATCAGAGTTGAGAGTGCATGTGCAACTGGAACAGCAGGAATAATCTCTGCATATAATATGATTAAATCTGGATTAAGAGATGCTGTACTTGTTGTTGGTGCTGAGAAGATGACATCGATCAGCTCCGGAGAGGCAACAGAACTAATGGCCAGAGCCGGTGATCTCCGTTGGGAATTCCCATTTGGTGTATCTTTTCCTGGATATTATGCTCTGATTGCATCTGCACATATGGCCGAATATGGCACTACACGTGAGATATTAAGTTCAATAGGTGTAAAAAATCATTATTATGCATCTAAAAATAAATTGGCTCATATTAGAAAAGAAGTATCCCTTGAGGAAGCTATGGGTGCAATTGATATTGCATCACCTCTTAATCTGTATGATTGTTCACTGATTTCTGATGGTGCTGCTGCTGTTCTTCTGACAAAAGATAGTATTGCCAAAAAATTCACAGATACTCCCATATCTATCAAAGGTATTGGACAGGGAACTGATACTATGATGATGGCACAGAGAGAATCTCTGACTGAATTGAAAGGTGCACAGAGAGCTGCAAAAGAGGCATATGCTATGGCTGGAGTTACTGCTGCTGATATAAATTTAGCAACTGTACATGATTGTTTCACCATTGCAGAATTAATTGCTATGGAAGATCTTGGTTTCTACAAGAAAGGAGAAGCTGGACAAGCAGTACTTGATAAACAAACATACCATGATGGTAAAATACCAATCAATGTGGATGGTGGATTAAAAGCCAAGGGACATCCATTAGGTGCAACTGGAGTCAGTCAGGCAGTTGAAATAAGAAAACAACTGTTAGGCGAGGTAGAATCTGAAAGACAGGTTGATGGTGCAGTAAGAGGATTATCACACAATGTTGGACAATCTGGACAATTTGTCAATGTTTTAATTTATGAGAGGAGTGATCTATAAAATGTCAGCTAAATTCGGTTATGTATCAGAGGAATCTTATCCTGCAATCGCAAAGAAATTTGCTATGAATATTGCCAAGAAAAAATTTATTGGCAACAAATGCACAACATGTGATAAAAAGTATTTTCCTCCAAGAACTGCCTGTGAGGACTTTCATGAGACAATGGAAGATTACCCAGTTAATAATGTTGGAGAATTAAAAGCATGGACTATAATTCATTTTGCTCCTGAAAATATGGCAGATAGAGCACCATATGCTGTTGGAATTGCAGAATTAGAACCTGGTATCCGTGTACTTGCTCAGATCCCATCACTAATGCAGAAACCAAAAATTGGTATGAAGTTAGAATTACAAGCACAACAAGTTGATGCAGTACGTTTCACATATAAATGGGTGGTAATCAAAGATTAATTTTAAAATTATGGTGGTACAACCACTCTTTATGTATATAAGTTAAAATATCTGGTCAATCTTACTATTTTGGAGTATAATATCGTCATTATTTTAAATAATTTTAATTTTCGTGAGAATATACGGGATACTAAGATGAAATTTAAACACTATTTCCTCCTATCATTACTATTATTGTCAATTTCCCTGCCTGCTAGTGCTCAGGGAATTGAGAAGGGCTACATCATTTTGTATGATGAATCACACGATCAATTTTTCACATCTGATATGATGAGTACTGCTTTTGACAGCTTGTCAGATGCATTGGGTGTACAGATAACGATCAAAGTAAATACTGATAAATTCACAACAACAAGTCTTCAAGGTGCAGATCTTTTGATTGTTAGTAATCCCGGAGTTGATTCAGAGGCTTTAGATGGAGAATCTGATGCGATTAAAGACTTTGTATCAAAAGGAACTGGTGTATTGTACATGAGCAATCCTTTTAGCTATAATTCATCTCTTGCAGGACATGCAGAAACAATGAACCAGTTAATATTTGCAGATATTGGTGTTACCATGAGTACAGGTACTGTTGACATTGACAACACTACTATAATTGTTGATGAATTCAATAATAATGGAAATGAAACTAATGTCTATATTGGAGCTGATAATTTGGAGACAGATGTATTTAGAACTGAGGTAAATAACTTGACTCAATCTAAATTTCTACTCTACTCTGCAATAGTTTCTCCAAAAAATCCTACTACTGAGATGTATGGTAATGCTTCAGAGTACTCATATGCGATAAATCAAAATTATGATGATGCATTATCTTCTGAATTGAATTTAAAATCTCCAAGATGGATGGAAGCAAAAGAATTCTCAACCAAAGGTAGGGCTATGCTACTTGGATCAACCACAATGTTTTCAGAATATGCTTATAATAGTACTTCTAATTGGATTGATCAGGAAGATAACTTAAAGTTATTCCAGAATTTAATTGCTTGGTTATTACATATCACACCACTACCTGAGGTGAATGAAATTGTCAATCAAGAAGTATCATGGTTTATTACATATAATATATTTGTAGCACTCGGAATTGGTATTTTATTAATTATCCTTTGGTTTGGTTCATTGTGGTATCAAGGTAAACTTTCAATCTCAAATTTCTTTGCAATTGGAAAACCATTGCCCGAGAAACCAAAGAAAGACAAATCAAAAGCAAATAAAAAGAAGAAGAATAAAAGAAGAAAGACTTAATTATTTGAAATAATCAAAAAATAGGTATTCCTTTCTGTATTGCCAATAAATATGGGTTTGCATTCTTTTCTGATAACATAGTTGTACTCTCACCATGTCCTGAATAAATTAATACATCATCATCAAGCTCTTCAATTATTCTTTCCAAAGATAGTTTCATATCATCTGCATTACTATATGGAAAATCTACCCGGCCAACTGATCCCTTGAACAATAAATCTCCAACAAATGCAACTTTAACAGTATCATTCCCATTTATGAATTTTTCAATATATATTACAGATGATCCTGGTGTATGACCTGGAGTATGTATTACTTCAATACGTAATCCACCTATATCTAGTATTTCATTGTCTTTGAACCATATATCTGGTTTAGCAATTTCTGGTGGTGTGATACCATATCTAACCATCCAATTATGATAATCTTCATAATACACTTTTTCAGCCTCACTGAGATAGAGTTTTGCATTTCTGCATTCTTTAATAACATCTGATGCCCAACTTATATGATCAAAATGTCCATGAGTTGCTATGATATGCTTAATCTCGATACCCTTTTTACTCAACTGTTTCACAATTTGTAGCACTTCAGGCCCTCCTGGATCCAACATTATTGCTTCACTTTTTTTCCCAAAAATAAAACAATTCGTACTCACAGGTCCAATTACTGCATTACTGAAAAAATATTCGTCCATAATTAACATCCAATATTCTTTTTAAAAATAATTCATTGAATTCATGTCTTATTATCTATATTCCTATCCAATGTTTTCTTTGGATCGATTTGATTTTTCTCAATTGATAACTGAATTTTGGGGTTAATTCTGCTTTGATTCTTTCTTCACCATCCGGATTCAATAATCCCTCAAAAAACTTGACTGTTGCCTCTCCAAGTAGATCATATTTGTACCCTCCCTCAAAAAAAGTAGGTACCTTGTTATTTGTGTTTCTTTTATTGAAATCTCCTATTCTCCTACCGATTTCATAGTATACATCTGTGGTTAATGATAAATGACCATATGGATCATCTTCCAAGCCATCCACACCCAAAGATAAGAGTATAATATCTGGATTGAACTGCTCTGATATTGGAATTGCAATCTCATCTAGAGCTACAAGATAGTCACTATCTTTTAATTTCCATGGTAATGATATGTTGACCGTTTTACCCAACCCCTCTTTGATACCCACATTACTGGCAAATCCTGTACCTGGGTATGATATCTGTGGATCTGCATGTAAACTCATATAAAGTACATCCGGATCATCTTTGAAAATATCTGCAGTTCCATTTCCAAAGTGTTGATCTATATCAAGTATCAAAATTTTTTTGTATTTATCTCTAATTGCATTTGCTGCAATTGCAATATTGTTGAAAAAACAAAATCCCATTGCTGCATTCTGAGTTGCATGATGACCAGGCGGTCTTAATAGTGAAAAACCATGGTTGTGTTTTGAGTTCTCAACCATTTGTATACCTCCACCTGCTGATGTGAGTGCTGCATCAAGAGTGAACATGTTCGTACTGGTGTCTTCTGTCATTTTTATTCTTGCTATACCTGTTGATCGGTACATTGTATCAAGATATCCTTGTGAATGCACTGTTAAAATTTCTTCATCAGTTGCTCTTCTTGCTTCTATGAATTTACTCTTGAATGAAGCCTCTTTAAGAGCTTTTTCAATAATTGTTATTCTTTCAGGAGATTCAAGATGTTCCGGTCCCATAACATGTAATAATGAATTTGGATGGGTATAAACATGAAGCACATATTATTAATAAAATAGCAAATCAAAAAGGATGCTATTGAAGATTACATTAAATTATGAATGTTAATCAAATTTCATTCAAAAAATGCATCAAGAGTAGTTTGCGTTTTATCAGGAATATTCTCGATAAAAGTATCATTTGTATCATCAACAGTTAAATTATCTATTATTAATTTAGCGAGTCTTGCTCCTATTCCCTGTAATTTTGCCAGTTGTTTCTCGTCTGCATTCTTAATTTTCTCAATATTGGTGTATCCTGCATCGTATAATGTTCTTGCGCGAACTCTACCAACATTTGATAGCTCTACCAAGGGTAGCAAATCTGCTCTGATGCCATATTTAATCCGTTTATTGATCCTTGATAATGCTTTTTTATGATATTTCCAATCAAAAATTCTTGCAATCTCATTTGCAGAGTGAACTAACCATGCCATTCTGTTCAATAGTGAATGCAAGTCTCCTGAAGCGATTCCAAATGTGTTATTAATTTCCTCCTCACTTTTTTCATTTAGCCACATATCAAGTGTTTTTGCAATTTTTAAAGAGCTGAAAAAAATATCTTCTTCATAGTCTGTCTCATGATTGATATTTATCCAATCATCCTCATATTTATTGTATGTATCGATTAGAATATCCATTTCTTTCTGTCTAACAGAGTAAGATCTTAGATCTGGTGTATTTGAAAGCAATTGTAGATAAATAATATCTGCAAGTTTGTCTCGATCTATACTCTCTTCAAGACCTACTTTAATCAGTCTGGCAGATAATGGGTCAAGATACAGCTCATTCACTCTCTTTCCAAAGGGTGTTATCTGATAAGGTTCATCTTTAGAAATTAATTTTGATTCTGTTAATATTTCAAATACTTTGAATATTTCCTCCTCAACAAGAAAAAGTGCATCTTCATTCTGATATCCATAAAATGTATTTGCAATCATATCCATTGCAGTGTCAAAATCATTCACATATTCTGAAGCAATAAATGATAATATATGTGATCTCATGGCAGGTTCTGTGCCTAGTTTTGAATATATGAGTTCGGTGTCTGCTCTCACAAAACGATCCAAGTACTGATTTTTCTCGCTACTATTTTTAGCAAGTATGATTGCTTCTCCATAAGGATCATACTGTGGTCTTCCTGCTCTTCCCGCCATCTGTTTGTATTCTAGAACTGGAATTGGCTGAATATATCCTTGTGAGTATCTTGTGACGTTTCTAATCACCACTCTTCTACCTGGTATATTGACACCTGCTGCTAATGTGGGAGATGCTGTTATTACTTTAATAATTCTATCTTTAAATGCTTGCTCCACGATTTTTCTGTGTCTAGAAACCAAACCTGCATGATGAAAAGCCACTCCACATTCAACAACCTCTGCTAATTTAGTTCTTAATTCAGTTTTTTCACCGGTGGATCTAATCTGATTGGCTATCTCTCTCAATTTACCAAGTTGATTGTTATTAATCAATGATTTAACCTTACTTTTCAAATCCATAGCTGTTTTCACAGTGGATTTTCGGGTATTGGCAAAAACAAGTACCTGTCCATTCTGTGAAATCATATCTGTTGTGAGCGATATATAGCCTGTTTTATCCCTGGGATCACCTAGTTGCTTTTTCTTTCCATTTGCATAGGTCACAGTTCCGTTTTCCCAGACACCTTCTTTCAGATCAACAGGTCTCCAAGTAGAAAGTATCAGCTCCGCTTCCAGCCATTCTGCAATCTCATCTGCATTATTAATTGTGGCAGATAAAGCGATTATTTGGCATTCAGGTAGATTTCTTCTTATCAATGATAAAACTACCTCCAGTACAGGACCCCTGCTAGCATCATTAATTAGGTGAACCTCATCAGAGACTACGACTCTAATATCATTCAACCAATCTACCTGATGTCTAATTATTGAATCAAATTTCTCATTGGTTGCTATTATTATGTTGGCATTTTTGATCCATCCAGACTGTTCATCAAGGTCTCCTGTTGAAATAGCAACTGATAATCCCACAAGATCTGCAAATTCTTTGAATTCAGTATATTTTTCAGATGCAAGTGCTCTTAATGGTGCAAGATAAATAGCTTTTCCACCATTTTTTAAAAGAGATGAAAAAATCGCCATTATAGCAATTAATGTTTTACCTGATGCTGTTGGAATTGCAACCACTTGATTTACACTTTCAAGCAGTCCTTTTTCAACAGCTTCAGCTTGAGGTGGGTATAATTCATATATACCGTCATTAATTAATTTAGTTTTTAATCTCTCATCAAATTTCAGATCTTCTATTTTCACAATCACACCTTGCAAATTAATAGGAATAAGTATAACATATAAAAGTATCTTAGAGTGTTTTAAAACTGAATTATGGTTTATCAATCATACCTGGACGGGGTTCATACAGTGTACCATCTCGTCTCATTGAAGTCAATACTCCAATTACATAGTCTTTGGCTAAACCTTCCCTTTCGGCTTCATTAATTAGCTCTTCCTCTTTGAATGGGCCATTGTTCTGCTTATAAAGAAAATCAATCAAGCTAAGTAATTTGTTGAGCTTATTTCTTTTGGTGCCTGTACTACCAGAATACAGAGCATCAATATCCTGTGCACCTGTTTCTGGATCAATTGCTATCTGTGATAGACTGAATTTAACAAGATCAATTGCTTTCTGTGCATCCATCTTTGTAACAACACTTCTCAATGCAGCTCTAGCTCTAGCCTCTGATAGCCTAATTATACCTTCTAATTGCCTTGCAGTGATTGTCACCCTATCACCCTGTTTCCCATCTGCAGATGATTTACCATATGCGCTTCTCATTGATACATAATAATTTTCTATTAATTCTACTGCTTCCTCTGATAGCACTGGATGATAGTTCTTCTTTGCATATGCAATATATTTTTTTAGTTCATCCTCTTGCATTGGAGGTTTATTAGTGGCTGCATTTCCATGGAAACGATGTAAATTTAGAATATGACTGGCAATTACAGAATCATTATCCTCTTCTGGTTCATCTCTCAATGTGAATATCAGATCAAATCTGGAAAGAATTGGTGCAGATAGATTTACATTTTCATTAAATGTTCTATTTATCTCATATCTTCCATATTTTGGATTTGCAGCCGCAAATACTCCTGTTCTTGCATTCAGAGTGGCAACAATTCCTGCTTTTGCGATAGATACTGTGTGTTGTTCCATTGCCTCATGTATGGCAGACCTATCATTCTCACTCATCTTATCAAATTCATCAATCAGACATAATCCTCGGTCTGCAAGTACTAAAGCTCCTGCTTCAAGAGTTACCTCACCTGTATCTGGATCTCTTACAATTGCAGCTGTCAATCCAGCAGCTGAAGACCCTTTTCCAGAGGTAAATATACCTCTAGGTGCGATACTCTGCACATATCTGAGCATCTGTGATTTGGCAACTCCTGGATCTCCAATTAATAATACATTTGGTTGTCCTCTTGTGGAGAACCCATCAGGATATGTTTTTGTTACACCTCCAAATAATAATAACATAGATGCCTCTTTTACCTCGTTGTGTCCATATATTGATGGTGCAATAGATTGAATGATATGTTCATGTATCTTTGGATCATTTGAAATATCTATGAAGTGTTTTTCTTCCTCTGGAGTGATGTTCAGAAAGTCGTCATCTTTTGTAAGTGATTCTATATAGTTGATATCAATCCAAGAATCAAAAGTAAGTACTTGACCTTTTTTTATCTGTTTTGATGCCTTGGTTCTTACGAGACCTCCAAAATGTACCCTGTCACCAGGTCTGACTGCATTCACAATATCATCTGTTAATCTACATGAGATCGATTTTGGAGAGGCGCCAGGTGGTAGATCCTCTGGTTTTTCCTGTACTGTTATGTATTGCCAATCAATTAATTTTGACCTTCGATTATCTAGATTGAATTCTTTTGCTTTGCATGCATCATTAATACACCTATCTGGTTTGAAATATACTCCATCACTAAAAGTTATCTCAAGCTCATGCCCCTCTGCACATGTATAGAATGCTTTGGTGATAATTGATTTGATCTCTGTTGTTCTTATGACGATACCATCTAACCATTTCAGAGTATCCACATGTGCGGCTCTTATATCTCTGATTCTAATACTAGACGGTGTATCATGAAATCTAACATAGAAATTATTTTTTTCAAGTAGAATTTCTTTGTAATAATCTAGGTTTTCATTCTTTACATGGAGAGCAAGAGCTTCTGAACCTGCTGCAAGCATGAAGTATGGATTCTCCATCAAAGTGGATGCAAGATCAAGATCTCTCATATCATCTATCAATACTAGATCATTATAATCGATATTAATTGATCTTTTACCATCTCTAACCATTCTATTGATCTGATCGATATATTTGTAATCTCCATTATCATCCTTGAAATTGGTAAAAAAGCTCTCGTAACTCTCAAGTAATTCTTCATGTGTTTCAATTGCCATATATATCACTTCATCTGATTGGATGAGATTCCAACGTTTCTTTGCCACGACCTGAAAATCATATTCAGTTGACTGTATAGCCATTTTTCCTCCTCTGATAATGCAAGATTACCATCGAGTTGATTATCTATCATGACAATGTTCAGTATCTTCTTAAATCTCATTCTTAGAAGTTTCTCGAAATTTCCCTCGATACTAGTCTTCTGACGAAGAGATTTTGCTGTATTAATATTATCTAGTTTCTGTATATATGTTCTGACACGCCTATATAAATGTGAATCAATTTCTTCAAGAATCCTATTATCCCCCTCCTTATGTGCAACACGGGCTATATACTTGTGTGAAACAGTATGATCATCCTTAATAATTGCAATATTATTCTCTTCTAATACTTCTGCTACCCATAATGGGACTTCTGCCTCTTTATCTTTCATCAGCCTGATATTAATCCTGTCTAGCCTAAGATCTGGTATATCCTCCAATGCTATCACTGATACCATTGTCTCTTCTAAGTCAAAAGTCAATCTTGTCATATCTAGGTTTTCAATTGGCACTACAATACTATTATCCTCATACAAAATAAACAGTTTTATTGATCATCTCTTTTTTTCACTTTTAATTTTCAAGTTTTTTTTTTCTATAATTGCTTTGATTAATCCCATGTAAGGTGCTGAGGGTGCCCATGGAGTTGATTTGAATTCAGGATGGTACTGTGTACCAATAAAATAGGGATGACCTAGCAATTCAAAAGTTTCTGCAAGATTATTCCAAAATCCTGTAAATTTTAACTCTCCATCATTGATCTTTTCTATCAGATCCGGATTGACCTCATATCTATGACGATGTCTTTCATTGATGTGTATAGCATTGTACAGTTTTGCAAGAGTGGTATTTTTTGTAAGTGTGATATCATAACCTCCAAGTCTCATAGTGCCACCAAGATTAGTTATATTCTTCTGTTCTGGAAGAATATCTATAATTGGGAACTCTGTTGTGCTATCCATCTCAGTGGAATGTGCATCTTGTATTCCAATTACATTTCGAGTGTATTCCACAACTGCCAATTGGAATCCCAGGCAAATTCCAAGGAATGGAATCTTATTCTCCCTTGCATATTTTATAGCTTTTATTTTACCCTCTGTGCCTCTATCTCCAAATCCACCGGGTACTAGAATTCCATCTACTTCATCTAGTATTTTGATAAAATCTTCATCTTTTTCAAATTGTTCTGTATTTATATGCTGTAATTCAACATCATAGCCCATTTGCCAACCTGCATGTTTTAGTGCCTCATTGACTGAAATGTATGAATCTCGGAGTGTTGTGTATTTTCCAGGAACTCCAATTACAATTTTTTTATCAAGATTTGGAAGAGTATATTTTACAAGTTTATCCATTTTTGTCCATTCTGGCTGTGCAGCTGGTAATTTCAATAATTTTCCAACTAATTCTCCAAAACCTTGATTATCTAGAAGTTGTGGAGCTTCAAAAACATTATTAAGATCTGGTAAATCGAATACTGCATGTTCTGGAACATCACAGAAGTCCGCAATTTTGGAGATAACTTTGGGTGTGAGTGAAACATCACTTCTACATACAATAATATTTGGAAATATACCCGCAGCTCTTAATTCTCTTACAGAATGCTGTGCTGGTTTGGTTTTATGTTCTGATAGATGATCCGGAAATGGTACATATGTTAATAGCACAGTACATACCTCAATCTCTGGATGGTTCCTCTGCAATTGTCTTAATGCCTCAAGAAATGGGTATGATTCAATATCTCCAATAGTTCCACCAACTTCTACAAGAAGTACATCTGTATCTGCATTTTGATCAATCTCTTCAACTCTTCTTAGTATTTCGTTGATCACATGTGGTACTACTTGTACGGTCTGACCAAGATAATCTCCCCTTCTCTCTTTCTCAATTACATTTAGATATACCTGTCCAGTTGTAATATTCTGTTTCTTTGATACATTTATAGATAAAAATCTCTCATAATGACCGAAATCAACATCAAGTTCTCCTCCATCTTGTGTAACAAATGTTTCCCCATGTTCTGTGGGGTTCATCGTCCCAGCATCTAGATTCAGATATGGATCTATCTTACAAACCTGAACATCATGTCCTCTTACTTGTAGATTTTTGCCTATTGAAACTGTTACAATACCTTTCCCCAACCCTGACAGTACTGAACCTAAAATAAATACATATCGGGTTTTTTTTACAGTGTTTGGCATATTATACAGAACAAAAGTAATAATAAAAAATAATCGGTAAAGCTCTCACTATTTGGAATATAAAGTTTGACTGATTTTAAATTCTTAATTTACTTGTTTAAATATCAAAAAATGAATTTTTAATAAGAGGTTTGTTTTTATTCAGCTTGTGAATGATCTTTCAAATACCATCCGAGAATTACGTCTGAAAATATTCAGAGAAAGGAAGTGGTTACAGATGTTCTCACAATTTGCAAGAACAATTGATTTTCTTGAGATACCATGGGTTGAGAAAAAATTCATTCATAAAATAAATGATACTGTCCCCTCTATCACAAAGATCTCTGGTGTTGATGGTGGTTTGATAACAGAAGCTCTGGCAGGACTAGATCTTATTCTTTATAGGGCTGTGGGTGTCACATTTCATGGAATTGGGAAAAAAGTGGAGGCGGTTTATACACCCAATTTTGATCCTGAACCAATGGTTTATCTTGCACCATCTCTTCCCTCACGTCAAGAATTTCTCAAATTAGCAACTTTATATAGATTACTTGTAGAATATGAAATTGCAATTGAGACGATAAAATTCCAGAATCCAACTGTACTGTTCATAGATGGTAAGGTCATACCTCTCTCTAGTGATTTTCAAGAACTAAATAATCAATCAAAAAATGTTACCACCATCGAGATGGCTGTAAAAGCTATGTATCGAGATCTTGTAAATATTGCACATGAAAGAAATGTGTTACTCTGTGGGGTAATCAAAGATTCAAGATCTAGAAATCTTTCATTAACATTTTCTGAAACAATTCCAGAATGGATAAGAACGAAGGTAATAATATCCAAACCTGTCAAGGGTTGGAGAGTGAATTTATCAAATATGCTTGACCATACACTATGTGACGGAATACTGCATGAGGGTGAGAGAACTGCATGGCTGAGATCACATCCACCTAAATGGGTGTCTTTAAAACATCCATTTGAAATCTGGAGTACAATGGTTAAGCCAATAAAAGAGGATCAGGCAATAAAAATAGAGATAATTAAATTCAATGATCTGGATGCAGTAGTTGATATTGCATTGGGTGCATTATCCATTCTCAGTAAGCATGGTCTACCTATTGCAATACCAACAATAATTTTGGAAGCTGATGATCGTGTAAAATTATCCGGTGATTATCTTGAAAATATTGTTAATGAAATATCCGTATCTTTTGGCATTCCAAGAGATGAACTAAGAAAAAGAAGAGCATTTAGACCGGATTGATTTTTTGCTTTTCATATCGTCTTGCTTCTTCAGCAAGTGAGGTATCATCATATTTTGCACTGATTAATTTCTGCCTAATTTGGATAAATACTGGATAGTTTACTGCTTCTCCCACCAGTAGACCTTCGCCTACTCCTAGTGAGGTTAGCATCTGTAAAGTTTCCTGATTAATTCCCTCAGAAGTTTTGCCAATATAGTTTAAATCATATGGATTAAGTATTCGTAGAATTAGATGTGAATTACACTGTGAAAGTGCAGTTGTAGATAAATTAACAGGTCTTTGGCTGATTAAAACTAATGAACAAAGAAATTTCCTACCTTCTCTTGCAATTGTATGAATGATTGATTTAGTTGTACTTGCCTCTACTTCAGGTGCAAATTGATGTGCTTCCTCAATGAATGAAACAACAGGGGGTATTATTCGATTCCTTCTCAACTCAAATAATCTGGTAAGAAAATAATGCAGAATAATTCTTTTCTTCCATAGCGAGGTGATACTTGCAAGATCAATTATCAATAATTTCCCAGGGCTTAGTGATTTCTCCAGATCTGGCTTTTCTTCATTACTGAATAAATATGTTGACTTTAATTGATTCATCCAACCTAGTAATGCCTCTTTTACCAATGGGTTCATCTCAGTTTCATAGATCTTTGAGATGATACTGTCAACGGTCATTGGTTCATTTTTGTACTTTAAAGATGATATGATCATGCTTAATTCTCGTTTCTGTGGATTTGACATACTGGGAAATATTTTACTGAAATCAGATACACTCATATAACCAAGTGCCATACTGATATTCTCAGAATCTACTTTAACAATCTCGATTTCTTTGAAATATTGACTGTTCTCAATATCTTTTAATCCTCCATATTCTCCATGAACATCAAATAAAACTAGAGCAGGACGACCTTTACTAGGATGTCTTCTCAATATTTCTTCAATGACAACGCTTGTCGTGTAGGATTTACCACCACCCGATATCGATAATATTGCGAGATGTTTCTGTAACATCCTGTCAATATTGATATTGGCATCTATTTTGGATTGTCTGATTTTCCCTATTTTTAATCCATCAACATCAATACCTAAAAATTGCCTTAGTATCTTATCCTTCACATATAATACCTTTGAACCCGGTAATACCGGTTTTGTGGATCTAAATTTCATGTTATTCTTGTATGCACCTAGTATTTTCACCTTGGCGATGAGATAATCCCATCTCTCAGATGGGTATATCGATTGAACTGACATACCTAATGAAGATCCATGTATCATGTCTGTTGATGAAAAGTATCTATTTGTTCGTCTGAGTGTCTGTATCACTCCAATAATTAGTTCATCCTTCTGCTCTATTTGAACAAAAGTACCACTCTCTATTGTCTCTCTAGCAGTCAGTTCAGAGATAACAAAATCAAATTCAAGTGGTGTGGGTCCATCTTGTGTTGCAACAACTGTACCTAGACCTGATATAACTGACATAATAATATGTTTGTTTTATAGTTTATAAAGAAATAAGACAGGTAATTAAAAGTGATTTTTTGTTGTATATGACTATAATGTCATTTGCTTATAATTGTAGGATGTAGCATTAAAGTATAATGACGAGAGTGGGATTTGAACCCACGCGTGCGAAGCACATCAGGTTTCGAATCTGACCTCTTGGACCAAGCTTGAGTATCTCGCCATGAATAATAGATGATATTATTGCTAAGTTTAATTTAATCTTGTCATTAAAAGATTTATCGAAAGTTTACTGTAACAAGTGTTTAATTTGTTTATTCCATATTGAATGAATACAGGATAATATTTCATTTCTCTTGATTAACTAGTTTTATCTTTACAAACACCCATGGTGCGAGATATATCGCAGTGAAGCCCGTCAGTGAATATCGTACATATCTTAATGCAAAGCCCAATGGTGAGTTATCCACAG
This sequence comes from archaeon, assembly GCA_024280435.1. Taxonomy (GTDB): domain Archaea; phylum Asgardarchaeota; class Heimdallarchaeia; order Heimdallarchaeales; family Kariarchaeaceae; genus JAJRQD01. The sequence goes on along the minus strand of JAJRQD010000214.1, from coordinate 26,200 downwards.
TAATATTCTCAACAATAATATCTAGACCTTGAAGCATGCCTAGAGTGAGAATTACAGTGATTAGAAAACGTAGTAGCTTGATTGCTATATGTGAGCTTTTTGGGTCAAATTTTATTTTGATCAGCTCTAACTCTCTTCCAATGATGAATCCAGTGACAAAGCCAGCATTTGTTGCAAAAGTCTGTCCATCAAGTGTCCAATTAGTGATTATTCCTGCAATAACCCATATAGTAACTGAGATTGTGATGGTTAGGACAACCTTGTTTAGCAATGTGAATTTATTCCAACTGTTTTCAATTTTATTCTCATTTTTAACTATTTGATAAACTAATAAGAAACCAATCAACCAACCCAGAATTATGTCCTCAACATAATGTACACCTAAATATGGTCGGGATAACCCTATCATTAGTATGAGAAATATAAAAAGTGCTCTTATTTTAGTATTGCTAAATTTAGAATATAGATAACCCCAAAATGAAGCTGCACCCATTGCATGACCTGATGGAGTGGAAAATTCAGTAACGGTTGTATCTGGATCGGGGATGGGGCCCCACTTATCAACATAGCTACCATCTGTTACAAATGGTCTTGGATTACGAATTATTATTTTTAACAGATGATTAATTGTAGAAGAAGTTGCTGCAACTAAAGCAAGACGATATCCTATTTTCTTGTTGTATGTTACGTAGAGCGCTGATACCACTAGTATGTATCCATTAAGTTCACCAATCAATGTGAAAAACAAAAATATAGGTGTGAGAAAATCAACTCTATTGGAAACAATAGCCTCCATGAGCTCAGTGTTCCAGGGTAATTCTGACATAATTTATTAAATAAACTTTATTTTATAAAGTTGATGTGAAATATATTATATTTTGTATTATAATTGTAAAATATAGCTTTCAGAGAACAAAGTATATGTGCAATGAAGTTTCTGAAGACATTATATCGTTTGATTTGTAAAATTCTCATTTGTTTACCCCATTTGATCCCCTGTTTATCGTATGTACTCTGTAATTTTGCTTTTCTCTTGTTCCACCAGCAATTGTATGATTTAATTCCTCGTCCCTCAAGTATGAAGGCAGTCTCTCTGCTAGAAACGGCAGTGGCAAAATTATCTAGCCCTATATCCAGGGATAAATAATGATTATAGTCCAGTTCTGGTACTGTTATCTCCTGATCATACACAAATTCAATCTCAAAATAATCCCCATTGTATTTGGGGATTATTCTGACCATATTTATGAACTGAAATAAGAAATATAGAATTTAATTTGAGCATCTCCTTAATAACTGAAGTCAACAGTTATTACGTTTAATGGTTGTTATATTTTAAAAATAATTACCCGAAAGAAAGTCAACTACCCATAGTTTCTGGTAGATCCTTTCAGTATCGACACTCCGGTAGGTGTCTTTCTTCGCTGGCATATAAATCTAAGAATTAATTTGCGCTATTTATTATGATTTTTTGATTTCTAAAGAACAATTATTTATTGCAAATTGGAAATGCTAAAATATAATTCATCTGAGTTAAATTTAGTTGAGTTAAATTGGAGAGGCTTAAAGAAAAAGGGTTTTTAAAACTCCCTACCATAGAAAATATAGCTTTAAGGCCGCATGATCCCTATGATTATAACAATAGCGGTGTCATGCACGCTCAGAAATTTATCAAAATTTATGAATTTTTAACTCTTGGGGGCGATTGGCATGATGTATTGGAAGATCTTACTGGACATCAAATGTACAACGTGATTCGGGAGATGGATAAAAATTTTCTGGCAGATTTGGCCCGTCATACATTGTATTTGAATAAGAATAAACTTGGATGGGAACTTTTTGATGATTTACTACGAGAAATAGAGAAAAAACATTATATCCCTAGATGGGAGCTTCCTAATACTGTATTGTATAATGATATGGTGAATGAGATCTATACAACAATTATTAATCTGAAACTAGATGATACGATTAGCGATATATTTCCAGATATTATCAGTGGGTTTGAAGAGCTTGATGTTTATCAGGTAGATCTTAATAGTAAAATAAATTCAAAATTCCAAGTTTGGAATTATAAAGATTTGATCGATTTGTATGATGTGCTTCACGATCCAAAGATTGAATTATATTTTAAGAAGAAAAACGTACCAATAGATGAACTGAATAATAAAATCTCTAATATTTTTATTAATACCATTGAGAGTTCAAAAACAACTGTTTATCAAAGAATTGGTTTGACAGTTCTATTCATCAAGACATATGTGAAAGAAGGCAATGAAGCATTGATGAAATCTCAAGAATTGATTGATCTCATATGGAAATTAGTAGATACCCTATCACCTCAGGAAAAAATATCATTTCGAACACTTCTCGGTGCCACATTCTCATTTGTTATACATCGTATTTTTGTATCACAGAGTGATTTTATTACAAGAAGAAAGATATTAGGTAGAATAATCTCAAACTTTATCAAAGTCAAGGACTTCGAAATTGAAAAATGGTTCTTTTCACTTACCACAATTAAACTGAGACATGAAGTTATCAATTATATCCTAAAAGGTTATACCAAGTTTGTGATAAGCCTAAATAGTCATATAAATGAATTACCTGAAGGTGAGATAACTAATGAGCTGTTAACACTTTCTAAATTAATATTAAATAATATAAGATATACTTTGTTTAACTACCTTCATAAATATCTCGATTTACCAAAGATTGAAGATAGTGATCCTGGTATGTGGGTGTATCAGCTTGGTAAATTGGATATATCCAAAATTCTGTTAAATGAAACAAAAGATCTAATAATATCAACTGTTGAGCTATTGTTACACACTGGTGTGTATAAAGAATCTAGTGACAATTGGCAAAATGAGCTTACAGTTGCTAAATTAATAATTGAGAACGATATGGATGAACAGAAGCTAAAAATTTTCGAGCTCAAAGAGAGACTATTACTTGGTACTTACCCATTCAAAGAACTATTCATTAATATTAATGATGAGTTCAATGAATTTGATACAATCGTTCTCTGTCCCACATTTGAGAAAGAGATAATTGGATTTATCAGTATTATACTTGATTATTTATTGAATGAAGAGAGTTTGGATACAGATTATAGAAGAGATGTTCATCAATTTTTGGTTTATTTCATTACAGAATGGTTAAATACATTCATTGGTGAGGACGATCTGTATAATGAGGCGCTGATGTTCCTCTCACCAATAGTATCAATTAATTTTGTACAGATTATGAGAGAGTACTTTATTAAAAACCAGATAAACAGGGCTTTTCTTACATATCTGAATATGTATTATTTTCTTGAGTATTCTGTGTATGAGATTAGACGTTCTGAGATCTGGAGAGTTGCAAAAGACAGTAAATCACAGCATCAAAGAGCCCAGATTTCAAATAAATTCAGAGCAATTATAGAAGAGTGGAAAGTTGAAGATCTTTTGAATATTGATGATATAAAAAAATCAGTTACTAATCTTGAGATGACAATAGTAAATTCAAATATACAGGCAGTATCTACTCTATCTGGAATGATTGAGGATGAGATTATTATGGGATATCTTGGTAATATTCAGAGACTTGAGACATTCATTCAGACAACATCTGATAAATCCTTCAGTGGTAATAGTGATGAATTTGATCTTAGTTCTCTTTATCATCTTCCTGCTGAGGACTCAATGAATGTATTTAGTCAAATTGGACTACGCAAGCATTTAGAGTCTAAAAATGAGATGCCATTTCCAATAATCAGACATATACATGCATTTGATGTATCAATGAGTATGTTCCCCATATCTGAGAACTATATGAGTATTATCAGTAATGAGAACCTGTATAAAAGTATTGTTGAGATAATGAAGTTAACAGAAAGTGACTGAAGGAAGCCTTTTTATGAAAATATATATACGAAGTTTTGCAATGATCAGAGAAATCATTGGTAGTAAGAGAATTGATATGTCTATCAATGATGATGTAAACATAAAAGATGTTATTAGACAACTAGTACTGAATTATCCCGCATTACAAGAGTATTTAATAAAAAATGGTGAGATAAATAATAATATATTGCTGGTCATAAATAGTGATGAGGTTAATAAAACAGATTATAAAAAAATAATATTGAAAGAGAATGATGAGATTTCTATTGTACCACCCTCTGGTGGTGGATAGTTAATGCACTTCTAATCCTGCATCTGTTTTTTTATCAGGTTGCAGTAATGCAATTGATTTTTCATCAATATCACATGCAAGTACCATACCTTCACTCATAATTCCTCGTAATTTACGTGGTTTCAAATTATCTACAATTATCACAGTTCTTCCCTTCAGTTCATCTGGATTGTAGAACTCTTTGATACCTGCACATACAGTTCTATCCTTTCTTTTTCCATCATCAAGTGTTAAAACAAGCAATTTATCTGCTTTTGGATGTTCTTCCACATTAAGTATTTTGGCAGTGATCAGTTTTATTTTGGCAAAATCATCATATTGAATATATCCATCTTTCTCCTGTTTTTTTATCTTTTTAGCTTCTTTCTTTTTATCTTTTTTCTCCTTTTTCTTGACTTGCTTACTCTCAACAGATCCAAATCTTTCTTTCAGTTTTTTGATCTCTTTATCTTTTATCTTTGAAAATAGATTGGATTTGAATTCAGGTATCTCTCTACCACCGAGTACATTCCAATTAACAACTTGTGAAATATTTGTTCTATGTACACTTTTACTTTTATAACCTAATGCTTCATATATTTTTTCAGACGTAAATGGAGCAATAGGTGCAAAAAGTATTGCAATGGACCTCAGTGCATGTGCAGTCGTTCCAATAGTATCAAGTGCATCATCTGGATTGTCAATAATTGCTTTCCAAGGTTGTTTTTCTTGGAAATATTTGTTTGAAGCTTGCCAGAATTTTCTAAGTGCACGCACTGGTTTTTGAAATTCAATATCATTAAAGGTTGCTTGATATTCAACTAAACATTCATCAAGTGCTATATACAATTCTTTCTCTTTATCCCCAATTGCTTTAACTTTTGGAATTATTCCATTATTGTGTCTGTGTGTGAATGTAATACACCTATTCAATAGATTACCTAGCAGGTTATTCAGATCATTATTCACTACATTTTGGAACCCATCCCACAAGAAATCAGTGTCCTGTCTTTCAGGTGCTATCAATAACAAATAATATCTCCAGTAATCTGCTGGAAATAATTCTAATGCAGTATCTGTGAATATACCTCTGTTTTGTGAAGTGGAGAATTTACCTTTTTCATAAGTTAACCATTGAAAGCTCTTTACAGAACTGGCTGCTATGTATCCTAGGTCTGAACCAATTAAACTTCCAGGCCATGTGACCGTATGAAATGGAACATTATCTATACCCATAAACTGAATTAATTTAGTACTATCACTCTTCCAATACTTATCAAACAATGATTTATCTTTTTTGATTGTCTCTGCCCATGTTTTAGTCATTGAGATATATCCATTTGGGGCATCAAACCAGACATAGAATACAAGATCATCATAACCCTCTAATGGTACATCAATACCCCATTTTAGATTTCTGGTGATTGCTCTCTCTCTCAATCCCTCTTTTAACCATTTTCTTGCAATTGAAAGTGTAGTATTGGGCCATTCAGTATGGCTTTCAACCCATTCTTCTATTTTATTCTGTAATTTTGGTAAATTAATATAGAAATGTTTCACTTTTTTGATCTCAATTTTTGAATTCTCATTTGTAATGGATTTGGGTGATTTTAATTCAATAGGGCTCAATAAAGAAGTACAGGCCTCACACTGATCACCTCTTGCTTGATCATAATCACATTTTGGACATGTACCAATGACATATCTATCGGGAAGATATCGATCTTCATCAACAGAATACAGTTGTTCACTAGTCTTCTCACTGATATATCCATTCTTATGTAATGCCAAAAATATTTCTTGAGTGACTTTATGATTATCTTTATGAGAAGTTTTTCCAAAATAATCAAAATTTAATCCAAATTTATCATAAATTTCCTTTTGTACCTCATACATCTCATTACAATATTTATCTACTGGTTTTTTTGCTTCCAATGCAGATATCTCCGCAGGGGTACCATGATCATCTGTACCACAGATATAAATTACATCTTTGCCAATCAACTTTAAATATCTTGTGTACACATCTGCTGGTAGTAAAGAACCAATTAGATTTCCAAGATGCTTCACGCCATTTATGTAAGGCAAGGCACTTGTTACAATTATCCTTTCTTCTTCTAATATCTTAGTGGAACTCTTCTTTTGTTTTGTCATAATCATCACCTGCAAATTGATATGGAGAATTATCTTTTACTCTATATTTTATCTAATATTAAAGATCAAGAGTGTATATATGGTATTCACCTATCATTTTATTCAAATTAAAATACAATAGTGTAATATTAAAGCTTTAGGAAGCTTACGTGTTACAGCTTAAATCTATTCTTAATTTTAGATAGTAATCCCTGTTTTCTCTGATCTATCAATTTTGTTAGATCTCCAACTACCTTACCTACTTTATTGTCTAACCAAGTATCAAATTCATTGAAATCACTCAGCTTTGCATAGTTATTGTCCGTGAGAACTTCTCCATATCTGTCATAGAATTCTTTCAGTATCTCTTTTGCCAGATTTCTTACCCTTTCATGGTTTTTGAAATCATCCACAGCAACTATAACCATAAATTCACCAAGTTGTTCCAATACAAGTGTCAATTGGTCAAATTTAATCAAATCAATTGACTCTTGTTGAAATTCTCCTTTAAATGAGTTAATAGCTGCAAAAAATCCTGTAATAAGTGAATGTTCACCATGCATTCTACAATACTCTCCGCCATAACATGACGCTTTGTATGGTAGCCCTGAAGTTGATTGTATGAATAGATCTGATATTTCTGCCATATAATTTCCTCTGTTTATATAATTATTACAGTATTATAAGAAAATAAGACATATATAACTCATATTACAAATGAGAAGATTATTTTGTATATAAAATTACAATTACGCTAGAATGACTAATTTGGTATAGAATAATAAAATAGCATTAATAACAACTCTCGATTGAAATTTTAGTAAAAAAAAATTAATTTAGTATTTCAGGTTTCCATTTGGAATACATTTTTATTATCCTATTCTAATAAATCTAATATGAAGAAACAATTATTAGCATTAAGTGTTTTTGTACTTCTAATTATTTCAATGTCTCCCATACATGCATTGGGAACTGATCTAGTCTCTCCTTCATTGGTGATTGGTGGCACACAAGGATCTGCTGATGGTGAATTTAATGAACCCGATTCAGTATATATTGATGGTGATGGTATCATTTATGCAGGAGATACTGAAAATCTAAGGGTACAAGTATTTAGTTCTGATGGTACTTTTAAATTTGCAATTACAGCAGGGTTTACAAGTCTGACCTCCTCATCTGGCAATGAAGTTCAAGGCATAGGTGAGCTATCAAATGGTACTTTAGTGGTTGTTGAAAAAGCAGGCAATATCTTTTTGTTCAACAAAACTAATGGTGATTTATTGGATACTATCAACTTGGTCAATATAATCACTTCTGATGCTCCTGTTGATACTCAGGGTCTTGCAGTTGATATGAATACAGATATTATCTATTTCAGTAATCAACCTGAACATCAAATTTATGGTATCTATGCCAATGGTACCACTGCTGTCTCTTTTACAACTGGTTTGTACTCAACACCTGAGAATATCGCACTTTCAGCTGATTACATATATGTAAGCCTTGAAGGTCATCGAAAAATCGCCTATTATAATTACGATGGCACTCTAGTTGGTGATTTCGGAAGAGATGATGTCAACGAGAATTATGAGGGATTGGCGATTGATTCAGATGGTTTCATTTGGGCTGTTGATGAGGGTCCAGATAGCTTAACCGCAAAAACTCCATCAAGAATTATTATGTTCAGTCCCGAAAATCATACTGCTTTATATGCTTTTGGTGGTGAAACTCCTGGTTCTATTGAAGGTAATTTCTTCTCACCTGATGGTATTGCATATGATTCAGTCAATAATCGGTTATTTGTTGCTGATCAGGGAAATTATAGGGTACAGGTGTTTGATATAACAACAATACTTGCTCAGAAAGCTGTTTATGTTGAACCAGAAACATCTGCCGCAACAACAACAACCACAACAGCTACTCCTTCATCGCCTTCTGCATCCAATAATGCAGAAACTCCAATTGATATGATATTTGCAATAACAGGGATTGCAGTCATAATTTTGTCTCGAAGAAAATAATCATAATAATTTATCCTAAACCAAATTCATATATATAAATAAGTAATTACATTTTATGTTCATCAATGATTTTTTACTTATTTATTAATTAGAATAATTAGTTTTAATTAGTCTAGCATGAATTGAGTGATTGTTAGTAATGAGTTCACAGCAGATATACAAATGCGTTCTAGTTGGCGATCCTAGAGTTGGTAAGACATCACTACGTCACCGTTATATGGGACGTGGTTTCAATGCTAACTATATGGTCACAATTGGAGCTGATTTTACTATAAAAAGAATCGGAAAATCTGCTCTACAGATATGGGATCTAGCAGGTCAACCCATGTATAAATCTGTACGTGACGGATATTATAAAGGTGCACAGGGAATTATCCTTGTATATGATGTAACTAGGCCTGAAACATTTCAAGCCATTGCTCAATGGATTGATGAGATTTCTGCTAAGATTGGGAAAGTATTACCAATGATTTTGGTGGCCAACAAAACAGATTTGAGAGATGTCACTGAAAATCATATTCAACCTGCACAGGGTAAGCAATATGCAGCAGTATTATCTAATTGGGCAAATATGACTGTACACTATATTGAAACATCTGCTGCAACTGGGCTCAATGTAGAAAAATTATTTGAGAACTTGTTAGAGGAGATTGATAATTATCTTGCAATCCAAGAGGATTAATCAATATCATTAATTGATATTGTTCTTTTCAAATCACTATCAACTGAAATTTTTATTGTTTTATTTGCATTTCTATTGAATTCTTCTCTATGTGTAACTATTAACAACTGACCATTTTTACCTGAGAATAAATCATCTCTATCCACAATTTCTATGAATTCATTGATCCTTGCAGTGTCTAGATGATTGGTTGGTTCATCAAGTATCATAAATTTCATTGGTGCTACATACTCTGCAAGAGCTAATCTCAAGGCTACCCCAATCACTGTTTTTTCACCACCAGAGATTGATTTTCTATCAACTAGCATACCATTATATGTTAAATGAATGTCTCCATCCTCTTTAAATATAACCTTGTCAAATCCCCTGTTTGGTAGCAATCTTCTCATGGTTTGTGTTATTTGATGTGATACTACATCTGTGATTCTACTCATTATTGTACTGGGTAATGATGAAAGTACTGTATTTACTTTTCGTGTGGTTGGTAGCGCAGTTTCAAGTCTGTTTAGGCTCTCTCTTGTATTTTCAAGTTTAATACTCTGTTTTTCCAAGAATTCTATCTTTTCTCTTGTTTCTGGAATTAGTGATGTAGAAAGAGTGTTCAATCTGCTTTTATTTTCTCCAAGTTTGGTACGATAATCATTTATATTGGCTTCAATCTCAACTAACTCTTTTTCATTGTATGTATTTTCCAATTCACTAATTTCAGATTTACACTCAAGTATTTCATCTCCAAGAGTAATCTCATTTATTGTCAATGTCCTGTTTAGCTTAAAATTAGGTAGAATTTTCTTTTCTAAGATTGATAATTCTTTCTCAATCTCTGATTTTTCAACAGATAATTCATCCCTTATTTTCATATTTACCTCAATATCTAACTTATCTTGTTCTTTACTCAGCTTGTATAGGTTCTCTTTATTATTGTCTAGTTTAGCTTGAATGATATTTTTATTATTCGTTAAATTATTGATACTATTAATTAATCCATTAGTTTTATCAATTTTTGATTTTAATTGTTCAATTTTCACTTTTGAAATTTTAGTCAATTCTAGATTTACTTTTTCAATTGATAGTGCAAGATCATTCAACTCTTTTTCATTATCTGAAATTGTATTTCTTATTCTGTTAATTTCTGGTATTCTATTTATCAATTTTTCAATCTCTTTTATTGACTTGTTCATATTTTTTACTTCAGAAATAATTTTTTCTTTTTTATCATTGATTGTTCTCAATTTTCTATTGCTTTCATTTATCTGAGAATTTATCTCATTCAGTTTTTCTTTATGTTTTGGTATCAAGCTTATTTTATCATCTGAGGAAAATACTCTGAAACAGGTAGGACAGTTTGCAGTCTCACCAATTTTAGTTAATAGTTCAATTGTTTCCAATGATAATTGTCTATTTGCGTCTAACTGTCCAAGTTTAATGTCTAATTCCTTAATTGTCTTTTGTAACAAGTTTTCCTCTTTTTCTGCAATTGAAATCTTAGAATTATAATCTAATAATATATTTTCTAACATATTGGCTGTGGTATTGAACTTTAGCTTTACAGTGTTTGTGAAATCATCTGAAATTTGTTTTAACTCAGAATTTATGTTTTTTAGTTTACTAGATTTTCTTTCCAATTCTTCTTTGTTTCCTGACAGCTGTTGTTTTTTATCTTCTATATTTTTCAATTCCATCTGATCGTGTTCTTTTATCTCAATTAAATTCTCTAAGCTATCAATATTTAATAATTCAACTAATTTTTTATTGACTTTCTTTAATTCTTCTTTGTAATTGGCATTTCTATCAGAATAGTCTTTATATTGCTTTTTATAGCTATTGTATTTCGTTATTATCTCTTCAATTTTCCTTAATTCAGAACTATTCTTATTATATTTTTCCCTGATCTCAAATCTATATTTATCAAGTTCCTCTTCTTTTGAGAATTTCAATTTTAACTCTTTAAAACCTTGATTTAATTTTTTACTCACTTCATTCTGTTTGCTTTTATTCTTTTCATACTCTTCATTTTTATTTTTTAGATAAGATTTCAGCTCCAGTAGTTTATCTTTTCTAGAAACTAATTTTTTCATAGTATCATTAGAGGTTGATAATTTTTTATTTAGTTCGTTTATATTTGATTTAATATTCTTTTCTTCAGTCTCAAAATCCAATAACTGTTTTTTCACAATATCCGGATCCCTATAGCTCTCTTCCCTAATTTTAATATCATTCTGGTATTCTTTCCTCTTATTCTCTAATTTATTAACAATTTTATTAAGAAACTTGGATGAATTATCATACTCAGTTAGTCCAAGTATTTTATTCAATTGTATTTTTCTATCAGCTGGTTTGGCATCAAGTAATATGGTCAGTTCTCCCTGTGCACTACTAAGTGCATTTTTAAATACATTCTCATCAACTAGATTACCTAGTAATTGTTGGATCATTTTTCTTGTTTCACTTATTGTCTTGCTAATTAATTTACCTGTTTTATTTTCTTTAAGTACCCATGATCCACCTTTTTTGGATAATTTGTAGATACTTGTATAATTTCCTGACACACATGAAAAATCAAGATCTATTGATCCCTCAATTTCTCCCCATTTGATTAAATCATTCTTATCAATTCCAGTAGCATTTAGATACTTGGTACCGAATAATGTAAATCCAATTGATAGCAGTAGTGTTGATTTACCAGAACCATTTTCACCTGTAATCACATTTGTACCCTTGGAAAATTCTATTTTCATATCTGTAAAACATCTGATATTATGCAGAATTATCTTATTAAATCTTAGATAAGTCATTTTAGTCCTCCTTTAAATTCACTTTCCACCAGTTGGCGCATCTCATCCTCAGCTAGTGTATTCCCATTTGCCAGTTCATTCATTTTATTGATGATCAGATTGATAGTTTCTTCACTTGGTTCTCTATGTTTCTTTTCTCCAAACATATTGATTATATCCATTATTATCTCAAGGAATTTTTGAGGATCATCCTCATCTTTTAACATTGACAGTATAATTTCTTCAAGATTTTGCTCAATGAAGCTATCAATCTCAATATCTTGGTATTTTTCCTTACCATTTATCTGACTCATCATGTGAAAAATATTACTCTTATTCTTTATCTCTGTTTCTGATAAGAGAGATAAATTATCTACGTCAATCTCAGAATAAACACTCAATTTTACAATTGAGTTTTCCGGATCTAAACCATTTCTCTCTATAATTGATTTTTTCTCTTGTATTGCATTTAATATCTCACTCTCAAGAGTATTAATTTCTAAAGTATCACTACTGATTACTATATTGATTTTAGGTCTAACAGCAATATTATGTGTAATTACTTCTGGACTACTCCAACTGGATATGTATTCTGATTTAATCTCAAAAAAACTTGAATAAATTGATATTTTATCAATCAGATCAAGTCTATTCCAATCGTTTGATGAGGTGGCTTCAGAGCTTCCAGGACAGTATATTTTCAGCTTAGGCTTTTTCCATGGTATGTGATAATGGCCAACACCAATATAGTCTACTTTGTAATCTGATATTTCTTTAATAGATATTTGTACATTTCTTTCCAGCTGCCCCTCAATGTATGCATGTAATGCAAGTATATCAAAAGTCTCATCACTCGGATCGTAATCATCTAGTATGTCGTCTAATCTATATACGGATGATTTGCCCGTATAATAACCCACTCCCATAATTTTTATGTTGTCATCTATTGAAATAACTTTGTCATCAATAAATTGAATTAATCCTAAATCGTCAAGCAATGATATTATATTCCCACCTCTTTGTAATTCCTTAGTGTTACGTGCATCATGATTACCTCTAATCATGTACACTGGAATATTATTATCCTTCAACTTTTTCAATACCTTAACAGCCTGTCTAATTGCACCTGGTGATGGTTTCTGATGATGAAAAATATCTCCAGTATGAAGAACAAACTGTGGCTGAATATCGATTATTTTGTTTACAGTGTTCATAGCTGCAAGGTAAAAATCATTGAATCTTTCTATTTTACCATATTGAACAAAACCAATATGCCAATCAGATGTGTGAACAAAATGTACTTTCCTCATCATAATTCCTCATTACACAAATATTCCTTTGGACTATTACAATTTATTGATTTTGATCTAAATAAAGATTGCATCATTGATAATGTATTCTTAAAATATATTTTCATATTTTAAAAAATATTTATTATAATTAATAAATCTATTCTAGAGTGAATTAAAAGTGAAAATATTGGGTTATTATATTTTAAATAATAATGCAGGATATCGAATTGTTTATGTTATTGCTTACCTTTCATGAATTTGAATAAAATGAAAAACGTGTATATACACCCAACAGCAATTGTAGAAGATGGAGCGATTATTGGTGAGGGAACATATATCTGGCATTTTGCCCATATACGTTCCAAAGCAGTTATTGGAAAGAATGCAGTTATTGGTAAAGGTAGTTATGTTGATTCTGATGTTATAATAGGGGATAATGTAAAAATTCAAAATCTTGTTTCTGTGTACAGTGGGGTGACAATTGGGAATAATGTATTTGTTGGTCCCCATGTGGCATTTACAAATGATCTGTATCCGCGTATAGGTTATGATTGGGAGATTACAAAAACAGAAATTAAAGATAATGTATCAATTGGTGCAAATTCAACAATTGTATGCGGAAGTATACTGGATAAGTATTCTTTTGTAGCAGCAGGTACACTAGTTCCAGCTAATAGACATGTTTGGGAACATGCCTTGATTATGGGTAATCCTGGTAGGATAAAAGCATGGGTTTGTAAGTGTGGTCGTAAATTACTTGGTAATGAAGGTGAAGGTGAGTATAAGTTAACATGTGAGAAATGTCAAGAAAATATTATTATTGATGTCAAGGCATTAGGACGACTATAATCACCCTATCTCAATTTTGTAAAAATTAGCTGTACCATCTCGAAAAGACTTTAAATATCTGACTTAAGTTGAGTTTGAAGCTAACAGCTAATTAAAATTCGAGGGTTTAGTACTTGAAACGTAATTATAAATCATTATCTGTATTATTTATACTCATGATGTTTGTTTCTTTAACTCCAAGTTTTGGAGTTTCAGGAACTGCAAATGAGGCAACAAGGAGCGAAAGCTCTAATCTGACTACTGATGTAGCCGGTCATCCAGCAAGCCGATTTTTGAATGCATCAGTCACATATGTGATGAGAAATATCTCAATTACATCAACTGCACGTGTTGCAGTAGAGGATCTAATAACTCTTGAAATTAAAGATAATCAAACATTTATTGGCGTTTTTAATTATACAATTCCTACTAGCTTTGAAAAATACGTTGTAACAGCTGAGTTCTTTTCTAAACAGGCACCAACAAATACAGGTGTTCTTGCTGAGAGTAATAAGAAAGAGTATACCAAATTTGTTGGAGAAGAGGCAACTACCTACTCGATACGAATTGATGAGAATGGAACTCTTGCGAACAACACCGAGTTGGTCCAGATATATGCACTTCTTCAAGCATCTAATTTAATGGCATTTGAAGGTATTGAAGACTATCAGCGTAGCAGTTTTATTTCACCGGTGAGACCTATTTTCCCAAATTTAGAATTGGAAAATAGTATAATTGCTATGAGAATTGGTGCTAAGAGTAATAGTTTCAATTTGAATGAGATGAATCAAACAACAAATCTAGGTAGTTCTTATCCTACTCTTAAAGATGCAACTACTCTTGAATGGTATAATTATTCAAGAGAGGCATTTGATCCTATTGAAGGATTATTATTGGATTATGACTATACTAAGGTAGTAATTGATTCAACAAAACCAGATCCCGAAGCTGCTCTAAATGAGTTGGTATCAATTGCAGGATTTGTATTTCCAAAAGCTGATAGAAGATTAAAAATTGATCCTTGGGGTTTTGTCTATGTTACTGAAACATTAACAATGAGGAATTTAGGTGCTCCACGAATGGAAAACCCTACTTCTCTAAATTTAATTCACCGCATTTCAGGTTTTAAGATGCAACTGTATAAATACTCTAAAGTGTTGGAACTGTATGATGATCAAGGATCTTTGAATGTTGGTGCATTAAAAGATGATGGAACACCAATTTCAGATCCACAGACAAATTATAATTTTCTAGAAGTTAATTTTAGAAATCCTATATATGGAAATGAAGAGTATACATTCACAGTAGAGTATATGATTAATGCAACTGATATTATATCTGTAAATGATGGTGTCTATAATCTGAATGCAACTCTATTTTCCTCATTTAATTCTACTGTTTATGAATTGAATACAGTTTATGAATTTCCAGCAGGTGCAGAACTTCTTAGCAATGATTTTAGATCTTCATCAAGTACATCAATTGTTGATATCTCAAGCTATGCAAAAAGAAGTACATTAAGCTACTTCAATCATGTAGAGATGAAAATATCAATAATTAATGCCTCATATGTGGATAATACTCAATTTACAATTAAGTACAAGTATAATGGTTTAGGACATGTACAGTATATTTTAACATTTATCATGACCTTGATTTTATTGTTAATGGCAGTTTATGCACTCTCAAATATTCAGCTCAGAGAAAGCAAGGCAATTAAATTGGAGAAGGATAAAATCCCAATGGATGAAATTGATGCATTTATTAAATATTTCACTGAGCAGTTTGATGCAAATAATCGTATTGCAGAATTGACTGAGAAAAGAAGAAAGAATAAATTATCTCAGAGAGAATATACTGGTCAGGTGAAAGCAATTAATAAGAGAATTCGTGATAATAATTCTCCTCTTGATAAAGCCATTACAGATCTTTCTAAGGTGGGTTCTAAGTATGAAAGATTAGTATCAAGAATTATGATTGCAAACCAAAAAATCGCTGATAGCCGAACGAATATTTTAAATGCAAGGAAATCATATTCAAAGAAGGAAATAAATAAAGCTCTTTATCAAAAAATGATGCGTGATTATAAGATTGATGCTGATAAATATGAATCATCAATAAATAAAGCACTTAGTGACTTAAGAGAGATCATCCAATAAATTATAAAATTATTTATCTTAATCTAATTAGATTATATATCAAATTAAATAGTAATTGTTAATTATGAAAGTTATGAAGCGAAAGCCAGGTCAATTAATGAGATTATCTACTATTCATAATAAGGGTGAGATATTTGAATTTGATGAGAAATTATACTTCAGAATTGATGAGAAAACAATTAACCGAGTTCGTATTTTTGGTACAGTGATCTCTAGATTTGACCGTGATGAACCGAAAAAATTCACTTCATTGACAATTGATGATGGAACTGATACAATAAGAGTAAAGATTTGGCCAAATCAATTCAAAAATCAGGATGGTTCAATTATTGAAAGTAAAGATCTGGGGAAAGATGTGAAACAAGGAGATATAATTGATATTTTGGGTAAAGTAAAAAAATATGAGAATGAATTTTATGTGATTCCTTATAATCTGATAATTAGAAATGATATTGAATGGGAGATGAATCGACGTGCTCAGTTGTTAAGTATTGATTTTGATCGAAATGGAATAATAAGTGCCGAAGATGAAATAAAAGATCTTGAGAATACTAGTAATAATGTATCAGATGATATTGTGGTAAATAATGATCTTTCAGAGACAGAAAGATTATTAAATGCATTTAGTGATAATTATAAAGAAAACTCAATTGCTTTGTTGTCAGAAAGATCAAAATTGGATAAAGATCTTGTTAAAAAATTAATGCAAGAATTAAGAGTTGACGGCCAAGTTCTTGCGCCTGAAATAGGCTTCTATGAAATACTGTAAAATATAATAAAGTGAATTTAAATTGGTAGAAAATATTTGTTTTCCCAAATAATCAATTGAACTTCCTCACCAATATCCAGAATTCTAGGAAACTGGTCTTTATTTACTTCTTCAGTATCATAATTGGCTAGATCCATTAATAAATAGGAACTAGTTTGATTGTCCTCTGATACGACTAATTTACTGATGCTTGAAGGTCCAGGGTTTGGTATTGTTAAATTCTCCCAATCCCGGATATGAATTCCTGTATGGTCTTTGTATTTAATCAATCTGACACTTTGGGATGTAATTCTATCTACACGGTATAATTCTTTTTTATATAGAACAATCTCTCCCCCCTTAACTCCTGGTAATCTGAATAGGTGGGTAATTCTGTAAACCCTTTTATTATCCTTTTCCTCAGTTACAAGCTTGTAATTCTTCTCATGATGTGCAATCCATATTTTTTTGAGATGGCTAATAAAGTCATCAGCAAGTGAATTACTACCAAGATAAATATCAACACCACCATGGTTCTCTATTATATCACTAACATAGGCATCAGTTGATTCTTGAAATAACTCATTTGCAACTGAGAAAACTGTTTTAGTTGCTATATCAATTTCTTTCTCGCTCAATGATCTATCTTTTGCTCTTAACTGTACAGTAACATCATGTGATCCTGTTTTCTTTCTTACGCATGCTTTACAAATACCGCCTAGTAGTTTGATTTCAACCTCAATTTCTTCTCTATGTGGTGCAAAGCCATCAATATTATCACTTATGCCAATATAAGTGATCATAAACTCTGGATTCGGATTTAACCAGTTAATTTTGGAATATTCACCCACTTGTATATCTACATCAGGACTTGCAATAATATTTCTCATATATGCATATCCTACCACATCTGGTATCTCTTGCTGTTCAATCCCTTTGGACCAGCCTGTGGGTAGTTTTGGACCATAACAAGTCAGACAGTAAGCAATTTCTAATTTCCTTTGCTTGAAATCAATTATATTATTATCTTTCCAAAAACATTCCTCACAAAAATTATCGTGTAATACTACTCCCTTTTTACCACAGGATGAACAAAATCTTCTACTACTCATATATCAATCAACTCTATCTGATTAAAATTGCATGACCAACTTCATCATCTTTATGTTTCATCCAGATAACTGCATCTGGAAAAACAAGATTGTGTTTAATAAGGAGCTTGCATATGTTTTTTCCAAATACATTCACTGATGTTGATTTATTAATCTCTGCAAGAACTTCCTCTGATGTATAATCTATATTTCCATAGAATTGAGTGCTAACCTTGATTTTTACACCGTTATGAATAATAGTTTCACCAAGTATATGCTTATCACAAATTGCAACTAGATATTCATCACTTGTGTTGTAGATTTTAAGATAGAATTCCACTTTAACCAACCGATCTTATTGAGGATGAAGCACCACATGCTTCACATTTCATCATAGATACTCTTCCCTGTATGACAAATTTAGTGTCTGGCTTATTACACTCTGGACAATTAATAAAATCATTTACATATCTCTTTAACAGTCTATTAAGTTGTGCTTTACTGTGTTTTCCTGCAAATATAGCTTGGGAGCCTTGAATATTGCCAGCTGTACCTAACTCATTGGATAGGAATTTCAGAAAATGTTCTAAAGGTCTGTTTAACATTGCAAGCACCTCTTTGAAATTTCTAAAAAAAGTTCTTTTTCCTTGAATTTGAGTATTTAATTCTGGAATTTTGAACCGATTATCATCAGCTGAGTGCTCAGGAAGGGCTTTTTTTGCTCTTTTCAATGCATTTTCATATATTTCATCAGAATTTTTTGAATAGTTCTGCCACATAATAATTATTATCATTACCTTCTTTTTTAAGTCTACTATCTGTTTCAATAAAATTTTAAAACAAGTATGATATTGAATGAAATTTACATATATTTTTTAAGATAAAATCTATTTAGGAACAGTTTAGTTATTATTAAGGATAAGACACATATTAAGTATGTCAGATGACTTATCTGAATTTATTGATAAAAAAATTGATGATTTGAATCGAAAGGTAGACAAAAATCGGATCAGAATAAAAGAAGATAATATGTTGAAATTGGTTGAGACAGTATTTGATGATAAAACAAGGCTGATACTGTTTTCAATGATAAACAAAGGTATATTCAAATCAATTACTGGTGCTATATCTACTGGAAAAGAGGCCAATGTATACTATGCAGATACTTTTGATAATTCTGCTGTTGCAATAAAAATTTTCAGAATCGATGCACCATCATTCAAAAAAATGAGGCAATATGTTGAGGGTGATTATCGCTTTAAGAAGGTTTCAGGAAAAAGATCTGGTTTTATTGAGGTTTGGGCCAAAAAGGAATTCAAAAACCTTCAACGGTTGAAACAGCATGATATTCCTTCTCCAAAACCAATTTTGGTGGAGAGAAATATTTTGGTGATGGAATATTTGAGTGATGGTGAATATGTATTACCACTACTCAAAGATTCATATCCTATTAAACCAAATAAACTGTACAAACGAATAATGGAAAAGGTAAAAATATTATATCGTGATGCTAAGTTAGTCCATGGGGACCTATCTGCATATAATATATTATACAATAAGGATACAGATGAATTTTTCATTATCGATGTATCACAATCAGTTCTTGAGGATCATCCCAAAGCAGATGAATTTTTACTGAGGGATTTGAATAACCTCAATAATTATTTTGCAGGGATTGGAGTGAATACTATTGAATTAAACAAGCTTTACAAATGGATTAGAGGGGAGGAAGCAGACCCTATCTTGATTAGCAAGTATCTTATCTAAATTATACTAGAAAGTTAGATTAACTAACAAGTAGTTTATTAGGTAGTCTAATTTATTAAATTTGAGAGAAATAATATGACAGACTCTAATCACTCCTCAAAGACATCTAATCCACAAGAAACATCTAATCCTAGTTTTTCATATGAGAGTTCTCAATTTGTTAGAGTTCCACAAAAGAGAATTGGCGCAATAATTGGTGCCGGAGGGAATAATCGAAAAGAAATAGAGAAAAATACTCAATCTGTAATAATCATAGATTCTGCAACTGGTGAGGTTGAAATAAGACCTGGATCTGAACTTCGTGATCCCGTTATGCTATTGAAGGCTGCTGAGATTGTCAAAGCAATTGGCAGAGGATTTTATTATAAAACTGCATTAAAATTGATTAAAGATGATTACTATCTAGATGTGATTCGATTAAAATCTAGTAAGCTAAAGAATCCTCAACAGATAAGAAGAATTAAATCAAGAATAATAGGTACAAATGGAAAAACAAAGGCGAGTATTGAGCAGCTTACAAAAACAGATCTTGTAATTTCTGGGTCAACTGTGTCATTAATTGGTACTTATGAACAGATCACCACTGCACATGATGCAGTTGTGAGATTAATTAATGGTTCACCAATTGAAAGTGTGATCAAATCACTTGAAGATAAAAGAAAGGATGATAAAAAAGCCAACAAGAAGATGTGGAAAGATGATGATGATATTCCAAATATGGAAGAATCTTTTGCAGAAACAGAAGAAGAAGATGTATTTTCAGACTTTGAAGAAGAAGAATAATCTGTATCTATCTAGATATTAATTTACCACAATACATAAAGTATAATTAGTGCAATTTCCGATTTGTTATCATTGTGATGAAAAAGCAGTTTGGCAGAGGCCTTGGGATAAAACAAATTTATGCTTAAAACATTTCAACAAATCTTTCATGAGAAAGGTACAGAAGACAATAAATCAGTACAAACTTTTTGAGAGAAATGATATTATTGCTGTGGGGGTATCAGGGGGAAAAGATAGTGTTGTTCTACTTGATGTGATGGTGAAATTACAGGAAAAACATCCCTCTAAAGTAATTGCAATAAGTATTGATGAGGGTATTGAGGGGTATCGACAGGATGGTCTTAAATATGCAACAATGGCTGCTGAACGATATGGTATTGAACACTATACATTCTCATTTGAAGAGGAATTTGGTCACCACCTGGATGACGCTCTTGTGTTACTAGGGAGTGATCGAAAACCTGCGTGCAGTTACTGTGGACCTTTTAGAAGAAAAGCCCTGAACGATGCTGCTAGAAAAATAGGTGCTACAAAACTCGTTACAGGCCATAACGCAGATGATGAAGCACAAACTGTTTTGATGAATTTAATGCGTGGCGATTTACTTAAAACACTTCATAGTAATCCTGAACCTAAATTCAAACATTCATCATTTGTAAATCGTGTCAAACCTTTTAGAAAGACTACTGAACAAGAAATAGTGCTATATGCCAACCTGAATAATCTTCCATATCAAGAAGAGAGTTGTCCACACGCTGTTGAAGCTTTCAGAGGTCATATGAAAAATATTTTGACTGAATATATGGTACATGATCCAACAGTTGTTTTTGCAATAATTAGAAGTTCTGATGCTCTTCATCACCTTGGTTCACTTGTTGGTGATACCTCACCACATAAGGGAAATAGAGTTATTAAAGAATGTATTGGCTGTGGAGACCCGTGCAATGGTGACTTTTGTGGTTCATGTAGAATTATCAACGAGATAAATAGTAATATAAAAAATACTTAAATTCATTCCTAATTGTTTTTCAGAAATCAAATAAATAGGTGTGGTGACTTTTTCATTAAAGAAAACAGATGGGTTGGTTATTCAAGTCCTGGGAAGAAAATAAACTCTCCTTCTTCAACAGCAAGTCCACTTGATACAAGCTGTTTGATTCCATTATTCACCCTCTCTTCAGACCAACCTAGCACATCTTTTATTGTTTTTTTGGTAGCTTCTATCCCATGTGCTGCCATAAGTATTTTTCTTGTATCCTTTGAGAGTTCAATTGGTTTGAAGTAGATAAGTTCAAGGTTCTTATCCAATTTTTCAAAGGAAGGTATCATTTTTTCTTTCTCTAAAAATTTAATTGCTTCTTTTATATCATTCTCCCTTAATTCCCAGTTATCTCTCTTTTCAGCAAAATATTCTTCTAATTTCTTTAGTGATATTATTCCTCCTCTATCATTTATTTCCTCATTTCCTATTAATAGTAATTCTCTTGCAAGCAAGCTGATAAATTCTCTCCTTTTGAATTTAGGTGATTTTATTCTACCAGAGGTACCAACAAAAGCAGACATATCTGCATATCCTCTCAATTTAGATATCTCTGATGTAATCATTCTTGATGATAAAATAGATTTCTTTTCATCTTTCTCTATTTTTTCAATTCCTTCTTTTAATATCTCTTTTTTTGCCTTTTCATCCTCTTTTTCCACATCTACGAGATCACTTGCAAAGCTGGCGAATGCATTTTCTTTTTTCTCACTATCATTTAGCATATAATTTAATATGGATATACAGATATTAAAATATTCTTGATTTTATGGATATTCACAAGATTATAGGTAGAATTTTCAATCTATAATTCATCAATAAAAGAGTGATTTTTTTATATTAATTAACGATTTATCAAGTTAGAGTGAATTATTTACTTTAAAAGATGTCCCTTATTTTATTTTTATCTGTTGTAACCTCAACTAAAAAAGGGAAGCTTTTAAGAACTTGTAAATAATTGTTTTTATACTATGTGACCTTAATTAAAAATAGAAGAGTACTATCCCAAGTTCGATACGTTGAATGAACCCCGGTTACAGGTGATGATAGGGGCTTGATAGTATGATGATAAAGAGGTTATTAATAATGACAAAACCTAATAAAATAAACAATGGAAAATTAACCCTCACAGCTTTTGGAGCTGCGATTGAGGTTGGGAGATCTGCTTTCATTCTTGAGGATGAGGACAATAAAATACTAATTGATTGTGGTATCAAATTACAACCAAAGAGAGCTCCATCTTTGGCTCCTGAGATGATTCTTGAACACGCACCAGAAATTACTTCTATGCTATTATCACATGCTCATATTGATCACAGTGGTTATGTACCTGCAATCTTTGAAAATGGATACAGTGGTAAATTATTTATGACATCTCCCACAAGAGATATTGTGAGACTTCTTTGGGAGGATCAAATAAAAATAGATGGACGACATTGGAGTGCAGATGCACTTGATGATGCATATACACATATTGCAGTCAAAAAATACAAAGAAGTATTTGAGATAGGTCCTGGAATAACTGCTGAATTTTATAATGCAGGTCATATACTTGGAGCTGCAATGATTCTAATCGATTGGAAAGGTTATAAGATACTATACACAGGTGATATAAATGATCAGCAAACACCTTTATTTGATGGTTTTGATATACCTGATGTACAAGTTGACTTATTAATTTCTGAGACAACTAATGGTTTGAGAAGAATTGTTGAACGTAAAAATGTAAATGTTGATTTTGTTTCAGAAATTCGTAAAGTTCTTGATGGTGGAAATAAAGTAATTATTCCTAGCTTTGCAATTGGTCGTAGCCAAGAGTTACTTTGTGTATTGACAGAACATATTAAAGACTATCCGATATATATTGATGGTATGATAAATAAGATGATTGCAATAACTGAATTGTATTTAACCCCTGATTGGGTTGATGAACCAATTTTATCAAGATTGAAGCATGAAAAAATTTATTCACCATTTAAATATGATAATATAACACAGATATTACCAACTGAGATGAATACACATAATTTCAGAAGACAGTTAGGACAGAGTAATGATGCATTTATAATAGTCACAACTTCTGGTATGATGGAACCTTCACCTTTACACACACATCTGCGATATGCTGGTGGTGAGAAAAGAAATTTGATTGCAGTGACTGGTTATCAAGCAGAGGGAACTACTGGTCGAGAGGTAATGGAAGGTAAGCGTAAAATAAAATTATCTGTTGGTAGAAATAAAGAACAAGATATTTTGATAAAAGCTAGGGTGAAAAGATTTGGCTTTTCAGGTCATACAAGTGGTGCAGGGATCGAAGATTTAATCTCTGCAATTAAGCCAAAAAGGATCTTTTTAATTCATGGTGATCCATCAAATCAATCTGATATTGCAAATAAAGTGACTAATGGAGTGGTTCCTGAAATCTTGCAAAATAGAGCACCGGTTCCTCTTCAATAAATAACTAAATAACTAACTAACTAAATAAATAGATAAATAAATAATTTAAAAATCAAAATCAGGTAGATCTGGTATTTGTTCATCTTTTTTATCAGTTGATTTTTCTAAAACTTTGAAGGATTTAGGTCTGATATTTGTTGATTTAGTAGTCTTTTTACTCGGTTTAATCTTTTTATTTTGTCTTTTTGCTCGTCTTTCCCTTCTTTTTATAATATGAATCGGAGTTTCTTCATTTTTATATGAATCTAACATTTCTGCTGCCAATTTATCATAATCAAATTTTCCAACTGTATTGAGGTTGATCTTGGCAAACTCTTGAAGTACTTTTAAGTTCATGAGAATTGAATATTCATCTGCTAAACTTTTGGTAATCAAATTTTCTACTGTTTCATAATCCAGTTTAGCGATATACCCTCTTTCATGAGCATCTTTGAATAATGATTCTGTAACTAGATCTCCAATACGAGTACGAAATTGTGATAGGATCTCACCCACTGCCATTGCATAGACCACCTCACCACCCATGAGCTGGATTAAATCCTCTCCGCCAAGTAACATATTCTCAATTTTTGTACTAAATCTAGCAATCACTGTTGGAAAATCCAATTCAAAATCATGAGCAAATTCTCTGAGGGTTTCAACAGGATGTCCATTTCTCCAATGTCTAGATGCATAGGCTAGTACGTCAATTACGGTGCGAATTATTGCATCTGCACCTCGTACCTGTACTACTTTGTTTCCAATCCTATCGGTTATTTTATCATCAGAACCAGTATAGAATTGTTGATATACCAGGTCTCTAATGATACTTGTACACATTTCCTCGTCTAATCCCTCTGCACCGAGATCTTTGCTATTCAGAAATTCAATATTTTTCTTCACATCTGTTTTTAATTCGACAACCAGAAATTGACCTCTGATTCTCCAGTTAACTTCCATACCTGGTTTTATATTTAGTCTGTCTCTTAGATGTTTTGGGATGACAATTTGTCCTTTATTTGAAATTTTCATCTTAATCAAAACCTTGCCACAGACTTTTTTTACAGAAATAAATTTCAGTAGTTAATTGATGATGTATCATATTAATCGATTTTCCAATACCAGTCGCTTCTATTCTCAAGAATTTCTGTGCCTATATACTAAAGCGGTTCATTCTATATAAATTCTAATATTATATGCCAACGTTCAACTATGGTTCTTGTTATTTTTTTTACAATTTTTGTTTTTAGTTCAACTATGGTAAATTTTAAATTAATTTTCACTTTTTCTAAAATAGTTTGAAATAAATAATTTATTTTCTTCAGGGCCTATAATCGTGTAATTACTAATAATTAATGGATTTGAATTTAAATATAGTTCCCAAATATTTAATTTTTTCAAAGAACTTGGTAGTTTTTTAATTCTATTCAGTGAAATATCGAGTATTTTCAAATTAAATAATCTATTGAATATATCGTCATTTAAATCAACTATCAAATTATTTGCTAGATCTA
Organism: archaeon; assembly: GCA_024280435.1. Classification (GTDB taxonomy): domain Archaea; phylum Asgardarchaeota; class Heimdallarchaeia; order Heimdallarchaeales; family Kariarchaeaceae; genus JAJRQD01. The sequence goes on along the minus strand of JAJRQD010000214.1, from coordinate 772 downwards.
GCTTTAACAAAGAATTAAGGTCGATAAAGATTTCCTTGGGTAGTTTACTGATTTTATTATTTTTCAATTCTAACCATTCAAGTTTCATACAATTTGAGAAGACATCTTTTCCCACCTCCTGGATATTATTATCTGATAAATTAACTCGTATTAGCTTCTCTAAATCATAAAATAGTTTTTCAGATAATTCACATATCTGATTATTATTAAGAAATATATATTTGATTTCAATTGTTTTTCTGAACAATAAAGGAGGTATATCTTTAATATTATTATGTGCTAGATTTAATTTTATAAGTTGATTGTTATTGAATACATTCTCTGAGATTAATTCAATATTATTACTAAAAAGATTAATTTCAACTAATTTAGCACATTTTGAAAATAAATTGTTATGAAGTATTTTGATATTATTATTTGAAAGGTTAATTAATCTTAAATCTGGATAATTAAGTTGCTTAATATGATTAATTTGATTATTTTGTAGAAATAACTTTTGTAACTTTAAATTTGTTCTGAGACTTGGTATTGTATTCAATCTATTGTGACTAAGATCAAGTATTTCCATGTTTATCAGACCATCAAATATTTTTTCATGTAATTTTTGTATATTATTATTATTGATATATAGCCCACATTCCGCAGTTAATTTTTCGATTTTCTTATTTTATCGTCAAGCAAATCTCCAAGTAAGGCATACAGGTCCTCTCCCTTTGATTCATACATTTTAAGATATTTTTCACCCATTAATCTTAGAACTTGGATATGTTTT
>JAJRQD010000213.1 GCA_024280435.1 archaeon | reverse complement strand
TCTACCCCTTATTCCCTTTCTTTTGAAGTGATTTACCCGAAAGCTTTTGGATTTTACAATATTTTTCTCCAAATATCTTCGATACCTCTCAGCAAGATTACTTGCTGTGGAGGTACTAATATTGAACTCTCGTGCAATATCTTTAACTCTCGAACCACATTTAGCAATACGATTAATAATTAATTCCTGTTGTTGATTGTTGAATTCCCTGAATTGACGACTAGTATGTGCATAAAATCTCTTTTCACATTCTTGACACTTATATCTGTAGGGTTTCTGAGAATGAGACAGGTCTCTCCCCTGTCGCACTATCATCCCAGTGCCAAGACAATTGCTTATATTAGGACATTCAATCGAAATATTTACGAGAAACTTAAGTGTATTAAAAATAATAATTCTGATAGGTGTTGTGTACATAAGGACATCATGTCCTACAATACCTACTTTATTCTTGTGAGAAACTATCATTTAATTGTACAATTCGAAACCGAAGCCTGGAAATGCCCGATAATTAGTTTTCATAATTTCGTGGAATGAAATTAATTTGATAAAATGAGGTTGTTGTTCATATCATCCTTAGTTTTTATATATTCAAAAATTAATAAAGGTATAACACCGACCGAATCAGAAAGTGGTGTAATATGGTTAAAAGATGATTTGGAAGAGATTTCTCGAGAAAAATTGCTTAACTCATTTTTGAAATATGATGAAAACTTTGAAGTACAATTGTAAATCCGGACTTTATTTCAACATAAGAGTATAACTGATGTTTTTTAATAAGCAGTAATGGTGTAACCGAAAAAATTTGCTTAGTTAATTATTCCTAAAATGTTCCAAAACTTGTCTATGCGTTAGTTGCAAATTAGTACTGCCATTCCTTACATACACTTTTTTATTCTTGCTCAAGTCTGATATTTCATGGGGAGAACTATCACTTTCGGGGATATCTATGATAAGAAACCACAAGCTCTCAAATATCTTTGTATAAATATTTATGCCTACCACAGGTGGATTAATATGTGTTGCCAAAATATTATACATAGTTTCAATTTGGACATTTTCCAGATTAACTCCAACTTTTTTTAGGGTTTTATCTTTGATTCCAAGAATTATTTTACCCCCATCAGTATTTGCAAATGCAGAAACGTCTTTAGCAAGTTCGTATTTGCCTTCCATTGTGAATTTTGCATCATTATATAATGCACGCTTATAATCAAGCATTGGACCTTCGGGTTGTTGAATTAATTTTTCAAATTCCTCATCGGATAATTCTCCTGGGTAATCTTTTGAGGTAGTCAATTTGTTTAAAATGAATACTTTCTTGTATTTTTCTCTTGAGGCTTTCTTATACCGATACAAAAAAACTTGAGGATGTAATGAAATTTTGATATTTTGTCCGATAAGAAATGCAGTGGCAACAGGTGTAGCTGCAAAAATATGGATTTCATTACTTTTATAGCAATTAGCTAACGTCTCTTTTAGTATTGTATTGATCACTTCTAGCTGTTTTGGTGATCGTAAATCCTCCCTTGATATATTATTTACAAAAATTCTTATAATTTGATATTCAGATAGTGATTCAAATGGGAGGTCTTCAAACAGAATTGAAAAGCTCTGCTCGAATATCAATATAACTTTTTTTCCTTGAAGATCCTCATCGTCACCTTCAACATCAACTCTCCAATTTTTAGGCAAAATTTTGTTTGGCCAATTCCAAGGATTGATGGTCTTATTTTGTATGTATTGCCTTTGATACAGCTGAACAAAAGTACGATCTTCAAGCAAGTGACCAATAAGAATCACAAAGGGTATATGCCCGAGTCCAATGAAATGAATTTGGGAAAACTGGGATATTTTGTGTTGTATATCAGATAGTTCCTTTTGAATAATTTCAAAACCACGTTTCCATCGAGTATGCCCCTCCTTGCGTATATCAATAAGATTCATTTTGAATAGCTCTTTATTAGGTAATTTTTTAAAAAATTGAATGATTTCATTCTCTGGAGTTACTATATCGGTTTGTAGATAAATTATAAAATGATCTCCAGAACTAGCCATTCAAATTCCTACCAGTTATAAATTTAAACGTCGATAATCTTTATTGGCTCTCATTTCATGGTCAAAACCATTCTGGGTTTTTAGTTTAATGTCTGCATGGCCGAAATTCGGTATATCTAATTTTACAACTACTTTGTTTTCACTCTGTCTAGCATTATAACTGGAATAATTATCCCTTAAGAGCTTAACTACTTTTGGATCCATTTCTTTATTGCTTGGATTTCCCTGTATTACATATATTACATCCACATCACTTTTCGAATGAGTGTTTTGCTTTGCTACACTTCCACTTACCGCGGCTTTTGTAACCTTTATACCTCCATTAAGCAGTACATTTACAATACTTTTCCCTATTGATTTGAGTTGATCATCTCGATTAGTCATGTAGTTCAATAATAGATTAATTATTAAATTCTTTACATCTATTACATTCATATTTGTCATATTTAGCTTAAATATCTACTGTATTTTATACTTACCATGAAATTATTTGAATTCCTTCAAGATGAGCATTCAGAAAATATTTTTCCAATGTGCATTCTCTATGAACAGGAATTTAGCTGCACTAATAATTGAACAATCGGTGAAAGACAAATATTTTCCCTTAGTTCCTTTTTGATTCTGGAATAACTCCCACGTATTTTTGAATATATCATAGTTTATCCGAATGAATTTATGATATTCCGCTTTCAATATTTTTTCGCCCAATTGGGTGGTGATATCATTTTTTTTTGTTCGAGCTTGTATCAAGGTAACAAATTTATCAAAAACATAATCAAGAAGATATGGTTGTCCATATTTCCCTTCTAGGATTTCAGCATACATTTTTTTTAGTATGCTCATGATTCAAGTCCTTTATATTGTATTTTGCGAAATAAACTCCCGTATCAATTAAAATTCCCATTTTAATTACCATATTTGTCATCATCAATAGTTGCTTCTGATGATACTCCAAAATCAAAAGTATCTTCAAGAATTTTTACTTGTTCATTATGAGGTAATAGTTGATAGATCTCTCGCTCTAGCAATATTGGAGATATTTCACCAATTCCGATCAATATTTCAAGAAGTTCTTCCTGTTTGAGTTTCTTGCCCTTTATTAAAAACTGAGCTCTAAGTCTTTCAAGGTGTTCTTTCAATTCAATTGATAGTTTTACAGTACTTGACATATAAATATCATAGTATATAAGTATAAAAATATATTATGGTTTAACAAAAAATATCGTAACTTTTATGACATTTATTTATCATGATACAGAATAATTTGATATATGCTATTTTCATAGCATAATTTTATTAATTTTAAGCTTATTTTAATGAAGTTACAGATTAACCTTAAAATAATAAACTACTAATTAAACTGTTACATGGCTTTTTTATTTATCACTCAAACAGTACTATTCACATCAATTTTACTCTTTGTAGTTGCATTCACAGCATTTTTATTTTTCAGGCCCATAAGAAAGATAAATTACAGTTTTGATTTTCCAAATATAATTCAAAATACCATTGCATCATTCATTATTATTGCAACTGGTGTGTGGATATGGTTTTTCTTATCACAACCGAATATAGTATCTAAGACATGGTTCTTTATCACGGTATTCTTGTTGCTCACAGTTTATCTTCAATTCCAGTCCAGATTTGATACCTCACTTGAGAATTTAAAAGAATCACCTGTTTTTGGATTTATGTTATTCATCTTCTCAATTATACTTCTAATGAATATTTTGAAAATAATTATATATATGGGTTTGATAATCTTCATAATTAGATCAGTATCAAATGAGGAAACTAAACTAACCCGATACAATATTCCAAAAATATCCATGTTTGCAATATTATTATCTATTTTCATGATACTTGGTAGCCTTACTGTATACACATCAATAGATAATGCAGAGTATTTTGATGATTTACTGGTCTATGATGATGGACTACCTTTTAATTCCAAGGTACAGGGAGAATTTTTACGAGTTGTTGATTTTGATCTTGCACAATCAATAATGAAAAAATCAAATAATCTAGGATCAAATACACAAATTTCAGATATACATCTCGGAAAGATTAATGGATCAACTTATTGGATCGGAGCAATAGTATTCTCAGGAAATAAATTGATTAAATCAGATCTGAACCATTATCAAGCATTTATTGCAGTGGATTTCAAAGATCCAGGAATAGAACCTATCATTATCAAACAAAAATTCAATGTAGGTCCACAGCTGGCAATGAATAAAAAATTATCAAGAGTTGTCTATGATTACAATCCAAATATCAATATCGGTGATAATATTTACTTTACCGTTAATGATGACTACAATGTCAGATTGATGGTACCATATACAATACAGGCTGGTGTTTTTCTTGATGCACCAAATGCAGGTATTGTTACACAGGAGATTGAAAAAGTTGGAGGAGTTTTAGAGTATGATGCAGATGGTAATTTATTCAAAGATTACACAGATCTCAATACTCTACCCGATTATGGACAGGTACAGTTCTATTCTGAGAAATGGCTGGAAAGAGAGATTGGTTACTGGGGACAATCTATCGTGTCTATGGAACGTGAGTTTGGAGTACTGACTCATTTTGGTGGGATATTCAAATCCACATATCTCATGGGTATTGATGATGATGTACGAGTATTAATTGATCCGGATACCCATAAAGATGTGCAATATGTGCTACTGGATTCTACTGGATCTGATAATCAAATACTCAGAGGTGCAATCAAGGCAAATTCATCAGGTATTTATTTTTACAACTGGGCAGATTATGGATTTATCGATACTGATTCTGCACTAGAACATAGTGAGACTGCACTTACCAATTATTTTGGTAACAGTGTGCATGGATACAGTACATTGTTACCAGTTCTATATCCAATAATAAATAATCCACAGAGTCTTGAAGATTATGCATATGTGATGCCACTTCTTTTCCGAGATATTAGATTCGGAGGAATTGTGATCACAGATCCTTCAGATGCAACAGGTGAACACTCAACAGTGAATATTGTGAATACTGACGAACCTGCAAATATTTCAAAAATTGTATCTGATGCAATAGTGGATTATCTCTCAAGTACTGTCAGTAAGTCCAACACAACAGGTATTTTCAATGTCACATCAATTGATAATTATGTATCAGATGGTAACACAATCTATGTAATGGAGGGAAATTTAACTATTGATGGAATATCAAGCATTGAGATTATTGTATTCAAACAGGAATTGATAACAAATATGAAGCAGTGGTTGAATGTAGTCTCAGCAGATATAGGTGATATATTGAATCTATCCCTAACAGTTATTGATGGAGTATATTTTGCAACTCAGGTAACAATATAACATACTAATATACATTAAAAACCTACAAATATATCCAAAAGCAGATTAATAATATTTTAATATAATGATTTTTTAAATTAACTATGGAGAGTACTCAGTTCAAACCTATCTCTGAGATAATAACATTGTTTTTCGCAACTATTGCATTAATTTCTATTTTTGAAGCAGTATGGATAATTAATGATCCAAGAGGTTTTGATGACGTAATCGCATTTATCTATCTTTTCATTCATCTGATTATATTATTGATGACATCACCTTTTATGATCAAAGTAGTTAGACGTCCATTCAGTACAAATTACAAGTCATATTTACAAATATTCTCATTGTTAAATTCATTACTCATGGTGACTATGTTCTTCTCACTTCCCATACTGAATATTAATCTAATAATTCTTTACAGCACATTAGTGTTATTAGAACTCTTACCTATTTTTCTGATACGCAAGCTTAACTAATCTATAATATATTTTGCTGTAATTTATCAGAATATATTACCAATAATACAGAATAATGCTTGCTTGCAATTGAAATTGAAAAGTTCAAATAAGTTCAAATCAGATTTTAATAGAAATATGATATATATCAATGCCCATATATTGTATAGAT
>JAJRQD010000212.1 GCA_024280435.1 archaeon | reverse complement strand
GTCTCTAACTGTTTATCTCTCTCTTTCAATCTTTTCTTGAGATTTGTGCTGGCATTTGCAATTTCTGCCTTCCAGAATGCAGATCTCTCGTCAAATTTCAATTTGTAATCTTTTGCTTCTTCTGCAAGTGCAGTCTCAATGATCAATAATCTATCTTTGATTGCTTTGTTCAGTGAACTATCATCATAAACAAGATCATTGATTACTTTAAGCTGTTTCTTCAAAAGATCCATATCTCCAGAAGGTGCCAATCTTTTGAAATCATTTCTACTACTTCGGGGCAACTTCAAAATCTCCTCTATTGCAGCAATGCCTTTCTCATTGTATCCACCTCTGATTTCAGCCTCTTCTTTTTTGAATTTAAGCATTTTCTTGTATAGCTTATCAAGTACTAGATTATTTGGATCACCAACAAAAGTTGTTATTTCCTCAAGTGATGGTAATTGCATTATCGGTACTTTCATCACATTATCTCCAGATGGATTCAATGCAAGATATTTACCTGTCTTGGTCTTACTCAGAAAAATAGGTAGTATCACCTTAGATATTCTCTCCAATTTCTCCGCCTTGTTCACTTTACTGGTCTTGATAAAATCAGATGCCAGTATCACCATACCTGTACTCTCAATCTGTTTGTTCTCAGTTTCAGTCAAAGTAGATGAGAAGAATTCAAGTTGTATCTTTTTGTTTGCCATTATACTCTCTCCTCAGTCATTTTTCCATCGTGCAATCTGATAATTCTATCTGCATACTCACGTAATTCCTCATCATGAGTTGCGATGATAATTGCAGTTCCCTGCCTACACACAGTCTTCAATAATCTCATTATCAGATGTCCAGTCTCAGAATCAAGGTTACCTGTTGGCTCATCTGCAAATATCACTTTTGGTCTCTTTATCAAAGCACGGGCAAGAGCTACACGTTGTTGTTCACCCCCAGACATCTCCTTGGGATAGTGGTACTCTCTATCAAGCAGATCCAATCTTCTTAATAATGTGATTGCATCTGTTCTGAGAACATTAGATGGCACTGATTCTGGATACATGGGTGCCTCTACATTCTCAACTGCTGTGAGGTTATCAATCAATTCCCATGCCTGGAATACAAATCCAACATCATTTCTTCTGAGATCTGTCAACTGTTTCTGATTGAATTCTGTGATGTCATCTCCTGAAAATTTAATTGTACCCGTAGTTGGATTATCAAGTCCTGATAGTACATTCAATAGTGTAGATTTACCGGATCCTGAAGGACCATACAGCAGTATCATCTCTGCTTCGTACAGTTTGAGGTTAATATCATCAAGTGCGTGTACAACTTCTGATCTACCTCTTTTGTAGGTTTTACCTAGATTTTTAGCTTCTATAATTACTTCCATACTCATTTTAATTATCCTCCTACTTGTCTCTGAATGCCTCGCTGGGACTTACTCCAAGTATCTTTCTTGATATTAGGAAAATACCTGGTAATGTGATCAACACGATTATGCCAAATGAGGCGAGAAAAGCAACCCACCTCAGAAGATTATCAAATTTGAAATCAGATGTGTAGAACAGAATTCCCTGCACCAGTGTCATTCCTACAAAGAAACCTGAAATAGATGTGGTAAGTACTTCTCCAACCAATGTAGTCCTTACAGATCCATTGGAATATCCAAGAGCTTTCAGCACTGCAATCTCTCTTCTTCTGAATCTGGAGATAAGGTATGATAACATAATACTGAGAATTATACCTCCAATTACTGCAAATCCAAGTGATACAAGTGTATTGGTTGCTTTTTTAACAGAATCTTCCAATGGTAGAAATTCTGCTTGCGATGCCCATATTCCATAACTATCTGTATTATTCTCACTAAGGATAACTTTGATGCCATCATTCAAATCATTTATTGCCTGATATGTGGTTTCAGAGAGTATTAATCCTGGAACAACAAAACTCATTGAGTATGTGTATGATGCATCCTCATCTATATTATACAGATCCAACATACTATCGTAAGTTGTATCATGTAGGAATATCCATAGCTTCTCTTTCACATCCACATTGATCTGTGTCATTTTTGATGTATCAAAAGTCCCTACAACTGTTAATTCAATCAGATCTGTTCCATCAAAGAATTCAAGCACCTGTCCGACAACTATATCTGATTTTATTGCCACATTGTTTGATGTACTCTTGAAGTAGAATGAGCCAGTTGGAACCATAATTTCATTTGCAGTGGATGGATATTTTCCCTGTTGGATAAGTGATGGGTTAACATCTGCATTCATCCATGGGTTCTTGACATCTAATGAGAATATTCTCAAGCCTGCATCTAAATCTGCATATCTTGAAACTGCATAGTTTTCAACTGCTTCAAGGCCACCAGAAGCCTTTATATCCAGTATCTCATTGAGCAGTCGAGTACTTTGATTATTGAACACCGAGAATTCATTTCTCTGGTTAAGAATCAAGCCCTTTTGCTCTAAATATAAATCTGTTTGAAGTGTATCAATATCATTAATGAAGAAGGTCACAAATGATGAAACAATTGCAAATATCAGTAAGAATACAATAAATCGTCTTTTTGACCTTACAGTGAATTTGATTGACTTCTTCAGAACTCTTATTTTACCCATAAAATTTCAACTCTAAATACTATAATTCACTACCGCTCTCAATTTAAATAAATGTAGTCTTTATTTTAGTGTGTTATTGCATTAATAAAACAGACTAGTTAATAAATTGGGTAGTAATTATGGTATATGAAATTCGCAAATATGAAATATCGGAGTAATCAGTGTATAAATTTTACAAAATTGATATGTGTTTCAGAAAGCTAGAAGTAATACAATCAAATATGATGATATGAGTATTAATGATTGAACAAGCAGTAGTTCTGGGTGGCTCTGGTGGATTGGGTAAGGCAGTGGTGGACTCTCTTATCAGTAGAAATATACCCACAAAAGTTCTAGTAAGAGATCTTGATAAATTCAAAAGCCTTTACCCCGATGAGAGGCTACCTGGTAAGGTGAATGTACTTGAGGGTGATCTTGATTCTATACAGGCTTTAGCAGTGGCCTGTGAGCATACAGACACGATTTTTCTATGTTTCAACACCGACTTTAAGAATTGGGATAGGGATATGACAAAGTGGATCAGTAATGTGGGTAAGGTAGCAGCCCATCTTGGTGCGAGAATAATGTATCCTGGTAATATATACAATATAGGTTTGACAGATGCAAAAAAAATAACAGAAGAACATCCACAAAATGCACATACCAATATTGGACAGCTAAGTATAGCTATTGAACAGAGACTTGCTAAAGCTGTGTATGATGGTGCTAGTTTGACAATCATTAGATTTCCACAGTTATTTGGTCCTGCCATGCTTACAAATGATATTGGAAAGGCTTTTACAAATATCCATGATAGAAAACCCGCAGATTGGTATGGAAATCCGGAAATGGAACATGAATTTCTTTTCACTGTTGATGCAGGTGAAGCAATGGTAGAGGCAGCACTATCTCCAAAGGCAAGTGATTCGATTCTACATTTTCCTGGGATAATAATAAAGCCCTCTGACTTGATGAATAAATATGCAGAAATGGTTGGATCTCAAGAAGCTCCATATAAATTAATATCAAATCTGAAATTATCACTTAAATCTGCAGTTTCACGATCTTTTATTCTGAAAAAAGAGTTGCTCTATATCTATGAGCAATCTCAGATACTTGATGGGGCTAAATATTCCAAGATTGTAAAGGAAATAGACATAACTTCCATTGATGAAGCATTGAAAAGAACATATCAATGGATCAGTTATTGGCATTCCAAAGATTGAATTCCTCCAAAAATAAATTACAATTTCCAAAATCTTAAATCCACCATGTTAAATATTGTATGTATGACAAGCTATAAAGTTCTAGAACTAATAGGTACCTCTGATAACTCTTGGGAAGATGCTGTTAGAAATGTGGTGAGAGATACAGGAAGAACAGTACGTGATATGAGAAGAGTTGAGGTAGTGACATTGGATGCAAAAATTGCAGATGAGAAAGTTGTTACATTCAGAGCAAAGGTAAAAGTATCATTCAAACTGGAAGATGAATAATTTTTCATAATACTGCACAATTATTCATTTTGATATATGAAAAATAAAAAGCTAAAAATAAAATATACTAGTATGGAAAACTCTGAGAATACTATTGCTCGAATCATGATGCAATTAATTCAAACTGCTGCAAATGATGGCATACTGACAGCAGAAGAGGAGGAATTACTTGGATCTATCAATAATTCACTTGTATTTTATAAAAATTCACTTGATGTTGTAATAAGTGATGGTGTAATTACTCAAGAGGAACATGATCACCTTGTAAAAATAAAAGATATAATAATCAATGCAGCCACACTACTTGCAGGAGAATCTGATGATGAAATCTCTAGGGATGAGATGAATCTAATTATAGGCTTGATGGTTTCAATTAACATCCCAAAACCAACAGTGTGAAATATCCAGATAGTATTCATGTATTATTCTAGTCTATAAATATATTTGATTACATGTGTATTATGGTTGAACCTATTAGTCTGGCAGCAGTATCTGCAATAAGCGGATTAATTCTTGGAAAAATATCTAAAAGAGACAGTACACCTGAAAAAGAGGAGATTGAAGACACTGATGTTGAATTTATCTCTGTTGAAGATGGTATTGATCCTAAAGACCTGTTACCATACCTTCAAAATGGTAAATCATCTTTTCTTAACACAAATAAAGTGAAAAACTTATCCGAGCTACTTGAGGCTCTGCATCAATTTGCAACTGAAAATGAATTCAAGGTAAATAGGGTATCCAATGATCTTTTGATAATCACCCCTGCTGAGCACAAGATAAAAATAAGACAGCTTGTTAGAAAGGAAAAATTACCTAGGAAATTAGATATTGAGATTAATGGTAGCTAGTCATAATATTCCTATTTTTTTGGAATTATTATGGGTCTTAAAATTCACTATTTTTAAAGACTAGATGAGTTTAACAAATTATAAGGAGTCAAATAATATATGCGTGAAGTTGGAATTGTAGGTGTTGGAATGACGAAATTCGGTGTTCTGGGTAGGGTTACAAGTAGAGAACTTGCCACAACTGCTGCAAGAGAGGCTATGGAGATGGCAAATATCAAAAGGGAGGATGTTGATGCTATATATAATGGTATTCTTAGTCCAGATATTTTTGAACATCAGATGCACAGTGCACCTGGAATACCTGATTATCTCGGTCTGAACAATATCCCCTCAACAAGGGTCGAGGCTGCATGTGCCTCTGGAGGACTTGCAGTGATGCAGGGAATAATAAGCGTGGCATCAGGATTATATGATACAGTTGTAGCAACAGGATCTGAGAAGATGACAAATCTACCCACCTCACATGTTACAGAGGCTTTAGCTATGTGTGCTGATGATGTGTATGAGGTAAGTCTTGGAATTACATTTCCGGGTGCATTTGCAATGGTTGCAAGAGCTCATGAGAGAAAATATGGTACTAATGCAGAGATGAGAGCAGCTGTTGCAGTTAAAAATCATAAACATGGACTACATAATCCATTGGCACAGTTTCAAAAAGAGATCACAATCGAGAAGGCTATGAATTCTCTGATGATTGCAGATCCTCTGACATTATATGATTGTTCACCAATTACTGATGGTGCTGCGGCTGTTGTTATTGTACCATGGGAGAAAGCAAAGAAGATGGATGGACCAAAGATGAAAGTAAGTTCATTTGCACAGGCAAGTGATACCATGTCATTACATGATAGACCAGATATCACTGGTTTCAAGACCACACAGGTTGCAGCAAGAAAAGCATTCGAGAGGGCCAATTTAAAAGTTACAGATATTGATTTTGTAGAGGTACATGATTGTTTCACCATTGCAGAACTAGTTGCACTTGAGGATATTGGTTTTTTTGAGAAGGGAAAAGCAGGTTCTGCAACTCTGGCAGGAGATACCACAAGAGGTGGATATATTCCTGTGAATATTTCTGGTGGGTTGAAATCAAAAGGTCATCCTATTGGAGCAACAGGAGTTAGTCAAGTTGTGGAGGTTTTCAAACAATTAAATGGTATGGCAGGACAGAGACAATTGAAGGATGTGAATTATGGTATGACACAGAATCTTGGTGGATCTGGCTCCACTATTGTATGTCATATTTTTGAGAGGGGTGATTGAATGCATAGAGAAGTAGTACAAATTGTAAAATCATATGAGGATGCAATAAATCAGAATAGAATTATCGGGTCAATCTGTGAGGATTGTGAAACAATATCCGTACCACCAAGGGCAGTATGCAAGAAATGCTGGTCTGATAAAATCGATTTCACAACTGTGGAGCCACAAGGTAAGTTGATTACCTGGACTGTAATACATATTGCTCCTCCAACTTATGTTGATAAGGCACCATATATCCTTGGTATTGTTGAATTATTGAATGGTGAGAGATTGACCGGTTTATTACGATTGCCCGAAGGAGTTGAGCCTGAATTTGATATGGAAGTTGAAGCTGCATTTGAGGAGAGTCTAGAGGGTGCACAGAGGTTGAGATGGATACCATATCATAAATGAAAAAGAGTAGGCTAAAAAAGTAAAAAAAAGTAAAAAATACTCTAGATATCTTTGTTTATTAGAGAGATTTATTAGAAACACTTTGATTATATAATTTTGTATAATGGTAAAAAATTTATCCAATCCCTTAATTTCAAGAAAAGTAGCAAAAATTATCTCAGATGATGCTGAGAAATTAGGTTTTACAATCGATGAGACAAGAATTCGATTGTATCTTTCTGATAATCAGATAAATAGTCTATTCTTGGCAATTGATGAATTAAAATCCGCAAAAACAATCCCTTTGGAGTATAATCTCAGCAATGAATGTCTTGATGAACTTAAGAAAAATGAATTCATAGAGATGGATGCCACATTGGATATTAATGTGGATGTTGGTCCAAAAGATTACAAAAGACCTCGAGATCATGAGATGAAATCACAGATTGATAATTTGATCTCAAAAGTATTCAAACTAAAATCTGTGGATGTACGGGAATTTGATCGATATTTACAGCGTTATGATGTTAATTTTGGTAAGCCAATGGACAAACTAATTGCTGAAATGAATGGAAATAATATTGAGTTATCTGAGATACAGGCATTCAGTATAGTATTCAGTGCAGATCATCTGGGTTTGAGGGAATCTTCCAAAGAAAAAGCCTATCATTATATTTATGGAAGATTTGATGACATCAAAGACTATTTGAATAGTATAGGTATCGAATATACATGGCCAGATATCCGAGGTTCTGGCTTTATTGATATTGGTAAAAAGTATTCCACATCTGTTGAAATCGTGGAATTTGCACATATTCTGAGAACATCCTCTGGGATTGATACCTATTCTGATGAGATTATACAGGAATTTTTTGTAGACCTACTTGATGGTACTTTGTTAGCACAGATGAGCAAGACAAAAAATATATGGAAATGGAGTATTGATGAGTCTGATAATCCATTTGACTATATTATACCCCAATTGAATTATGGCGTGGATAATAAACTGAAAGAGCTTCTTATCCAGACAAGTATCACGTATATTATTTTATCAACTCTGAGTAAGGCAGAGGTCTCATTCAAAGAGATAATTGATAGCGTACTGGATTTATCAAGGGCGGAACGGATAAAGCTATTATCAACCAATCTTGAACATGGTTTAACTAAGAAATCTATTGAATTACAATTTGGTACCATGGTAACATTCCATTTTGAGAATTTGAAGAGTGATCCTGGAGAATCTACCGTATTTTTAGATGCTTGTGTACGTTATTTTTCCAAATTTCAAAGTATTACTCCACTGAAGAATCTACTTAATCACAGTATAAAAGCAGGATTAAAAAATTCATTTGGTGGTATCCGAAAATATCTGAAACTACTGTCTGAGGATGAATTCAATAGACATATTAGTTCTAGAATAAATAATGCCTGTAAAGATGTATTTTGTAAATATGATGAACTGAGTGATATTGCATCCTGTGATGATAATACAATCGATGCCTTTTTACATGTCAATAAAGATCTACATCATGAATATTTTAAAAAATTAATGAACAAATTATTCGCAGAGATATCTCAGTTTGTTAAAGATCTTGAACCTGAAGAGAAGGAAAAAACAGATGGCAAAGGAGGACTAAAAGAGAGAACTCAGGATTTTATCAGCACAATCAAGCATCATGCAACCAATAATTCAATGGTTAAGGATATTGTATCTGCTGAGAACAACGTTGGTATTTTTATCAAGGAATTTGAATATCTGGTACAGGTTTCCAGCTATGCAAGCTATCAGATAGCATCCAAGGAGGGATCAAAGGGAGAGGAACTATTCAGAGATATTATTCAATATTACCGGGAAAAATATCTAGAATTATCCAAGGTGATGGTCAACGATACACAGACACTTGTACAGTACAATAAAGATTTACTTGAAGAGTATTTGCTTAGAGAATTAACGCAGGTAACAGTAATAATGTCTCTGAGTAGTAACACAAGAACAGAGGCATTTAACTCATGGACACAGATCAAGAGTGTGCCCGCAAAGAATGCTATTTTTCTGAATGAATTTGTCATCAAGAACCTGCTATTCTGGCAACGATTACCTAGAGACTTGATAAATACTCTGAGAACTGAATTATCAATTGATAAATCTGTGATAAGGGATATTCTGATTGCTACCCGCCGAATTAATATGATTGAGCCTTATTCATTACTTGTACTCGGTTACAAAGCAGATATAAATAACTTTGCAGATGCAAAAGAATATATTTTCAATATATTTGGTGTGACTGATGAGAAGGAATTCAGATTGAATGCAAGGAGTGGAGAGGCTGAGATCATACAAGAAGTCACATATCTCTGGAATAATCTAATTGATAAATCAGATGATAAACAGGTAAGGTTGAATAAATATGTATTTCCACCTATTGAGCTTGCTCTTATTCTTCCAAAGGGATTTATTCATGAATATAAGGATAGAAAATGGTTTGATCAAATATATTTTGGCAAATTGGCCATGAGTAATGATCAAAGTGGCTATAAACCGATTCTGTATCAATTTAGCCTTGAATACTCTAATAAATATGATCAACCCCTACCCGAAAATATTTTGATGACATTTTATTATCCTGAGACAAAAAGCATCACAAATCTATCCGGTTTAGTTATTATTGGTGGACAGGCGAATATCTATGAATCCTACCGTATTACCAAATTACTTACTCCACAACTAGAGGCTTTACTCCTTGAAAAATACCCTATCAGCAATGATAAACAGATCAGTATGATTGAGGAGACATTATCACTGGTATCAACACCTGTTAATATTAAATCACCATATGATATTATGGAACAGACTGTAAGATCAAAAGGGTCCGATCTCACTACATTTTATCCAATTATTGATCAGGAAGAAATGACTGAATTATCTCTACCAAATGATTTCAGGGTGGATGCAGTTTTTGTAATAAGTATTGAGGATAATTTCTTCTCAACAGAGAAGATAGGTGATGGATTACAGGACCTAACTTTGTTCGTAAATGATGGTAAACAGATTTACAAACAGATAACTGCTGATCTTGTATATCCACTAATTCTCAAATGGCAACCAGTATACAATGATATTCTATCAAAACTCAAGAAAAGAGAGAATAAAATATTGCCAAATGATTTCAAAGGACATCTCAAACCAAATATAGTTGCGTTTGAACAATCAGATGGGAGTAATACAGTATTGATTTCAAAAGTCACCACTATAAAGGATAAAAACTACTATAATGTAGCACTGGCTAGATCTGGATATGGGAATGATGGTAAACCAATATCATTAATACAATCTGCATTATCAAGAGAGAAATTTGGTAGTGAAACTTGGCGAAAACAAATCGATACTTATAATTTAGAACTAAAAAATGTTAAAACAAGCAGTTCTGACCACATATCTTTAAATTTGAAGAATGTTATCGATAAATTGAGTTTACTTACAAAAGAGAGAGAATTTGATCTTGGATTAGTGCTATCTCTCAAATAATTGAGGAATGAAATAATGAAGAATACATATCAAGTTATTATTTTAGGACCAGGTGGTGTTGGAAAGACACGAGGTACTGGTGCATTACTGAAAATCCTGAGCTCCAGAGGCTTTACCACTTCAGAAGTAAAACCATGGACCGAAGAAATGGTTGTGACATCAAACTATGTGATTCATAATTTTATAGTACCTAGGAATTATTTTCCAGATATTGATGAATCCCTGAATATTAGCCTTTATGATATGGGTGGACAGTTTAAATACCGGGATATGTGGATAAATCTTGCAGAGGATACGGATGCAATTATCGTATGTGTTGATGTGACCCGTAAAAATACATTGAAACAGGTACCTTTAATGCTTCCAAAGGGAATTATGCAGAATGTACCGGTGAGATTGATTGTAAACAAAGCAGATCTTTATGCAGATTTTTCTGCCTATGCAGATCAGATCTCTGTTGCAATTTATAAAATTATACAGGCAGCAGTTGAGGAAGGATTGGTTAACTACAAGATAAAATACAGAGGTACTTCATTATTCACTTTTGGCGAAAAGGAATACAAGTATGGTGATATAATACATGTACTGCGTCCATTAGAAATTGATAAAGATGGGGATGCATCTATCAAACTGGCTGATTTTGAAGTAATCACTGCATTGGCATTCAAAGAACTTATTCCCAATATAACAGAGCATAATGGTAATTTATTCGGTAGAGAATTCACATTACAGATGTTTGATGTGATATACAGCTGGTTACATCAAACTACAACAATACTTGATGATGACATGATAATGACTGCACATATGGAAGCACCTCCATTTATCTCATGGGCAGAAGACCCTGAGATATTTTTACCAAAAGTCAATAAAATTAGTCTTAATGCAATCAAGAAATGTGTAAACTCTATGTTAATCGAGGATACTGATCTATTAGAAATGATTAAAGATCTTAGAGAACAGGGATATAATTTGGATGCAAATGATAGACATACATGGGAATTCACTTCTGCCCATATAATGCAGGAAGATCCAGATCTTACTTATAAACCAATAAACAAAGCAATGATGCCACCATATTTTATCAAAGCAATGATTGAATACAGTGAATCTAAAGAAGAAGACGATTATTTCTTCTAATAATATATTTTGAAATAATATACCTTGAATAACAATGTAAACTCTATAAACTAATGATAGATTTCAATATATGATTTGTTGTACTTCATATTCTCGATTATAGTTAATAAGATATTTAATTTATAAAAAACAAGAATTTACCGGTTAAAAACTCTCTAAAAATGAGGGAGGTGGGATTCGAACCCACGAACTTCTAAAGACTGCGGCCTAAACGCAGCACCGTTGACCAGGCTGGGCGACCCCCTCAGTGCACACTAACACAGGTATTCTTTCAAATACTTTAATATGCATATTTCATATATTTTTCAGTAATTTAAAGAAATTGATTCGTACGTGATTTTTTTTGGTTGAATAGTTAATTTTTACTCACATTGGTTGGTAATTGGTCTAGTATTCTCCAATAATATAAATTACAATAGACTTTTTCTTAATAGCTTTTATAAATATTAAGAATATGAGTTTGGAAATTCAATTGAGTTCTTGGTTAGATTATATTGTGGGTAGTTTGGACATAAGGTCCTTTCCGGATGAATTCAGATCGATACGAGAATACGCATTGGCATTGGTAATATGTTATTCATTGAAAGATAAGGACCTCATAGGTTCACCAGATGTTTTGGATGTAATTCGCACAGATAAATCAAGTTGGGAGAATCTATCACTTGTTGACTTAACTTTTTGGAATAGTAATTTGGATGAATTGATAAAAAAAGATATTATTGGAAGCTGGTATCAGCATTCACTTGATTCAGATTATAGAAAATCATCTGCCTCTAATTATACAGTTGGTTCTCACAGATTTTTATCTAAATTGAATGTTAGCTATGATGAGATAGAAATTGTCTGTGATCCTTTTTGTGGTTCTGCAAGATTAATTACCAGTATTATTCCACTGTGTGATAAAATAGAAACTGTTGTGATAAACGATATCTCAACAGCAGCTGTGTTGATCTCATATCTACGTATTATTTATCTATACTCTGATATTGAGGTAATTGCAAGCATTGGAAATGCTTTTGATAAATTGGAGATGAAAGTGGATGTGATAATTATGAATCCACCTTTTACACGAACTATGCATATATCTGATGAGGTAAAAGCTTCAACTGCAAAATATACTTCTATTAAAGGACAGGGTCATGGAGGATTACATATTTTCGCTCTGTTTCTTGCAGATAGTTTACTGAATGATAATGGGATGATTATTTCAGTAATTCCAGCATCCACTATTGCTTCAACCTATTCAAAACCGGTACAACAATTAATTCTAAGTAAATATGATGATATAGAGTTTTTGCAAGATCATGATAAAATCGCATTCTCCCAGGATAGTGATTTCAATGAACTTATCCTTGTGATGACAAAAGCAAGTCCAGATAGTGATATAATGTTCAGATATTTTTCTGGTGATTCAATGAATATAAATCGTGATCAATTGAAGAATGATTGGAATTGGATGAGATATTTCCGTAATTTCAGTTTATTGAGAATGAGAGGATATATTATGGATAATTTTGGTGTGCGTTCTGGTTATTCAATTAATTTGGATATTAAAAGGGGGGTTGAACTATACGGACCTGATTTCTTTTTCTTCCCGAATAAAATCTATACCTCACTTGAATTTGAAGCTGATAGAGTAAAACTGATAGGTGATGATACTGTTTATTTACCATCGTATCTATTGAAACCTATATTCAGAAAACCAGGTATCTACCAGAGATATATTAG
Organism: archaeon; assembly: GCA_024280435.1. Lineage (GTDB taxonomy): Archaea > Asgardarchaeota > Heimdallarchaeia > Heimdallarchaeales > Kariarchaeaceae > JAJRQD01. The sequence continues at coordinate 788 of JAJRQD010000212.1, read as the reverse complement.
TCCAGAAATTAATGAATACACGTTATCTGTCCCTGAAACATATACTGATAAATTATTGTCTGATTACATTGATAAACATAAAGATCAGGCAGGTTCTGCAATCAATAAGTTTGGAGATAATTGGGTTAGTCATATTCATAATCAGATTATTAAAAAAAATCCCCGTGGATATCTATTTGTAGTTGATAAAACAGATATCAGATCAGTCTCATCATTTATTCATTTTAAATCTGATCAATATCTGTGTACTAAGAATTTTTATGTTATATCGGGAGATTTTGATAGTATCAAATTACTGGCTGCATGGATGAACTCTACATGGTTTTTAGTGCTTTACCTCTCATCGAGAAGAGAGATCAACAAATCTTATGGGAGAATGCAAATTATAGACTACTTAAATGAAAATTTATTTCCGGATTTTTTATTTATGAATGATACAATGAATATACTTGCACATTTTGATACTTACCGTAGCACTGCTCAACCAGCGATAATAGATCAGTTACTATCTGATAATAGAATGAAACTGGATAAATTATTTGCTGAATATTTTGATATAGATTATGATGTGATAGATTTAAACAAACTTGTTTTAGATATTTTAAATGAATTTAACTGATTGCTTTATCATCTTATTTGTACATGAGTTAATTTTTACCAAACTTATTCTGTACAAACATTCTGATAACAAATATACTTACTGCTGATATTCCAATTCCAAACATCACCATTGCAGCCTGTGCTATCTGTTCATAATTGAGACTATCAATATTTGTATCATCACTGTT
>JAJRQD010000012.1 GCA_024280435.1 archaeon | reverse complement strand
TACAAATTCAGTTCCTCCTCTGATGATAATTGTGACACTTTTGGTCTTTGGAGCACCTGTGATGAATAATAATTTATCATCTGAAACAGTCCTCTCCTCGACTAATTTTGCTTTTCCAATATCTTTCTTGTTTAATCCAGTAAGATTGCTGATGACTGGTGCACCAGTTGATTTGGATAGCTTGGTCATATCACTTTTCTTGACCCTTCTGATTGCCATAACACCTGCTTTTGCAAGGAAATGCTGTACCATATCATCAATACCTTTCTGACAGAAGACTACATTGGCACCTGTGGCAACAATTTTTTCAGACATCTCTTTCAATGCCTCCTGTTCTCTGTCAAGGAATTTCTGTACCTGTTCTGGTGTCTCAATATTTAATTTGGAATCAAATTCAGTCTTGACAGTCTCAAGTGCAGTGTTTAGTAGTAATATTTTTGCAGTTTTTACTGATTTTGGCATATCCGGATGTACTATTTCTTTATCAAGTACAAGCCCATTTATCAGAGTTGTCTCACTCAGAGAACCACCCTGTTTTTTGATGACCACAATGTTGTCAATATCAACTTTGTCTTTATCCATCACATTCAATGCTGCATTCACCACCACATCACTCATGACATCTTTCTCACTGTTGATCACCTTTGAAGACATGGAGGTGATTGCTGCTTTGGTAAGTTCGATTTTATCCTCACTTCCCACATCCAACGCCACCTCATCAAGAAGCTCAAGAGCCTTATCCATGGATAATCTGTAACCCTCCACAATAATTGATGGGTGTACATCCAGTTCAATTAATTCTTCTGCCTGTTTTAGTAACTCACCTGCAAGAATTACCACTGTTGTTGTACCATCACCAGTCTCCTCATCCTGTGTCTTTGCAAGATCAATTACAAATTTAGAACCAGGATGCTGTACATCAATCTCTTTTAGAATTGTTGCACCATCATTGGTGATTGTTATATCACCGAAACTGTCAATTAGCATCTTATCCATTCCTCTTGGACCAAGTGCTGATTTGACGGTTTCAGCAATAATTTTTGCTGCTGTTATATTATTTCGTAAGGCATCACGTCCCTGTGTACGTTCAGTACCTTCACGTAGTATTATAATTGGTTGACCGCTTAAACTCATAATTTTTCACCAATCTTTTCGATATCTAACTCATCCCTCTGTTATTAAAAAAGAATGAGTTATGTGACAATACCAATTTAGAAAATTTTCATCAATTTTATTAATTTTTTATAGAGAATTATAGTATAAAATATATCTTCAATTGAAATTATAGAATAATTCATAAAATAAAGAATTAGCTAGATGATATTATCTTTCGAATCATATATATAAAATAGAAAGTTGTCTAAATTTAATAATTTGTTTATACTGAATGATTTGAAAAATACTAGTGATTAGTAAGATAATTATTTTATAAGATAATTGGAATTTTGGGATTGTCTACAAATGAATAAAGAACTTACCAAAACCTATTCACCCACTGAATTTGAATTTGAAATGTATCAATGGTGGCAAAATAATGGTTTCTTCAAACCTGAAAAACAGAGAGAACTAGGAATTGTTGATGATAGTACTGATAAATTCTGTATAACTATTCCACCACCAAATGTCACTGGAGTTTTACATCTGGGACATGGTCTTATCCTATCGATACAGGATCTGATGATTAGATATGCGAGAATGAACGGAAAGGAGGCAGTATTCATCCCGGGTTCAGATCATGCGGGTATTGCAACTCAGAACGTTGTTGAAAGAGAATTGAATAAAAAAGGTATTGACAGAAAAGAGTTGGGAAGAGCAAAATTTGTGGATAAAGTCTGGGAATGGAAGGAGAAATCACATCGCACAATTGTAGAGCAGACCAAAAAGATGGGATTGTCCGCAGATTGGGATAGAGAGAGGTTCACGATGGATGAACAGTTATCCAAAGCGGTCAGAGAGGCTTTTGTGTCCATGTATGATAAAGGGTTGATATACCGTGGTAGCTATCTTGTCAACTGGTGTTCTGGAAGATGTGAGAGTGCAATTTCCTCGATTGAGGCAATTCCAGAGGATGTTGATGGACATCTATGGTATATAAGATATCCAGTCACCACACAGAGATGGAAAAAACCAAAAGCTGAGTGGGGAACTGGAAATTGGGCAGAAGGAGCAGAGAAATTCATTGAGATTGCAACTACAAGACCTGAGACATTACTTGGAGATACTGCTATTGCAACTTCCAGAAAGCATAAAAAATATGGTGAATTAGTGGGAAAAACTGCAATTCTACCCGTTCTTGGAAGAAGAATAAAGATAATTGAAGATAAACATGTTGATGCAGAATTTGGAACTGGAGCATTGAAAATTACACCATCACATGATTTCAATGATTATGAGGTGGGAAAGAGACATGATCTTGAATTTATCAATATATTTGATGAGAAATCAAATGTTCTTGATGAATATGGTGGTCCATATGCAGGGATGAATAGATTTGAGTGCAGAGATGCAATTATCAAAGATCTTGAGAAAGAGGGTCTACTTGTCAAGATAGATGATCACAGACATGCAATACCACATTGCGAGAGATGTCATACAGTGGTTGAACCAAGGGATTCAGTCCAATGGTTTGTCAAAACCAGACCTCTTGCTGATAAAGTACTCAAGTTGATGAAGAAAGAGAAAATTACATTTATACCTGATAAATATGAGGAACGATTTATCTCATGGATGGAGAATATCAAGGATTGGTGTATTTCAAGACAGTTATGGTGGGGACATAGGATTCCAATCTGGTACTGTTCAGATTGTGATGCCATGACTAGTGGAAGAGATGATCCAATTGAATGTGGAGAATGTTCCAGTAAGAATATCATACAGGATGAGGATGTACTTGATACATGGTTCTCCTCGGGATTATGGCCCTTCAGTACACTTGGGTGGCCTGATGAAACAGTTGATCTTGATAAATTCTATCCAAATACAACCCGGGAGACTGGATATGATATTCTTACATTCTGGGTGGCAAGAGAGATGATGATGGGAGCTGAACTTACGGGTACACTTCCTTATCGTAATATATACTTCCATGGATTGATCAGAAATGAGGCGGGTAGGAAAATAAGTAAATCAATGGAGAATATTGATGATTATGATCCATTATTGATTATTGGAAAATATGGTGCTGATACACTTAGATTTACACTCAATTCATACTCCACTCCTGGACTTGATATGAATCTTGATCCCAAGAATCTTGAAGCAACACATAAGTTTGGTAACAAAATATGGCAGGCTACTAGATTTCTACTGGGAAATCTGAAAGAAGATCATATTTTCATATCTATTGATGATGTAAATCAGAATGAGTTGGAATTGGCTGATAAATGGATATTATCACAGTTACATCAGTTAATTAGAGATGTTACTGATAATTTTGATAATTTCAACTACCTAGATGCTAGTCGTGCAATTAAAAAATTCTTCTGGAATCAATTTGCAGATTGGTATATTGAGATCTCTAAACTGAGAATATATGAGGAGGATAAATCAAAATTCAATCCTATTCATATTGTACTGCACATTCTGGATACAAGTATGAGATTATTGCATCCATATATGCCATTCTTGACTGAGAAATTATGGCAGGCATTACCGGATGATTATCATGATCAACCTGCATTAATTGTAGCTAGTTGGCCAGAATACAGTGTAAAACTGATTGATAATGATATAGATCAGCAATTTGATCTGATTATCAAATTGATTGTGACACTGAGAAGGATCAGAGGAGGATTCAAAGTAAAGCCATCCAAAAAAGTACCACTAACCATAATGGCAGGGAATAGGGTCGATATGCTTGAGAAGGTGAAGGATGAGATTATTAAACTAGCAATTGTAGATGCAGATAATTTTAAGATAGTCAATAGCTATACACCACCTAAAAAAGTTGTATCCGATATAATTGACGAGCTGACAATATACATCCCATTGGAAGGATTAGTTGAGCTGAAGGATGAGATTGCCAGACTTGATAAGGAGATTGCAAAAATAGAGAAACAGCTACTCAAATTGGAGGGTAAATTGAATTCTGATTTCTCCAAAAGAGCTCC
>JAJRQD010000211.1 GCA_024280435.1 archaeon | reverse complement strand
TTAATTAATTTTTGATACCTCCAAGGTTTGTAAATACAATTTAAAATTATAACAGAGAAATGGGAAGAGTAGAGCCTTGGCTCTACTACTTTCCTTTCTTTCTGTAATTCTTAATGGTCTGAGTTTTACCAATCCAAATACGTGTTCAACACTTGCCCTCCATTCAGATCTAACATTGTATTTGTATAAACCAGGATAATTTTGCATCGCTCTTACAATAAGATCCTGTTGACCATCAGTTCCATGATCTATAGAATTTGATTTTGGAGGTATTACAGGTATAATTTTCTCTTGGACTAATAATCCAATTATAGATTCAGCCCAATAAGCTGCATCTAAGTACATTCGTCTAATTCTCGAAATTAGGCGTTTTGGCAATTTTTTCCAGAGTTTGGCAAAAATAATTGAATCATGGTCAATGCTTTTTGACCTTGCAATTGATATTATTGCCCTACTGGGTAATGATATTGCAATATGTACTTTTCGAAATAATTTAGAAGTTTTCTTAACTCTAGATTTGGCCCATTTAAGAAATCTCCAGATACTACCTCCATATATTCCAATTCCAGAACTATCAATTGCAACATCGAATTTATCAAAATTTGTTTTATTTGTAATTTTAGTTCCAAGTTGACTGATAAATGTCTCTAAGGTATCTACTCTCATGTTTCTAAATTCTTGATAGAATTTTTCCCAAGATGGTATTTTTGTAAAATATCCTTCCTTAATCAAAAATTCACAAGGCATTAGCATGGAGGGAACATCCCTCCATGCAATATTCTCACTACGACAAATGATTATTATTGCAATAATAACCCATTTTGGACCTATTCTTTTGCGTCCAATATTCTTAATTTCGGGGTCAGAATACTTTTTCATAAGCATATCTTGAAGTGATAAAAGAAATACTTTAAGTTTGTAAGGATCAATTTGTAAAAACATTCAACGTTTATTCTTTTTATGCCAATAATTAGTACTGCCATCATCAAAAGGCCAAGACCATTTATCTACATCATCAAGATTGAATTCTTTTCCAAATAAACAACTCATATACTCTGTATAAATCGATTCATACGTTTTATATTCATTTGTGTTATGATAATGAAAATATATTCTGGGGGAGAGAATATATTTATCTTTTTTTTCAATTAAGCTAATTTGTAACTTTAATTTTGAGTAATTTGGGATAGGTATGTAACCAGATGTTTCATTTCTAAGTCTATGAAAATATAAACCTTCACCAGAATATCTACATTCTTCAATTTCACAGGTACTTTGATAGTTTTTTGCATATTTATCGATCACATTAAAGAAAATTTGATCAAATATTTGTCTCTCTTTTAACTTGAAGGGGTAATCCTTAGTTACATTAATTATTCTCTTTATTTTTCTGTTTTCACTATCATATTCAGGTAATAGATACAGAATTGGAATTCCTTTTTGTTGTAAGAATTCAATCACTTTAAACTTTTCCTCAATTGGATTATTATCAATTACTCCAACTTTTATTTTATATTCCTCATAATTAATGCATACTTTCAACTCATTAATTGCATTTTCTAATTCAGATTTGCTTTCTGTTATCAAGGATTGATAAGATAGTGCTTGACCAATTCCCATCGCAGCTCCAGATCTTAGATCTTTAATTTCAAAAAAATAAATTATTTTTTTATCTTTATCTATTACCATTAAATCGATTTTTCCCGATTTTGTATTTTGTGTAAATCCTATACTAGTTTTAATTTCCTTACCAAAATTATAATTTTTAATCCCTAAAAACCCATTTCTTTTTGAATTTAATAATTCAATAATTTTATCTCTAAATATACCTTCGGACATATTTATTAACTCCTATAAATGGCTCTTGGCCAATTCAACCAACTCAGTGGTCGTTTTTTCTCTCAAATCCCTATCAGGAATACTTCTTATCAAAGCAATCTTGATCTTACTTCGCATTTTTCTCTGTACATCATCCTTGAATTTCCAGTCAATTATTGCCATTCCATCTAATTCTTCAATCAAACTAATTGCAAGATTTTTCACATCTATATTCAATTCATTTTGAATAGTAAGTCCTAAGGTCTTACCCAATTTCTCATAGAAGGCATACTCTGTCTCATTCATACCCATAGCTGATGCAGTATTTCTCAGGGATTTCATTTCAAGTATAAGTGGATTGATTGCTTCAATGAATTCAGCATCGGTTAATCTCATCTGTTTGTACTCCTATATAATTTTCTCCAATCTCTGACTTAGACTATCATAGAATTCTGGATTCTCTTTTCTCTTCTCACTGATCTCCTTCTTCATTGCATGCTTCCATTCTCTTACAGCTTCCTTGAGATCAATCTCTTCTTCAGGTTCTGAGGTATCGACATATCGAGTGATATTGAGTACATAATCATTCTCGCGGATCTCATTCATGTCTACTACTCGCGCATATCTTTCATAATCTTCTGAGTTTTTATTGATGGTTTCCAAAGAATTGAAGGTCTCAACTATTTTATGGATATCTTTATCACGCAGGAAATTCTGGTTCTTTCCATTCTCAAATTCATCAGCTGCATGAATGAATAGAATTTTATTCTCTCTTGATTTGGCCTTGTTCTTGTTGATAATGATGACACATCCAGGTATCCCTGTACCATAGAATAGATTGGATGGTAATCCTATAACTGCCTCAATCACATCCTCTTCCAACAATCCCTTTCGTATCTTTCCCTCTGCACCACCTCTGAATAGTACTCCATGTCGCATAACAATACCAAGTATTCCCTGATTATTGAGAGTGGCATACATGTGTTGTAGAAAAGCAAGATCACCATAGGATTTTGGTGGAATACCGAACTTGAATCTGTTGAATGGATCATTCTCAACATCCTCTCGTCCCCACTTTTTGAGTGAGAATGGAGGATTTGCCATGACTCGATCGAATTTCATAAGTTGATTTCTCTCAATTAATTTTGGGTTTCTGATAGTATCCCCCTTCTCAATTCTTACATCTGGTAAGCCATGAAGTAGCATATTCATCTTACATATTCCCCATGTATTGACATTCTTCTCCTGTCCTGTGAGCGTGATATCAATTGGTGGATGTGGAATATCCTTTTCCTGTCTTTCTCTCTGTTCTCTTAGATAATTAATAGTATTGATAAGAAAACCACCAGAGCCAACAGTGGGATCATTAATACGCATACCCTCCTTAGTTTTCAGTAATCTGACTATTAATTCCACAACTTTCTGTAGCGTATAGAATTCTCCACCCTTCTTACCTGAATCATCTGCGAATTTACTTATCAGATACTCATAAGCACGTCCAAGAAGATCAGGGTCACTCAAATCTTTATTTCCGAGTGCTATCTTACTGTAATGCTTGATAAGTTCTGATAAGGTTTCATCTTTTAATTTATCCTTATCATTGAATACTATATTTCTTAAAACTCCCTCAAGATTTGAATTATTATCCTCAAGAGCAGCCATTGCCTTATCAAGTTCCTCACCTATATTTGATGTGAGTGAACTTATAGGAGTAATCTTATCAAGGTCTTTCTTGCTGAATGTATCATCGGAATACCATCTTGCTCTTTTGGGAACAAAGAATTGATGTTGATCTGGATCATTCTAGGCCAGTTCCTTGTCTCCGTATTTTTCCTCTAATTCTTTGGTATGTTCAACAAATACATCATTCATTCTCTTCAGAAAAATAATCCAAAGATATAATGCTTATAATCAGATGAGTCAATACTCCTTCTCAATATATCTGCAGATGCCCATAAATGAGTTTCTAGATCTTTCTGTGTAACCTTACTAATTTCTCATCACCTAAGCCTATATTCTTAAATCATATACAAAGTTTTCAAACTAATCATTGAATAATTGAATGAATGCATAATGGGAGATTCTAAATTAAAATCGAATTTTATCAAATACTTATCAAATATATTGTAAATACTTATCAATTTCTTATCAAACTCTTATCATTTATGCGTATTTATGAAATCAACTGTTCTTACGAAAATTGATAAACTAATAATCAACTAATAGTCTATCTAATAGTTGAACTATCAGTTCAAGAGTATACAATTTATGTAAACACATAATTTGCTTTTCTACTTTGGGTCATTGCCTTAATTTGATAGTACAATTAGAATTAGATCTGATTATTTCCGGCTCTGTAATTTTTTCTGTAAAAGCATCCTTCTAAATGATACAGGGATAATATACAAGTATTTAGATAATAAAAAAACGGATAGGATTTCTCCTATCCTATGAAATCCAAAGATTTCACTAAAAGTAAATCAATATTTTCATTAGAGAATATAAATCATGATATTACCCAAGTATTATCATCAGTAAAATTTGGTTCAAAAGAACCAAATTTCGATATAAAATTAGGAATTATGAAAATTATTGCAGATAAAGACCCTTCATTTGATTATTTCATAAATAATGTAAATAATATTATACAATTATATTTGCATACAACTGTTTATGATACATTTCCTAAAAATTGTCCCAAATGTGGAAATACTGCAATTTATCCTTACGATACCTATGATAAATCAATCAAAGATATGGTTGGAATAGTTGAAATCAAAATTCAACGTTACATGTGCCGAAATTGTGGAGGTACTTTTCTCTCAATGAAAAAAATGATTTGACATTTTTTGAAGGTCAGATCTCTAGACCACTTTCAAGGTTAATGACTATTCTTTATACTGGAGGTTGTTCTTCTAGATTTGTAGCAGATATTATCACCTCAACAACAAATATTGAGGTTTCACATGATAATGTGCTTCAACATGTGAAAATGTGGGGACAAGAAATTAGGAAAAGTTATTCGAATGAAATCAACAGTAATAATTATAAATCTTTGCAGATTGATGAACAGTATGTAACAATTCGTAGTAGAG
>JAJRQD010000210.1 GCA_024280435.1 archaeon | reverse complement strand
TTGGATATCCTTCATTTACAAAATTTAATACACTTTTAATTGGTCCTCCTCCTTTAAATCCTGGTAGAAAGTATTCAGCAAAAATCATTATATCCATAATTATTAATACAAGAATTTTTTTATTAAATTTATTTTATAGAAATAAAATCTGATTATTTTATCTTCATTCTTATCTCTATTCTCCCAAAAAATAATGTATAAATCTAAACTAAAACAAGCGCTTGAAATTGTTAAATCTTTGATTTCTCAAAATTTTTACATGAACTTAATAGCTCTTGGTAGACTACAAGGTCCATGGTTATCTCTCTGATAATTTACAGCCTTTTGGAAAAGAAATTGAGATCTGCATTTATTCAAAGTGGTGAATTATTTGTGGATAAACTGGGTAAAGATACAAGTAAACCAACAATACGTCAAATATTCAACTCGTTCCTTGGAATAAATTTACATTATACAGAATATAATGGTGTGATAGTACAAGAAAAAATGGCAAATATGACGCCATTACAACATCAGGTGCTTAGAATAATGGGGTCTGCATACATTTTAATGTATGCAGACAAAAATAATGGTGGAGAATTAGTTTGGAGGCCATTGTGAAGTAAAAATTATAAAATTTGGATGAAAATTAATTATAAAAATTGCTGTGCGGAATGTGGGGTAATACCAATATAGAATTTAGATCTATTATTCATTTATTAAATGACTAGGGACAAGATGTGAACATAAAATTTGTAATAGATACAAGATTTAAAAATATATGATAAAAGTAGCGTTAGTTTCATATTTTGATTCAAGAATAATTAATAATGGAATTGGGAGTTATTGTGAAAATCTAATTGAATCAATTAACATTCAATCTGAAAACAACATTGTATTGGATTATATAACTCCTTATACACTACCAGGATCTAACAACAATATAAATTTTATTAAATTTGCTCAAAAAATAAGATACTATCTCTCAAAAAGACAAAAAAAATATGATTTGATACATTCAACTTCAGGAGCTGGTTTTTTATCAAAAACAATTGATATTGAATCAATTCATCATTTAGAACCATTTTTTACATTTTCTAATATTCATTCATTACCAAATTATATTACAGCTAGAAAATCAAAAAATATAGTTACAATATCTAAATTTACTGCAAATCAGGTAAGAAAAATTTATGATCATAATAAAGTAAAAATCATCAATAATGGGATTGATACATCTTACTTTAAACCTTCAAAAATCATCAATAACAATAATAAGTATAAAGCTATTTATGTTGGTTCTTTAACTAGTCGTAAACAACCTCTTCTATTATTAAAATGGTTATTAAATAATAAGAATACTTATTTAACAATTTTTGGTACTGGTCCTCTTAAAAATAAAATTGAACAAATTTCATCTAAAATAGGTTTGAATCACCGCTTAACTATTACCTCAGGTAATAAGTTATCTTTATTAAATAATTTACATAGAAACGATTTTTTTATTTTCCCATCAAGTCTAGAAGGATTTGGTTTATCACTTGTGGAAGCCGTATCTACTGGTTTACCTTTTTTATCCTTTGATGTTGGAATTGCTAAACATTTACATGATAATGGTTTAGGATTGGTTGTAGAAGATAATAGTGAATTTATTAATACAAAAGCTGATAAAATTATTAAATTTAAAAATCCGTCACAAAGCTATAATTTTATCAAAAAGCACTATTCTTTAAAAAAGATGGGTAGTAGTTTTCTTAATTACTATAATAAAATATATGAAAATAAGGATAATTTATGAATTTATATACAATTTGATTAATCACAAAATCTTTATTATCTTTTAATACTATCTTCAAGATTTTGGGAATACATTATTATAAAGAGATGTATTAGTATGAATATATAATGTCTAAAGCACCAACACCCCCAGATAAGAATAAAGCCGCAAAAGGTAGTTCTTCTGCGGATAGCAGAGTTAAAGTTACTCCAAAAGATATACAGAGAATTTGGAAAGAATGTCATTCAGAACTTACCAAAGTAATTATTGGTAAAGCTGATGTACTAGAGGATATTATGATCACATTACTGGCAGAGGGTCATATTTTACTTGAAGGTGTACCAGGTATTGCAAAAACAGTGATCACCAAAGCATTTGCAGACGTAATTGGTCTGGATTTCAACAGACAGCAATTCACCCCAGATGCACTTCCCTCTGATGTACTGGGTACAAATATCTATGATCCAAAAACAGGTTCTTTCAAATTGAGAAGAGGTCCTGTGTTCTGTAACTTTCTACTAGCAGATGAGATCAATCGTTCTCCACCCAAGACACAGGCAGCAATGCTTGAGTGTATGGCAGAGAAACAGGTAACCATCGAGGGTGAGGGATATAAACTGGATCCACCATTTATTGTGGTAGCCACGCAGAACCCAGTGGAACAGGAGGGTACATATCCACTCCCAGAAGCACAGGTTGATCGTTTTGCCATGAAATTGGTTCTTGATCTACCATCAGGAGATGAGGAGAAAGATATTATAAAGTTAAAACACAGTGGATTCAAAAAGAAAGTAAGACCTGTCACCACCTCAGCAACAGTCAATAAAATGATCAAAACAGTGAAGGAGGATATATACATGTCAGATGATATGATGGCATATATCAGAGATATAGTCATGGCAACCAGAGCAGATCCCAGATTGATACTAGGTTGTTCCCCACGTGCATCTATCGCACTACTCGGTGCTAGTAAATCAGCAGCAGCTGTTGAGGGAAGAAATTACGTAATACCTGATGATCTCAAAAGAATTGTTGTGTCATCAACTGCACATAGATTACAATTGAAGGCCGAGGCTGAATTAGAGGGTACAACAGGTAAAATTGTGATTGAGGATATAGTAAGACAGATTTCAGTTCCGGTATAGATTAAAATCACTTATAAGAAATAATGTACTTTAAATTAATTAATATTTTACAACTTCTCAATAACATTATTTAATAATCGTAGTAAGTAATCATTATAGAACGTGATATAAAATATGAGTCGAAGAAGAAAAAGAATTACTAGAGAACTCTCACTCCAAAAAGCAACTGATTTTTTCAAATCAGCAACCCGTAATATTACAATGGTGGTTTGGATGGTCAGAATACTTGCAGGAATATTTCTGTATCTATTATTCAAAACAGTATACAGTATTATTTTGCCAGAATACAGAGTATGGGCAGATATTGGTGTCTTATTCAAACTAGCTTTCCTGTTTTTCTTTGTAATTGTTCTTGCATTATTAACATTCACTTCATATATAGTAACTCCATTGTCCAGAGCAGGTACTTCAGAAGCAATTCATTACTTCTGGGCAGTTCGTGCATTCATTATCAATAATATGTTTGGATCTCTTGGTATGGCAGGTGATATGACAGAGGAGGGATTATTGGGAGGATCAACTGATCCACTTGCACCATTAGCCTATCTGTTAAACTATCCACAACGAGAGAGCTATGATCCAATGGTACTTAATGGTACTATCATGCTTGGATTTCTGATTATGATACTGACCGGGATCAATTTTATCAGAAAAAGCTCTGTACAGATGGCTGGAATAACATTGGTTGTATCACAACTTGTTATTGCCTGGGCATACATGCATGATATGACCTATGAATTATCTCTTGATGTGACATCTTATTCGGCGCTACTCTCATCTGATTTATTTTTATTAGCTCTGATCTCCTATCTTTATTTTGAATTCTCTCTTCAAACTGGTTATATTTATAGTTTGACCACTCCCACATTATCTAGACAGAAAAGAGTGGGATCACAGTTGGCAAGACTATCAGAATTCAGACTGGGTATGACAAAACTTGGTACTGAAGAGGAGAAAGAGGCACAGAAAGCTGCACAGAGAAGAAAAGAGGATGAGCAGAAAGATATAGAGAAGGAAAAGACATCACTATCAGCAGGTTCTGGATCCACAGCTCACAAAAAATTTGGTGCAGATGCATTGATTTTTCTACTGGATTCTGCACAGGATTCTCTGTTCTCAAAACCGGGTGGAGATCAGGAAAGATTGACAGGAAGACTCCAGAGATATCATGATGGATTACTTACACATGATCCAGATCTTGATGATAAACTAGGTGGATCTGCTGAGAAGGCGTTCAGACCATTCTTGGTACTTGCAATTGTACTGGTATCAATGTTGGTAAGAACATTGTTACTAGTGGGCTTTTCATGGATGACATTGAACTCATCAATAATACTTGCATCATTATCATTACCTCCTGCAATCACTAATTCAATTGAGGTGGGTGAACCTGAGGGAATACTGTTGATATTGATTCCACTGATATTCTTCATCATTGGTGCTTCTTATGGGATGGCAAGATTACAGAGATTTATCGTGAAGGCAGAGGAGTTAATTATCAAAGAATCTGAGATACAGAAGCTAATCAAGGCAGGAAAAGCAATTACCAGCCGTAAAGAAGTTGAAGAAGCCAAATTGGCAGCTCAGAGATCACAACAGCTGGGTAAATCTACCACTACTGAAAAACCAAGACGTAGAAGAAGAACTAGAAAATAAAATTATTTTTTTAGTTATTCAGAGAGCTTAATACATAAAGATAAAATATTTACAAGTTTAAGATTGATTAACTAAATGAAAAATCTCCAAGCAATACTGTTCTGTGGTGGTAGAGGAAGCAGATTATATCCCATAACTGATTTCTATCAAAAAGTGATGATGCCAATTGGTAAAGATGGTAAACCTCTACTCGAGTATGTTATCAATCATATTAAATCATTTGGAGTAACTGAATTTATTGCATTGGTTGGCTACAGACATAATTTGATAAAAAGATATTTTGGAGATGGAAGTTCTCTAGGTATAAATCTAACATATGTGGTGGACAATCCAAATTACAAAGGTACTGGTGGTGCACTCTATAATGCAAGAAATTACATAAGCAAAAATGATTTATTAATTTATTACACTGATATCTTGACAAATATAAATTTGAATGATATACACAATTTTTACAGAGATACGGGATCAAAAGGTACAGTATGGGTAGATTCTTCCTGGAAAATAGTTGATGGGGTTGTTGAAATTAATGAACAAAACTCAATAACCAAAATTTCACATAAACCAGTTGATAAAATATATGCAAATACAGGTATATCAATCCTTAATAGTGATATAATTCTCATTCTTGAGGATTTTGTGTTGAATTACAGTAAAACAAATTTGGATTTATCAAGTGATGTTCTTCCTAGATTGGTACAGAAGAAGGAGTTGTTTGCATATGATAGAGAACATTGGTGGTTAGATGTTGGAAGTCTTAAACGATACAATTTGATTAATGATGAGATGATAAGTGAAAAGTTTGGAGATGAATAATATGTGGAAAAAATGGAGAAAACAAATAATCGATACACAGCTTGTGATATGGTATGAGAGATCTTTAGATATGAATCCAATTGCAGAGTATTTACATCCAGGATTATTCCCAATTGGAAGTGCATTTTCAGATGATCCAAGACATAACTTTCCCAATTTAGACTGGATAATAATGCATTATGCATATTTAGGTGTAAGATCATTTATCATAGTATCAGAGGATTCTTTCACAGGATTACAAAATTATTACCTAGATTTCAGAGGTTTGAATATCAGATTCATCAATAATAACCTTTTAACTTTTCTAAATGAAATAGATAAACTAAGTTCTATTGAGAAGTACTCTATGATTGTATCAGGTTATCTATTCTCAAATGCAGATTTTTATGCACCGATGATCTATCATTTACAGCATGAATGTGAGGTGACATTGATCACTTTCAGAGGTTTGAAATATAATGTTGGACTTGTAAAATTCGAAAAAGATAATTTAGTAAGCTCATTCAAAGAAAAACCAATAGATAAATCTAAACTGGTCAATTCAAATATTTTGATTATTTCAAATGATAAAATAAAAAATTTGAACATCAGCTCACTATTTGAGAGTTATAATCCAGATATTAGTTCAATAAATCAATTTATTCATCACATCAAGAATAATTTAACAATTAAAAATTTTGAATTGCAAGGGATAGATGATCAACCCTTGTGGGTGATGAATTTATCATCAATTGAAGCTTGGATCAAATTGGATATAGATAATTTTTTGAACAGGTATAACTTCCTTCTACAATAAGTATGATCACTAGTCATAATTGGTCAAGAAATGTTTACAAATTATAAATATCGATTATTTATAAAAGAAATATAAATACATAAGAGCAATTTTATCAATTAGTAATTAATATTACATATATGAGCTCTGTACCTACAGAATATAAAGTGTTTAAAAAGAAATTC
>JAJRQD010000209.1 GCA_024280435.1 archaeon | reverse complement strand
ATGGGTTTATCCATATTTTTTTTCAAATTTACAAGATATACCATCTCATCTATTGTTTTTTCAAATTTAATATCTGTAAAATCAGTGATCTTATAGAACCTGTCATCTGATATTATTCCAGTATATACATGACCATCAATCTCAGCTCTTGCTATATTCATAAATATCATTAATATTATCTCGTTATTAGATTTAGCCTATTACTAGTTAAATTATGTTCAGAATATTCTAACTATCAGTTTTTCAAGCTCTGATTTCACAGTAGTATTGAACAACATTCCAGTCTCATTTGCCACTTTTATTCCATTTGATATTATCTCTGATTTGACAATTTCTTCTTCTAAATTGAGTAGCTTAATCTGTGAACTGTATGATTGCCCTTTGTAAATATAGGTATACATGATTCCATCTTTTGTTGAAACTAATATCGTGTACTCTCCCATCTTCACTCTGTCAAGAGATCTATCAAATACCTCTCCAGAAAATCCCTGCATTGCATTCAGAAAACTACCCATGAATAGTTCATTGTGTGATATCTCGTTATTATCCTCTGAGAACAGATATGAGAAATATGAGATGCCTGAATTTGCAGACATTATCAGCAATTGTACACTTATCTCCTCTTCCTCCTCAATTGAAATCAATTCTTTTTTCATTCTTATCTGTGATGATAATACACCAATCTGTGGTGTTAGTGTCTCAATTCTCTCATCAATTGATATACTGCTGTATTCCTCTTCTAATTGCAGAAATTTATCCATCTGCTCACTGATCTTCTTTGCAAGAGATTCTACTCCCTCTTCATCTGCAATAAACATTGCCTGCATCATATAAGTTTTGCTCAACTGGGTATCTCCAATGATTATAGATACTTGTGATTGTAACCAATAAGTTTTTGCCAGCAATATTTTTGAATTCTGTCTTTTTGCAATCTCCAGTAATTTATCAGTGATAAGTTGTATCTCTGCAATTATCTCCTCCTCATGATTCATCTGCATCTCCTTTAATAGTATCTCAAAATAAGCAAGATGGCTGATGATGGCTAATTCATGATCCACAATATTTTGATTGATCAATTGTTCATATATAGTCATTGAAGTTGCGATATTTTTTATTCTGTTACTCTGACTTAGTAATTGGGCATTGGCTAGATTATATCGATAGGTGACTATATCATTATTTACTTTTGATTCAATTGATTTAAGCTCTTTTATTATCTTTCTTGCCTTGTCCAAGCTTTTTTTATCAATCAATACCATAGAAATCCAGAATAATGATTCAGCAGTTTCTAGTGGATTATTAAGTAAATTTCTGATCTCAAGACTTGTGTACATATATTCAAGTGCTTTCTCAACCTCTCCTTTTCTGTGAAATATCTGCCCAATTGCTCTCAGAGTATCTGCATAATGTCTCTGATTACCAATTTTCTTAAGTATTATACTGCCAACTTTATATTTTTCCAATGCTTCATTCAATCGTCCAATCTGTTGATAGCAAGTTGCAGTATTTACAATTGCAATTGCAATCTGTTGCTCACCTGCATCCTTAATATCGATAATTCTGATAAAATAATCAATTGCAGTTCTCAGATTTCCCAGTCTCAATTCAATAATTCCCATTAAATTCACTATAAATGCGTTATTTACTTCTATCTGAATGGCTTTTTGTGCATATGATTTTGCATCTAGTAATTCACCTCTGAACCAGTGTTGCATGGCAAGAATTCTGAGATATGCAAATTCATTCTCATCTCTATTCATCTGTTTTATATATTCACTAGCTTTGTCATCTTCTCCAAGTCTTAGATGTGCCTCTGCCAGTACAATCAATACATCAAATTTTTTATCAAGAGTTTTTAGTATACTAATTGCATCTCTGTATCTTGCAATTTGAATAAGACAAATTGCCTCTTGAATTTTATTACCTTCTTTCTGAATAGTGATCAGAGCTTCTTCAAACTTACCCATAAGCATCAATGATTTAATCTCTTCTGGAAAATCTGAGAACATCTAACTAATAATTAATTATTTTCGTATTAAACCTTTCTTATTGCACTATAAGCATAATAAATAAATATTCATCGATTGTACTCTTAGAATCAATGTATTTAAAATAAATTGCGGTGTATTTTGTTATGAATTATTTAGATATTATTATTTCTGTTTTATTTTCAATCTCTATTCTCTCAAAAATAGTTGGCTTCAATTTTTTTGTGTATAATTTGCTATTAGAAGTGGAAAATTTAAGGTGTGATCTATAATTTCAACGACTAAATAATTGTTGCAAAAATACCAAATAATGTCCAGGTTAAAATCAATACCACGATTAATCCAAGAAGATCGAGAACAACACCGATATTGAATATCTCTTGCACCTTATACAGACCTGTATTATAGGCCATCATAGTAGGTGGAGTACCAATTACTATTGCAAAATCAAGACTACATGCAATTGCCACAAGAATTGCAAGTAGTGCTGGATTAATACCCAGTATCACAGCAAGTGGCATAGCAATAGGTATAAGTATAGCAGCAGATGCAGTATTACTGGCTATTGCAGTCAATAACAATGCAATTAGTGCGACAATTGTTGTGGTGAGCATGATTGGTAGATCTCCCATTAAACTGAGTTTTAGTGCAATATAATCTGCCAGTCCAGTCTCAATGATCACATAACCAAGAGATAGACCTCCTCCAAATGTGATCAGTGTGGGCCAACCGATACTTGATAAATCCTCATTGGTTACTTGACCTGTGAAGAAAAATAGTATTGCACCAATTACTGCGACCACACTGGCAGATATTCCATGATACTGAGTTGTTAACCATAGAGCTATGATTATGAAAAAAATGATACTCACAATTATCTGATCCATTGTCATCTGCTTATTCTTAGTAATCTCATCCAAGCCTTTTCTCTTTGCCTCCACCAGATTTCTCTCATCCACCTGTGGTTTGAATTTGAACCACAAATAGAAGAATACTAAAGGTAACATTACTATTACTACTGGAAGGCCAAATAACATCCATTCAAGAAAATTAATATCTATACTGGGATTGAATTGTTTGATAAATTCCACTGCGATAATATTCGGTGCGGTACCGATCATTGTTCCAATACCACCCACAGTTGCACTGTAAGCTATTGATAAGACCATTGCTCGTTTATATGAATCATCCTCAATCTCTGCAGCTTCTAACAGTGTCATTGCAATTGGTATTAGAATAGCCACCGCAGCAGTGTTTGACATAAACATAGAGAATACAGCTGAAAGTACCATAAATGTAGCCATCAGTATTTTCGGCTTGGCAGGTACTAGTGCCACAATTCTTAGAGAAATATATTTATCTAATCTAGATCTATCCATAGCCTCTGCCATAAGAAAGCCTGCAAGAAATAGAAAGATTATAGGATTGGCAAAATTAGCAAAAGCACCTGTTGCACCATCAATTTTAGATATGACAATCACTACTGGAATTATCAGAGAAGAAGCAGCCAGAGGGATCAATTCAGTCAGCCATAGAAAAGATATTGCAAGTAATAAACCTAGTGCCACATTTGAATTTTTCAGAATTCTAAATCTGAAACTGATATTCTCATCTTCTATATTTGAGGGTGAGAAAATTGTTGAATCACCATTATTATCAAGTCTAGCTATGATGTCTCTTGAATCTATATCTAATAAGTATTCATTGTTCTTGGAAAGAATTACATCAAATACAATACTCTCACCGATAATACCGGGATATATTTCAAAATAATTCACCTCAATCAATATATCATTTATTGAATTATTGATGTATTTATTATTCAATGGAAAATTAATACTTGAATCAAGATATATATCAAAATTTACTGAAACATCATTGTATTCAATTTGTACTGTATATAAACCATCTGGATGTGGTTTTGGAGCAATTAAATATCCAGTTATGAATAGCCCAATGGTAATTATAAATAAAATAAATTTTTTCCTATTGAATTTTATATCTCTATACAATTCATCAAAAAAATTATGTCTTGTCATGATATGTTGGTTTTAGCTGTCTCTTAAGTATATGTTTCATATAAATCAAATAAATTGTATAAATTAATGTAAAAAAGGGTTAATTTGATAATTTCTATATAATTGACCTTTTTTATCAATGAGTTTATTTGATAATTGTATGATTTGAATTATTTAATCTATAATTCAATAGATATTTACTTTAGGTGATTTATTCTTTTCCTAAACACAAATATCATAGAGAATATTCCCATAAGAGTAATATACAGTGATGGTGCTGGTAAATTAAGAGTGGGTAGCTGTACATCCACTTCAGAGGTTTCTGTGATTAAAACACCAGAATCATCATCTGGATCATAGTTTGGATCATCTGGATGTCTTCCACTGGGATTGTAATCATTGTAATCAAAGCCTTTAAACAATGTTTTTTTGTAATCATATACATAATCAGAAGAATTATAATAATCTCCTGTAAAGTAGCTGAAATCCAATGCAATCCCTAAATCACCAGTGAATTCAGTTTCATACAGATCCTTTGCATTCACAAAATATGAGAGTGAACTGTTACCAACAGAAATATCCTCTGAATATCCAAAATCTGTGAGAGATTGAGCTTCCCATCCCCAATAGGTTTCAGTAACACCTTCTAATCTGATATATAAATTTAAATTTACATAAATTTTAGATTCTACATTTATTTTAATCTCTAGATAATCAAATTCTGGAGCCCCTTCATTATTAGATGATGGAAATATCTCAACAGATGCAATATACAGATCTGGTTTATCATACTCTGCGTGCACCATTGTTTGATCGTCCCAATATTTGTAATCCCAAATTTCATTTGTTTGATTGACAAGATTATAATAGAAATTTATATTTAGATTATAATTTTCAGGAACATTTTTACCGTATAGTCTAGAGGTATCCATATTCATTGAAATATTATAAGACCCGTTATTATATTGCTCCTTTATATAATTATTAGAACTTAAGTCGATATAATTATCTTCATAATTTAAATTAGAATTAACATCATAAAAACTAATTGAAACCCAAATTCCCATCTCCACTGCTTTAGAGAAATTTGCAAGGAATATTACCTCAAAAGTATCAATAAATCCAGAATTATCACGATCCAGGCTTTTTATCTCGATAAATTCAAATTGAATTATTTTACCTTCAAATAGATTTGGTGATATTTCATCTAGAATTTTATAATTTGTCTTGAAAAATACTGAATCATAATTCGCACCAACATAATACCCGAAATCAGTATATACACTAATAGATATCTCAAGTGGCTCTCCATAAGTGATATTATTGAAACCATATGTTGAGAAATATATTTCAGATGTATAATTGCCTCCAACGCTATTTTTATAATTATTAGTTATTGTTTCTCCATAAAAATTGGTATAATCATATGCATTCCTAATTCGCATATTTGCATTTATGCTAAACTGTCCATATAATGTCTGTGTCACATTAATTCTTAAAATTATAGTATCCACTGAATTTACAGTATCATTAATTGATACTGATTGGTTTGTATCTCTATCAAAATACAAAACCTCAATGTTGTCATAATCAAAATATATCACAGGTAATTTGAAATCTTTATAGTTGAAATCCTTAGATGCATAGAAATCACCGATAAACTCATTATTATAGTTAACTGAATCATAAGTATAAAGATAAATCTCAAAATTCATAGTGCCATTATAATATGTGTTATAAAAATCATTTGCAAAGGATATTGTAATATTCTGGATTCCTGCATTTGCTGCATCAACTATCTGATATATACCATCATAACTATTATAGTAATTATCCTCATCTATTGAATATAAATTGATATTTGCCTCAATCTGTGTAGCTTCTTTGAGATCTATCTCCATTGTGAATTGGATCTCATCAAAAAGTCCATCTGTATCCACATCTACATATTCAACAATCATATTATCAGAGTAAATATTAGTAGAGTAAATATCCGTAGATGGAGCTTTGTTATTTGATACTGTACTACTTGTACTCAATAACAGTATACCTATTATGATATAAAATTTTATTTTCATTATTAATTGTTCACCTTAATTAATATATTTACATAAAATACAATTTGTCTTATAAATATACCTTATTTTATGTAAAAATATGTATTTTTAGATGAAACTATCTTATCGAGTTTATTTATTGATAATTTATGAAGTGATCTCTTTTGTAACCACTGATGTTCTCATGGTTTTTATCTCATCCCTCTTCTCAAGTACTGTGATAGTGAACTGATAAAGCTCATCAAGGTTATCCATCACCACTCTGCAGATTATATCATTATCTCCGGCAGTGATCATTATCTCATCAACTACACTGAATTTTCTTAGATATTCAGCTAATTTAATCTCTTGATTGATATAACAGCTTAAAAAAATATAGGCAACTATCATTAATTCCACTCCTTGAGAATTGTGGTTGTGATAACCTCCTTGATGGTGGGTATCTCTTTGATCTTTCTGATGGTTTGTCTGTAACCCTTACCAATAGACCTGGTTCTTATGGTTACCAGCATATCATATTTCCCTGCAAGTGCAGATACACGTGTAACTCCCTTGAGATTGGCTATATTCTCAATCTCTGATAATCCATTCTCACTCACTTTAATCAACGCCAGTACTCTGACATCAGATACTGCAAGGCTGATCATACCTGCAAGTACCAGCACTGCACCAATTGATTTCAGAATAATACCAGTAGTTCCTCCAAAATTGAATGGTACATATTGTGGATAGATAAAGTTTGCAATCATTGTTAATGGTATTGCAATTATTACTGAGAATGATCTCAGTGAATTAACAATTGACATTTTACCCATTCTCAATGCTCTGATAAATAATATATAGGATAGGGTTGCAAGTGCCATTGATGCAGTAACTGGTAGGAATGAATTCCAGAATTCCTGTTTGAATATTAATTTCTGTTCTTCATTGGTGACTAATAAAAATACTATGGTATTTATCACTGTTGCAATCAATACAGAGTATAACCTGATAGTAACTGAATCTAGTGGTTTATTAGATATTGGATCCAACCACTGAGTTGCTTTTTTATGAGAGATAGTAACTCCAGCTGCCAATCCATTCATTATTACCAGAGTAATCATCACACTCTCAAGATCAAATTCTCCCTGAGATAGACTTGATATGAATATACCTGCAATGATAGCGATAATTGCCTGTATCTCAATTATTGTTGGATTATCTTTCTCAATTATGAAATCTCCAATAATCAGGTAAATTATAACAAATGACATCAGAGGGACAAAAGTACTTGCATCAAATTTCTCAATCAGTTTGAAGTAGAAAAGTGTACTGAAACTCATGAATGCACCTCCTAGTAATACAAATTTCAGAACATCCCATTCTGGAATATGCAATCTCTTGAAATTTGGATCCAGAAAAGAACCTATGGGAATATGTCGTTTTCCTATACTACGCTTTGGAATTGAGAATATCAGCATCATAGCAATAATCAGAATAGAGCCAGTTATCCAAGACATCTGAGCGAATAGATATGGATCTGGCAGTACATGTATGCTGATATAGGTATCCAATACAACAAAGGATGCACTGAACAGTGCAGATGTCAATGCAAGGGTGTAGAACAGTAATCTTTTTGATAAAGATGATCTGGTAGATGCTTTGTTTATATTTGTCAAAATAATCACCTATTTGAAATCTGAGGTTATTACAGATGTGATAGTCTCATTCACACCTTTGATTGGATCTATTTTATTCACCATCAGATAATAGAGTGTCTCAAGATCTTTTACTGATACTCTGATAATTATATCAAATTCACCTGTCACCACAGATAATAATTCAATCTCATCAATTGGCTTTAATTCATTAACCACCTTCTCAGTGTATCCTTTGCGTACATCTATCAGAATATAAGCATTAATCATTAATTACAAATTGGAATTATGTTAATAAACATTTTTGGTGCTATTCATAAGGTTTTATTCTTCTTTGTTTTCTTGTATCTCAAATAGATTAATTGCCTCTTCAGATCTATTTGCCTGTACTGATAATCTCTCTGCAGCAGTAGATAGTTCTTCAATTGTTGCAGTCATCTCCTCAGCTGCTGCTGCAACTTCCTCAGCACTGGCAGCAGTTTCCTCGGATACAGATACCACATTGATCATTGTATTTGAAATACTATTAAATGCCACCTGCAATGTCTCTCTGATCTCATCTGCCACAGTCTCTATCCTCTCAGATGCCAGTTTTGATTGATCTGATAATTTACGCACATTCTCTGCAACCACTGCAAATCCTCTACCATAATCACCTGCTCTGCTTGCCTCTATTCCTGCATTTAATGCAAGTAT
>JAJRQD010000208.1 GCA_024280435.1 archaeon | reverse complement strand
TCTTCAAATGAAAGATCTGCTGGATTCATATCCGGTACAAATTCATTTCTTGCCTCGAATACAGCCTCTGTATTGACAGTTACTTTATTTTTATTTGTTTTTGATACACCTTTTCCCATTTTAATTGCAGAGTCCAGTGCATTCTTCACATCATCAGAATCAAAGCTGGCAACTGAGGCAAATCCCCAGGCACCTTCTACCAGTGCTCTGATAGCAATTCCTTCAAGTTTATTGGAGCTTACCTCTTCTGCCATCCCTTTACGAGTTGTGAGGTTCAGGCTATTTGAGGTATAGATACGCATATCTGCAAAATTAACCACGGATCTGTCAACAGTATCCAATAATTTTTGTAGATTATCTAAATTATCAAGCATATATTTGTTAGATTTTTGTTATACATTTAAAGTATTTTCAACTCGGGAATATTACTTATATCAAAATAATTAATTCACTTTACCTTTTGTAAATATAGTTGCTATCAATTTTGAATTAATACAGGATCAAAATATCAATCTTCATCACAGATGAAATTGATCCTCCCTCAGATTTAAAAGTAATTAATTCTGGAGAAAAGAAAGGATATTACTGTAGACAGGTTGTGAGTCTATCTGGAAAAAATTTCGTGGAAGTCCCACGAAATAATCCCATGGCTCCATTGAATAGACCATGGAATTTAATTATTGATGGAACTGTGAGAGCAAGTGGCAATAGTACTCTTATCATCGTTCTGGCACATTTTCCTGATGAATTCTGATATTCTCTGTATCGCTTAACTTTTTTAGATTAACAAAGTACTCTATTTTAGGTGATACGTCTGCGATCAATTCTAGATTATCTATTTCCAAAATATATTCAAACTTTCGTAGGCATGAATCATAACTCTCTCCATATTTACAGGTATCACAATCTTTTAACTGTGTTTTTCCCTGCTTTCTACTGTAATAATAAAAACCAGCAATGAAAATGATGGAATAAATTACTTTACCAAATAAAATGGGAAAGTAAAAAATGAATACCAAGAGATAGTATGTAGCGATGCCAAGAGATACCCGCATAAGATACTTGATCAACCTGTTCCTAGTTTTCCAGAATAGCTGAATTACAGCGGGAATAAAAAATAATAAACCAATCCAGAAATTTGAATATGCGGGAATGGCTCTGTAACCGATCCCAATAAAGGCGAGAATTGATAGCACAGCTATTGTGGGATATACACCCAGACATCCAATACAGAATACCCACTTACCAATACTGATCACATGATGATCATATATATCACAAGCTGGATGGTGTGCAAATATTCTTTTATTGACTGCATCATTGAATTTTTTCATTACTTTTATTTTTTCATCTTTGTTCATTTATCCACTTCAATTATTAACAGGGAGTGCATGCAGGTCTCTCATCAGTTGCCCCAGCAAGATACATATTAACATGGGCCGTCCATTGAGTTCTTTTCAAAATCCAATCATAATAGGTCTCATTGCGTTGTCCTGCAAAAAGAATTGTAAAAAAGTTGATAAGTCCGAAAATCGAAGTCATAATTAATACTCCAATCATGGCGAGACCACCAATAATCATTAGTGGAAATACATAGAAGCCTCTTACACAGCAATATTCAAATCTTGATGCCTTGCTTTTGTATTTTGGTAAATTTCTAGACATTATCTTTGATGTATTTGATGATTTTAAAAAACTAGTGATTTTATTTTTGAAAATTGTTGTTCAAATCCTAAATATTGTGATTGACATTTAAATACTGAAAATTAGATACTAATCTTTTTGTTATTACATTGCACCTACCTAAATTTTATATTCAAATCCTCTGAGAATTAGTTAATGAAAACATTGGAAATAAAAATTATGGATGATATACAGGTAATAGTGATGGATTACAAAGGAAATTCATTCACAGTTGAATTATTATCTGATCTAGTAGATGCACTTGAGCAATCAAAGAATAATGAGAAATTAAGAGCTGTAATTATCACCGGTAAGAAGATTTTCAGTGGTGGTGGAGATGTGTTTGGTATGAAGGAGAATCTTGATAAGGGTGCAGATATGGCAGAATATATCCATTCAGTGATTTCAAAGGCAGCAGAGGTGATACTTGCAGTTATTGACCATCCATTACCCGTGATTTCCGCGATAAACAGAGCTGCTGCCGGTGCTGGGCTATCTCTGGCAATGGCATGTGATCACAGAATTGCAGAAGAGAATACACGTCTGGTAACTGCATTTGGTACTCTTGCATTAATTCCAGATTCTGGTGCCTCTGTACTCTTACCAATTAGGTTCGGTTCATCAATCACCATGAGATCATCTGCAACTGGTGATAATATACCACTAGAACTGGCTTTAAATACAGGAGGAATAGATTCCGTTGTTTCATCTGATAAATTGATGGAAGAGGCAATTACATATGCTAATTCATATAAGGCAGCAGACAGGATAACTATTGCAAGAACAAAACAACTGGTCAATAGAAATCTTCGAAAATTACTTGTAGCACAGTTTTCAGAGGAAGAGACTGCAATGAATGAGATGGCAAAAAGAGAGGCATTTCATCACAGAGTAACTGCACTTGTTGAGAGATTATCCAAAAAATAAATTATGAATAATTTTACATGATTTAAATTAAAAAAAAATAAAAAATATTCTATCCTATATGAATACTTTTGATACTTGAATCATACAAACAATTGATGAGCACATCTGAGTATATTTGTGAACTGAGAAATGTATCTAAAGTAATAAACACGACACAGATCCTATCAGATGTTAATCTGAACATCAGAAAAGGTAGAGTAACAGCTTTACTAGGACCTAACGGTGCTGGTAAGACTACTACAATCAGAATAATATTATCTCTTCTAAGGCCAAGCTCAGGTGAGGTATTTGTGTTTGGTAAGGAACTGAAGAAAAATGCCACACAGATACGAGGAAATATTGGCTTACTTCCACAGAGAAATGCAGGATACAAACAATTAACCGCACTTGATAATCTAAAATTCATACTTAAATTGAATAATATTGATTTCAAAGATATTGAGGATGAATTAATTGCAATGTTGGAAAGACTTAATCTGATGGAGGTTGCCAATAAACAATTTGGTAAATTATCTGGAGGTGAAGCAAGAGCATTAGGATTTATAAGGGCTGTATTGATCGGTAAACAATTTTTAATACTTGATGAGCCCACTACAGGTCTTGATATTGCCAGAGCTGTGGAGATAAGAAAAATCATCCAGGAAGAGGTAAATAGTGGTAAATCAGTACTGATGAGCTCGCATGTAATAACAGATCTAGAAGAGCTGGCGCAGGATATAATTATTCTGAAAAAGGGTAGGGTAATAAAATTTGGGGATCGAGAAGAGATACAGACACATTTCTCTCCCGGGGGTAAGTTGGAAGATGCTATTGTTAAGGCATTTATGGAGGATTAGAAAGATGCAGTTGAAAGTATTATTAATCAAAGATCTAAGCTCACTTTTCAAGCAGAAAGCAGTTGTATTCACACTGTTGTTTCCAATGATAATTATCATATTTATCGGAGTACTACCTCTGTTTTTACAATCTGCAGAACCATTTGAAATTGGATACCTGATAGAGGATGATGGAATTACAATTGATAACAGTACTCTGAACCTGGGGAATGATATACTTCTATCTCTCAACAATA
The DNA here is from genome assembly GCA_024280435.1 of archaeon. GTDB lineage: Archaea > Asgardarchaeota > Heimdallarchaeia > Heimdallarchaeales > Kariarchaeaceae > JAJRQD01. The sequence goes on along the minus strand of JAJRQD010000208.1, from coordinate 3,031 downwards.
CACTGGCAAATGATGATTCAATAAAACTTGTGAAATTAGATACTTATGATGAATTCATATCATTTGAGAATGCAATCTATATCCCGGGAAATTTCACAGAAGTGGCTAACTACACACGAGTGGCAACATATTATCTCACAATGAGTGATAGTAATATACGTGCTCAGCCTATAATGACCGGTACTATTGTCCAGATAATTGATAAGGTGGTTACTGAGAAATTAATTCCTGTGATTCCTCCTAAAATAGAGGGAGAGCAGGTATTCTCAGAATCAGAATTACTGGATAATGGAGTGGCCAAGAATAGAGGTGCAATTGCATTTCCATTGGCATATATTGCATTTTTAATTCTGATAATGGGTTCCTCATCAATGCGTCTTACAGGCTTCTCTGCAGAGAGAGAGGCTGATATGATGGAATTGCTATTGTCCTCTGTGGTTCACCGTAGCGAGATGATTCTATCAAAACTAATAATCGGTGTAATTTATGGCTTTGCAACTGTAATGGCATACATCACTGGTTTTGCAATTGTGCTGATTGTCAATTTCAATACAAACGACAGTGAACTACTGACTGTTCCAAAAGAGCTGATCACAGTGACAAATGTGCTGGCAATTATTTTCCTATTTGTTTCTTTATCATTCCTATCAATTGAATTTCTGCTGGCTATGCAGTTACTCATGGGTAAAGAAGGCGGTGATAAATTCGGATCAAGTGGATTAATGATCCTCACCATTCTGTTCTATGCCACATCAATTGCAGATCCACTGGCAGAGACACCAATACAGGTGATTAATCCATTTTTCTGGCCCTTCAAGGTTTCACTGAATATAATATTCAAAGAGAATCTAGTCGGTACTATGATTTATCTTATGGCGATATTTGCATTCTCTACAATTCTACTATTGATACAGACAAGAGCAATTGAGAATGAGAAAGTATTATTCGAATAAGAAGGTATTGTAATAATAAATATTTGATAAATATTTGAATTATTTCACAATATATTACAAAAATAGAACTATAACACTAATTGTTTAAAAATAATAATTATAATAAAGCTAGTAGATTATTATGAGTCAAGAAGAAAGCTCCAGAATTAAGGTGAGATACAAGACATGCCTGGTGGGGAGTGGGTCTGTGGGTAAAACAAGCATTAAACGTGCATATTTTGGCATGGAATTTTTAGATAATTATGCAATGACACTGGGAGCAGAGATCTCAGTTAAAAAATTTAACAAATATGCAATGCAAATTTGGGATCTGGGTGGTCAGCAAGGCTTTAAACAGATACTTGATGATTATTTCAGAGATGCCAACTCTGCTATACTTGTTTATGATATTGGTAGAAGAGATACATTCGAGGCAATACTAAAATGGGTTGAGTTTCTCAATAACAAAACACTTAGATCAATACCTATGGTGCTTGTAGGAAATAAAATTGATCTGCGTGGTAATGTGCCAGATGAGGTAACTCAAGCAGAGGGAATGGCATTATCACAGCAATTAACACAGCAATCAATATATGAGATCCCATATATCGAGGTATCTGCCAAGGCTAATATCAATATTGAGTATGTTTTCGCATATGTATTATCTATTATGGAATCATTCACTGAATATGATAGGTCCAAGTATTTTCAATAATTCATAATTCAATAATTCATAATTTCAATAATTCATAATTTCAGGATATTAAATCCACGTTTCTGTATCTAAATTTCAATGATGCGAAATATAATAGAACAGATGGTATTAACACAATTATTGCTATGATCAACTGATCAATTATCTGTACTTTATTCATTATCATTCCCACAGGATCATAGTAGTTAACAATTGATATATACCTTATAAACTCAACAGAAGGTTCCATGAATGCAATGATTATTATCATCACCGATGCAATATAGAACCATCTTCCGAATTGTCTTCCCTTACTCACTGGAAATAGCATAGTTAATCCAACAAGCATAAAAGTCAAACCTGTATAATAAATATATCCCACGATAAATGCACCTGAGGTATTGTTATAATCTGTATCCAATGAGACGGATAGGATCGTCATGAAAAGATAAGATGCCCAGAATAGGATGGTGAAGAATATTTGTAGTGCAATTGTTCTGTTGATTATCACCTGCTCTGGAGTTACTGAATTGGACCAGATAAGATCCTGTTCATCCCTGTACTGATCTCTGCTTGCAATATTCACAGCAGGTATGAATATGAATAAACCATAGTATACCCAGGTCAATCCAAAGAATTCAAGCACAAGAAATCCCATATAACTTGCTTCAACATCATATCCAAAGGTGAATGCTTTCATCATGCCTGTATCGAATGAGCCCATCAGCCGTGTCAATTGTTCTGGATCATCGGCAAGTACAGATGTGTAGAACACAATAACATATAGTATCAAGAAATTTAATATTGTAAACCAGATGAAGAAGAATGATCTATCCATTCTGAACTGATCAAATAATATTGGGTATTTTCTTGCAAGTTTACCATCTGGGGAGAATTTAGGTAGAAATTCAAGTCTACCACTCTTCTCTACTGATATTTTCTCAATATAATCTGGTTTCTTGATAAGATAGTATGAGATTGATAAGAAGAAGAATGAAATTGCAATTACAGTGAGAAATTCATTCCAATTGTGCTCTCCATTGAGAATACCTGCTGATGGACTGATATATGTATTTACAGATATCTTTGCATAATCTTTGTACTCATCAACAGAACCTGCTGTTAATTCAATCAAGAAGGCATATATAATGTAAAAATAACCAATCTTAGTACCGGCACCCTGTGAGAACCTGAAACTACTCATCAGAGATGTCAATGCAATAAAGAATACACTAACTCCCATATTGAACAGAAACATAATTGTAAGCCTTGGTATTGAATCCATTGCATTCTGAGTCACAGAATAGATGGATAGAATAGTAAACGATGGAAGGAATATCAGGAATATGGCAATTATTCCAGATATAACTGATTCTATCAGATATACTCTGGATGCTTTTGGAGA
>JAJRQD010000207.1 GCA_024280435.1 archaeon | reverse complement strand
CCTGATTATTAATTCTATACAATGCACTTATCTCATAGTAATTAATTGCTCCAATTTCTTTTGTTTTAACCTCTGCAAGCTCTTTATTAATCACTCTTGTATCATCAAGATCCAACTTATTTCCTATCAGTATTATTTTCACATCTGGATTGTCTTTTCTAACCTCATTTGCCCAGTAATCAATCTTGTTGAAGGTTTCCTGTCTTGTTAGATCAAATAGAATAAATGCCTTTTCAAATCTTTAAAGGATACTAGTCTCACTGCTTCGAATATTGTCTCTATATCAACTAGTGTTATTGCAAGAACATACCTTTTAAGATCAATATTTATGAATTTGCAATAAGGCTCAATTCCAATTACTGGTAAATATCCGGGGGTGAATCTTTCAATATCTGCCCTATCTAGTAAAGTTGATTTACCAACACTATCCTCTCCAACAACTAATATTATGAAAATATCATCGTATGCTTTCATTATCAAGAGTGTAAGAAATACTGACTTATCAATATTTTCTATTTCAAGCCAAATCATCACATAATATCACAAAAAATATATATGAAAATATGTGGTATACTCAAATATTCTAAAATTGCTATAAAATACAAATATGGGTAAATTGGATATAATTGTTTTGATAATTGCATTTAGTTACTTTTGAAACAATCATATGATAAAATTTTGATAATTAATCAGAATAGCATCGCTACTAGCCTATCGATTCTGATTATATATTCTTTCAGAGCATCAGTGACAATACGTCTATTTGGTTTGGCATTGAATGTACCTCTCATCATTATACTTGCATCAATGCCGATCTCAGCTAGTTCTCTGTGCAACTTATTTTCCATATCAAACTTTGGAACCGGAAATTGAAATGGGATCCGATGTATTGCCCTTGCTCCTCCCTTACCGTTTGGCTGAAATACCTTGATCTTCTTATTCAGGTAACTCGAATTAAGTATAGATGCAAGATAATATGCTTCTTCCTCATTGTCAGTATCATATCTCCAGAATTTAACATCAGAGATGAATGGAGTATCCAAAAATCCATCGTCATATCTGTTAATCACACTGCTTTTGATATTTTTTCCAGTAGCATTGGATACAACTAGATATTTTGAGTTCAACTTCTGATTCAACAGATCATTATTGTAGTTCAATCTATCATAAACTGTTTTTATTCTATTACTATGATTATTTCTACTGTTAATATCAATAAATACTTCCTCAACTCGGTTGAACCATTCTCTGCTGTGCTTATCCATCTTCTCTGAGATCTTTATCTTATCATCAATTAAAATTGGTAATGCAACAACCGTGAACCTGGAGATATAGAATGGATAGAGATTAACTGTCTCAAGTGTCTTATACAGGTATTTATTCGATATTCTTCCTTCTAAACTGAGGTCCCATTTTTTTGAGACTCTTAGATCTGGGTCTGTTGTCACATCAACATATTCTCCATCTGCATTCTTTATAGTAATAAAATAGAGTGATTTTGGAAAAATACAGGCACCTACCTTTACTTTATCATAATACCATGATGGTTCTCTATTCATCATTGGAGGTGAATATTTGCTACTGATAAATTGACTATCCGATATAAATGTTTCATAGCTATCAATTATTTTGCTTGTATTCTTTATATCAAGCATATGTACGGGGAATTGTGATTTACCCGATTTATCCGCATATATTACACATGCAGGCATTGGAAACAATGAGGAAATTCCTGATAAATCCATTATCCTGTCCACCTTCATCTCTGGATTATTAAATTCTCTGAACCTATTCAGATGCTTGGTTCCTAATAACACACTCTTTGGAAGTATATAGGCTATTTTTCCATTATCACCAAGTAACATATCCGCACTTATATTGAAGAATACTGCTGCTGTCTCAAGCTGTGTATACAGGTGTATCTCATCACTTGATAGTAATCTGTAATTCATAGCCAATCTTTTGATATGCTCTCTTCTCTGAGTATCTTTTATATTCCTCAGCACTACCCATGGGGGGTTTCCAATCAACCTGTCATATTTCTCACTACCATCAACAAAAGTTGTATCTCTAAGTTCTATTGGATTTGTCTGCAATCTTATCTCACCATATACTGATAGATTCAGCAATAGATTTATCCTTGCAATGTATGCTGATACCGGATTGATTTCATAGCCTGTGATATGATCGAATATCTGATGATGATGAATATTTTTTTTATTAATCAGATGATGCATAACTGCAATCAGAAAAGTACCCGAACCACAGCTTGGATCAAGATATTTATCACCCATACTCAGTTGTTCTACAATATACTTTGATAACCAGTATGGTGTGTAGTACTCGCCATTTTCATGCCTATCACTGATAATATTCTCATATAACTGTATGAACAGATCTGTCTTCATAGCTATTTTATCAGCAAAAAAATACAATACCTTGTCAATCTCAGCTATGATTGTTGCGTACACATCTTCATCTATAATCCACTGGATAAAATATATTTCATTATTCAGTAAAGAGATCTTATCATTCAAAATCTTATCAATCACAATCTTATCAATCATCATCTCAAAAAATCTATTACTCACAAGGATCAGATATGTATGCCTGAACAACAGCTGTTTATCTACTACCTCATAAAAATGAGATACTGTTTCAAACCAATCATCATAATATTTTATGTGTTTATCATTCCAGGTTGTTTCAAGTACTGTGATCACTTTTTTATAGATATCAGTAGTATTTGAGAATTTACTATAAATATCAACTTCAGAGTACTTGCTATCCACAGTATTATGATAATTATTGAGGGATATAAATCCCATAATATGACTAATTGTGTAATGGCATATTTTATCTACTAAATCATTCCAGTCTTCTTCAATGCTTTAATTATTGCTTCTTTTGGAATACCACTGCCAATAATTGTGTACCTGTCTCTGATAAGATGTGCACTCTCTGTTACCTCCACAAAAATATCAGTCTCAATATTCAGGTCTGCAAGTGTTGTTGGCAACTCTAATTTCTTCAGAATTACCTTGACCATTTTCCAATCTGCCTGCTGAAGATACATCGTGAATATTGTCAATAATCCACATTGTTCCCCATGTAAATTCTGATAGTTCAATGCTCGATCCAATCCATGTGAGATGGTATGCTCACTCCCAGATGCGGGTACTGAGGAGCCTGCAATTGCCATTGCCATGGAACTGCTCATCAATCCTCTGAATACTATTCCTGCACGATCCAGAATACTATGATTCAGTATATCCACATTATTGATTACACTTTCTGCACTTATCCTTGACAACTCAATTGCATAGTTATTCAGATCTTTTCCTCTCAATCTTGATGCATGCTTCCAATCCTCAATTGCAGATAGATTTGATATCAGATCTGCTGCACCTGAATATGTGAATTTGGCCGGGGACTGTGATAGTAGATCAATATCACCAATAACTGCAATTGGTGCCTGTGCTGTGAATGATTGTTTATAGCCATTACTCATTATAGATGCTTTTACACTGGCAATACCATCATGAGATAATACTGTTGGAATTGAGATAAATGTGATTTTACTGTAGTAACTTGCAAGTTTGGCAACATCTGTGATTGATCCACCTCCCACTGCCAGTATTGTCATGACAGCATGATCCTCCACATATTTCTTGACAATCCTGACCATCTCGATAGTTGCCACCCTGGTCTCAAGTACATGCACATTGAAAGAGGTCTCATCCTCAAGTAAATCTAGTATTTTTTTACCTGCTAATCTATGTGAGGTGGGGCTGCTAAGCATCAGTATATTTCCTTTTAATCTCAAAGAGCTGATTAGACTGGGAATACTCTCAAATGCATTGCGCTTGGCATCTATAACTCTTGGTAGTTCAATAGATCTCCATTCAACCTGTGTCATCGTTTTTTATTCTATTATCAATTTTAAAAATATTTGTAGTTGATCTCATACACTTACAATTAATTTCTCTGCAGATTGCATTCTGGCATCTGCCTCATACTGCTACACGTATCTGCTTCTCTCACTCCCAAAATTTCAGTAGTAAACAATTGTGAGGCTAACTAATCATCTTATTTGTACATACGAATTTTAAGTTGTGAAATTAATCAATTTCACACGCTCCGGTGAGATGATGTCACCACTACTCCATTGAATGTGTTTTAATACATTCTCTGGGGCTACTTTTCCCATTATATTTATTGCT
>JAJRQD010000206.1 GCA_024280435.1 archaeon | reverse complement strand
ACTGAAGAATTAGAATACTATTCAGGTTCATAATTGTTTTGATGCTCTGTAATTTACCCCATATACTGGATGATATTGAGGTTCGTTATCCATAATTTCCTCAATACGATTTATCACCTCTGTTGATAGTTCAATATCAGCTGCTGCTGCATTTTCAGTCACCTGAGAGGGTCTTGAAGCACCAGTGATCATAGAGCTGATTTCAGGTCTAGATAATCCCCATGCAAGTGATAGCTGTGCCATGGTGATCTCAAGCTCTTTTGCAATCTCATCCACTTTTTTCAATTTCCCAAGCACTTCATCATTCAATTCTCTATCTGGTAATTCATTGACCAGCTTGTGTCTAGAATCCTCTGGAATGCCATTATTGTACTTTCCAGATAGTATTCCCTGTGCAAGTGGGCTCCAGGGAGTAACTCCCATTCCTGTATAATTAATTGTGGAGAATAATTCTATCTCAATATGTCTATCAAGTAAATTATATCTTGGTTGTTCTACTGAGGGTGGAACTAGACCATATTCTCTGGCAATACCATATGCTCTCTCAAGCTCTGCTCCAAACCAGGTTGATGTACCATAGTACATGATCTTTCCTTCATCAATCAGATGGTTGAATGCTCTGATTGTCTCTTCAAGTGGTGTATGATAATCAAATCTGTGTGCATAGTAAATATCTAGATAATCAGTCTGTAGTCTATCAAGTGATTTATCAATAGATTCATAGATATGTTTCTTGCTTAATCCCTTGTTATTCACATTATCAGACATCTTTCCAAATACTTTGGAAGAAATCACAAGATCAGATCTCTCCTGATCTTTGAGGAAAGTACCCACCACTTTTTCACTCTCACCCTTCATGTACACATCTGCCACATCAATAAAATTTATACCCTGATTAACTGCCTCTTCTAAACATTTCAATGAATTACTATCCTCTACATGTCCACCATAGGTCAGCCATCCACCTAGAGATATTGTTGATACTCTGGTTCCGTATTTACCAAGTTTTCTGTACTTCATATATATCAATTATTGTAGTATTTAATATTATTTTAGTATGAGGTAGTTTTTGAAATTCATTGCAGTATTATTTTTTTCTTGAGAATATTCCCAGTATTTTTCCAAGTATTGTATCTGGACGTGTGAGGTTGAGTAATAATATCAGTATTCTCAAGTTTCCATCTGTCATGGCATCTCCTCCAGTTGCATTGACAAATGATCTCAATGGCATCTCATTAATCATAGTTATCATCATCTCTGGATTTAACATCTTATATTCTTTATCCGATATTACTTCATCTACTGCCAATTCCTCATTCACCTGTTTCATTATCATTTTATATATTCTTTTTCCAATCAGATGATCTTTGATTGTCTCCATAGATGTATTTCTGTGGATTCTATTTGTCTCAATAAACTCAACTCGCTTCACATATATTTTATCCTGTGTCACCTCATAGACTGGATTACTTGAGATGACCTCAATATCGGTTTCAAGTACTATATCTCTGGATGATTTTCCTATAAGTATTCTGAATATTCCGGAATTAACATGCCAATCTTTAATATCCACATTGTAATATGCAAAACTACGTTTATCAAGTGTGAATGAAATATTTTTACTCTCACCTGCTTGCAATTCTATTTTAGAAAATCCCTTGAGTTCCTTATCCGGTCTATCAACAATGGGATTTAGCTCTGAAACGTATAATTGCACAATCTCCTTGCCCGATACATTCCCTGTATTTGTAATGGTCATTTTCACATCAACTGTCCCTGTATCGTGAATTCTTGTATTTGATATCTCTATATCCGAGTATTTAAACTGTGTATAGCTCAATCCAAAACCAAATTCGAATTGTAATCTAGAACCTGCCTTGTCATGGTATCTGTAACCTACATATATTCCCTCATCGTACAGTACTTCATAATTCCCGGGATAATTTCCCATACTGGGATCATATATCTCATCTGTAATAAATGATTCAGATAATTTTCCAGATGGATTGATTATTCCAAGTAATCCATCAACAATAGCACCTGCACCTGCCTCTCCTGTCAGCCATCCATTCATCACTGCATTCACCCTGTCTAGATATGGTATTTTAACAACAGAGCCAGCTGAGATAATCAGAACGACATTGTCATGGTATGTAGTCACTCTGTTTATCAGCTCTATATGATTTGGAGGCATATCTAGATGTTTTCTATCAATTCCCTCTGTCTCATAGACATCTGGTAATCCAACAAATAACAGTACTATATCAGCAGGTTTTGCCACATTGACCGCTTCAAATATAATCTCCTCTTCCGTAATATCTGTTTTCAAACTATATCCATCTGCATATTTGATTTCAATATCTGATAGTGCTGTGAATTCCTCAAATACTGTATCCACTCTGTATGAATTGATGTGTGAACTACCTCCACCCTGATATCTTGGTTCTTTGGCAAATTTACCAATAATTGCCACTGAATTGTATTTTTCAGGGCTTATTGGAAGTGTATTCTCATTATTCTTCAATAATACAATACATTCATGAGCAATCTCTCTTGCTTTCTGATGATGTGCATCAAGATCATAACTGGTCTCTACTTTGGTCTCCTCTGCTTTTGTTAATAGGTTAATCACATTCTCAGCTGCTCTATCCACCTCTTTCATGAATTCCCTATCTTTGGCAGCTTTTATTATCTTCCTTGGTCCAACATCACCAGAAGTTGGCATCTCCAGGTCTAATCCATTCCTAATCGATACATGTGCCTGATCTGTGGCAGTCCAATCTGTAAGTATCACTCCTTCATAACCCCATTCATCTCTTAGTATATCTCTCAGAAAATAAGGATTCTCACACATATATAATCCGTTTACACGATTATATGCACCCATGATTGTCCAGGGTTTGCCAATCTTTACTGGTTCCTCAAATGCAGCAAGATATATCTCTCTCAGAGTTCTCTCATCAATAATCGCATTTATTGTATTTCTTCTTCTTTCCTGGTTATTTGCAACAAAATGCTTCAGAGAGCTACCCACCCCCTTGCTTTGTATACCCATTATCTCAGCAGTTGCCATTTTGGAAGCAAGATATGGATCTTCTGAGAAATACTCAAAATTCCTACCACAAAGAGGTGTACGTTTGATATTATTACCTGGACCTAATAATACTCTCACATTCATTGCCTGACAGGCTTCTCCAAGGTATTCTCCCATCTGATAGATCAAGTCTGTGTTGAATGAACAGGCAAGTGCTGATGCAGTTGGATAACAGATTGCGATCTCTGATTTATTTGCATTGAAATCTGTACTGCTTATATTCTGTGATTTACGGATACCATGAGGACCATCTGTCACGATAATACTTTTCAGATCTATTCTGTCAACACCTATGATCTCCCAGTATGATTTTCCAGAGAGTAAATATGCTTTTTCTTCCAATGTAAGGTCTTTGATATCAGGCAATTGTTTTCCTCATTCAAAATATTTTTTAGTATTTTCAAAAGTATTTGCCATGTCAATTAGAATTTTTATGAGTTTAAATAATCTACCTTGATTTTCTCATTATAATTACTATTATAATAAATACAGAGATATACAACAAGTTAATCATGAAAATTCTCTCCTCACTCGCCTCCACAGTGTTATTATTTATAACTGAATGAGCGTAATTGAATTCGAATGAGAATGACAATGTTATTTCTGTATTCCAAGAAATACTATGATTTGATTGCTCTAAATATATATTTATCTCAGAATCAATCGTGGCATCTGTCTGATCTAAATAATAATATGAGCTAATTGGATAGAGGGTACCATTTCCCAGATCGATCCTCACACCACTATCATGATCTATCTCTTCTGTATCAAAGTTTTGCTTTCCTAATACCAAAGAGTTATTCAAAATAACAAAACCAAGTCTATATGCTTTATATCCTGTATCACTGGGTACTTTAATTTCAAGATTTAGCTCTATGATAATATTTAGTGCAGTAGTCATTGAGAAAACCTCAATATTCAATTTTCCATTTAATTCATCAGGATACAGTGCAGGTACTGAATCATTTGCAAGTGCCAGAATTCTGTATTCTGCATTCTCTGAAACCAAGACACTGTCACCCAATTGTTTTTTATCAAAATAGATAGCTGTTCTACTTACCTGCTCACCACTGACAGACATTATTAATATTGCAATAATTAAGATGGTGCGTTTCATCTATATGATTAGTACACATTAAATATTTGAATATATTGTGTTATTTATAATATTTTGATAGATTTTATTATTTGCAATTCTGTGATTATCCATAATCCTTCAAAATACTATAACAATTCCTATAACAAGAATTAATTTCTTCTATTATTCTTGCACTAAATTAATCAATTATGGATTTATTAATGAATTGTGTCTTTCAAAAATAAATCAGTTCTTATCACAGGTAGTTCAGGCTTTATTGGCAATGCATTTTTTAATAGAATAATCGAACTCTCTCCCTCTCAGATACAATTGCTGGATATACAACAACCAAAGCACAGTCAACAGGTATTTGTTGATAAACATGACAATATTGATTTTATACAGGCAGATATTCGTGATATCAATGAGTACTCACATAGATTAAAATCAATTGATGTGATAATTCATTTTGCAGCACAACCCAGCGTTCCTATCAGTACTGATCTTCCATATTTTGATTTTGATGTAAATGTAATTGGTTCTATGAGGATGCTTGAATTTGCTAGGAAAAATGATATTGATGAATTTGTTTTTGCCGCATCCGGTGGTACTATTTATGGTGAGACAGATAGTATCCCGACAGATGAGTTTGAGAGATTAAATCCCATCTCGAATTATGGTGCTGCAAAAGCTGCTTTTGAGATGTATCTCCGGTCATATGCATCACTGTACAGTATGAAAACAACCTCTCTCAGATTTGGCAATATTTTTGGACCTGGCTCAACTCATGGTGTGATGTATGATTTTTATAGGAAGTTGAAAAATAATCCTGATACATTGCAAATCCTGGGAGATGGAAACCAGAAAAAATCATACCTGTATATTGATGATTGTATTGATGGATTTATTCTGGCTGCAAGCAGGTCTGACAGTGGATTTCAGGAGTATAATCTATCAGGTGTGAATTCTGTATCAGTTACAGAGATTGCAGAGTTGGTATCTAAATATATGGGTCTATCTCCTAGATTTGAGTACACTGGTGGTGATCGTGGTTGGAGGGGTGATGTCAGATTTGGCGCAATGGACACAAATAAGATAAAACAGCTAGGATGGAAACAGAGAACTTCATTTGAAAAAGGTGTTTCAATGTATATCCAATCATTGAATATGTAGTGAAATAACAGAGGACAAATTGTGAATATAAATAATCCACTACAAATGGACAGATAATTCTTGTATTTTTAATTGCGTTTATTGATTTTACAAAATTAGATATGTTCTAGTAATCATGTTTGATAATATCTGGATAATTTATCTACTTTAAATCATAATAAAATCACAACTTATTATTCATATAAAATAAACTGAAATTCAGTGTCTAGAATAGTTAAGAACCCTCTTGATGAGAACCACGTTATAATCTCAACCTACCGGAAAAAAAGACCATTTCAACAAAAAGAGTTAAGATGTCCCTTCTGTGTTGGATCTGATGAGGTAACAGAGAGTTTCAACAAAGCTATCTCACTTCCCAACAAATATCCATCATTATCAATGGATTATGAGCATGCTAAGGGGATCTGTGAGGTGATTCTATATTCTGATAATCATACAAAGACACTTACAGATCATTCATCTGAGTTCATAGAAAGTGTGATTAGACATTGGATTAGTAGAATTAAAGAGATAGAGAAAAATACTGATCTAGAGTATATTTTTATTTTTGAAAACTATGGCAAAAAGATTGGTGTGAGCCTTGAACATCCACATGGGCAGATTTATTCATTTCCATTTATTCCAAAAACTATACTGGAGAAATACAGATCATTTGAAGATACCTGTGTCTACTGTGATGAGACTATTCTAATACATGAAAACTCTACTTTCAATATCTCTACTGTTGAATTTGCAAAATGGCCATTTGAATTGCATATTTATCCAAAAAATCATATACACTCATTGGCACAATTAAACGAAAGAGAGATCAAGGATCTGGCACTATGTCTACAACTGGCATTCCAATCATTATATTCTAAATTTGGTAAAAATACTCCTTATATTCTAGGTATATATCAGACGTATATCAAGGATCACTCTGATATATTTCATCTGCATATTGAGTTGATCTCACCGATGATCACAAAGGATCGATTTAAATTCAGAGCAGGAATAGAGACATCTCTTGGTATTTTCATCAATTCTGTGGATCCTTTGGAATTCTCAGAGGAGATGAGAAATATAATTAAGAGGTTTGAAAAATGATCGTTTCTGTATTATCTCCCGGTAGATTCAATATTATTGGTGAGCATACAGATCATCAGGGTGGACTAGTACTTCCTGGATGTATTCAACAAGGTATAATATTGCATGGAAAGAGGACAGATGATCGCAGGATAACTATTCATAGTGATACTTTTGGAGAGACTGATATTTTCGATATAGATGATTTCAATCTTGGAAATGGATGGAGAAAATATACCCGTGGAGTGATAAAAAAATTCGGAGAAGATTATACCCTGACAGGATTGAAAATATGGATTGAATCTGATATGTCCATATCTGGAGGGTTGAGCTCATCTGCTGCATTGGAAGTGGGATTATTCTATTTATTACAGAATATCTATGATTTAGAAATTAGTGCAATGGATCTTGTGAAAAAAGCACATTTTGTGGAGAATAAATTTGTGGGTGTGAACTGTGGTATCATGGACCAGACGATTGTCAGATTGGGTAAGAAGGGAAATGCATTGAAATTGAATTGTGATACACTAGAATATGAATATATTCCAATTAATCCAGAAATAACATTTTTACTGATAAATACAAATATTGAGAGAGATCTTAGCACATCAGAATACAATTATCGAATAGAAGAACTAGAAAAAGCATTTGAGAAAATAGTATTATTAGATGAGTTCAAAGATATAAATAATATATCTAAATTAGAAATAGATCACCTGCATTTAATTGAACCTCATCTTGATATTCTGGAATTCAACAGAGTAAAACATGTGATCACAGAGAATGATAGAGTGATCAGATACAGTGAATTAATGTCTCAGAACAGATTTGAAGAGGCTGGTAAGTTATTGTATCAATCACATCATAGTTTGAGAGATAATTTTGAGGTAAGTTGGTCAGAAGCGGATAGATTGATACAGTTATTTGAGAGTGAATTTGATGATATTATTCATGGTGCAAGGATGATAGGTGCAGGATGGGGAGGTTCTGTACTGATACAGTTGTTATCTAGTGACAAAAATAAATTATGTGATGAATTTGATATATTGGAAGTTAATGTGAGTGATGGCGTTACTGTCATAGAATGTGAAATAAGAGATGATATCCATTTATTTTTCAATTATTAATACAAAACAGCGAATTAATGTGTGAATTTCACAATTTCAAATTTGTATGTGCAAATAAGGTGATAATAGAGATTCAATGATTTAATTTGAATAGTTAAATAAAAATACACAGCTTTAGACATAAAACTAATAAATTAAGGTGATATGAAATTATAATATGGTCAAATGGACTAAATCATTAGTATCTGGTATTCCTGGAATTGATAAACAGCATAAAGAATTGGTTGACAAGATAAATGAATTATTAGATGCCACACGTTCTAGAAAAGGTAAAGAGGAAATAGTTAGTATATTTGAATTTCTCAGTGTGTATGTCCAGGAGCATTTTGAAGATGAGGAAAGATTATTACTGAAATATAATTATCCGAAATTTGATGAGCATAAAAAGCTCATGATGACTTTGTAGAGAGTGTAAAAGGCTTACTCAAGGAATATCTTGAAAGAGGAGAGGCTATTGATATTGTAATCAAAATCAATGGTATGATAATGAAATGGCTGATTGATCATATTATGAAGGTAGATCGAGAATATATCAAATATTTTGATAGTATGGGAATTAATGCAGAATTTTAACTATAAACTATCTCTGAAATGTATGTAATTTAAATGACAAATTATTCAGGTATAGAGGGATCATAATCACGGGGAAATTTCCCCACAAGCCAAATATTTACAAATATAATATAAATTATATTGAGACAGATTCAAGATATACAAAATATAAACTGAATTTTATACAATATACAAATTCCAGTACTAGAGTACGTGTGTTATAATATTTGAATAGAGAACTCAAATTGATACTCCTTGTTTTTGAATAATCTGTATTTACTATCTGGTTTAGCTCCCCATGAATTGTTACCACCAACTCCCTTCTGTCTGTGATCAATATTAATTCTGATTGTGTCCATTGCATTCAATTCATAAGTATGCTTAGAATTCTCCAGATCATCTGTACTATATGGTGATAAAGTGAAATCAATTATAGGCTTACCTCTGATGATTATTTTTTTATTACCTCTCAACTCTAGCCATCTTGTATCACATCTGTTGGCATTTTCCTGTGGATATATATACTCGGTGATGAATTCTTTTATGTTCATTTGATATACGCCAATATCTGCTGCTGTTTTTCTATCCCAGTAATTCTCATGTGGTCCTCGACCATACCATCTGATTTCCCCAAATTCTCTATCTATATTCATTTCCATACCAAATCTGATCATCTCTTCTGCTGGTACAATTGATGAGTAGATATTTATTTTTGCATCAGAATTGATCTTAATCTCAAGTTTGAATTTTTTTACTCTAGGCATTTTCAGCTCATAGATGACCTTCATTCTCTCCTTATCAACGATAATATTCTTAATTTTAATTTTATTCTCACTTTTTTTCCAGTATCTTTTCAAACCTTGAAACGGAATTTTAATACCTACATTCTTTAATCCGTAATCATTATTTGTGGGTGCTCTCCAGAAACTGAATTTCAGTGGTTCTTTAAGTATCTCCTCACTATTGACAATATATGATATAATCATTGGTTTAATTTTTGATATTTTTATAACATAATTATCCCTTTGAAAATTATTTCATCTTTATTATCCATTATGATTATATTTTGATCTGAGATTATCTCTTCTTTCTCATTAGCATAATTTCTCTCTTTTATCAAATACTGTTTTTTTGCAATCAAATAATCTCTCTTTGCCCAGAGAACATCTTTTTTGAGATGATATCTGAAATTCAGTAGATATTCACTCTCATCTTTATAGTCTATATTACAGTTCAATACTAATTTTAATATATTACCTGCTTTAATGTCTATATTTTCAATTTTTTCCTCTTTGAAAACGAAACCATTCTCCAAAACACTCCATAAAAGGTATACATTGTCAAGATTAGTGAATGAATATTTGTTATGAATGATAATTGTATTGTTTATTTTGAAATCAGGATCGATCTCTGTTTCTATATACTGATATACCTGCTTTACCTCATGAAAATGTGGATTTGGTACTCTATTAGGTGAGATCAATCCATTTATACAGAATGCACCATCATTCGGTTCATCACCAAAATCACCTCCATAGGCAAAATATTCTTTTCCATTATTTGATCGAAGTAGTCCTTGATCAATCAGATCCCATATAAAACCACCTAATCCATTATATTTCTCAATTATATCCCAGTACTCCTGCAGATTTCCAACTGAATTACCCATCGCATGAGCATACTCACAGAGCAACCTTGGCATATTTCGATATTTTCCCGGATTTGTGGGCCTACCAATAATATCTCCTATTAATACACATTTATTCTCAAACCATTTTTCCAATCCTTTGGGTGATGTGTACATGGTTGAGTATACATCTACAACCTCACCTCTGAAATCCTGCTCATAATGATAAGGCCTTGAATTATCAATCTTATCTGCCTCCTCTCTCATTATCACAAAATTATTACCCATACCTGCTTCATTTCCCAGAGACCACATAATTATTGATGGATGGTTCTTGTCTCTTTGAACCATTGATACCATCCGATCAACACATGCATTCTTCCATTTTTGATGGCTCTTAGGAAGTTTACGCCTAAGTCCATGGCTCTCAATATTTGCCTCATCCATCACATACAATCCGTAATAATCACATAATTCATAGAATCTAGGGTGATTTGGATAATGTGATGTTCTAACTGCATTTATATTGAATTTTTTCATCAATATGATATCCTCAATCATTCTTTTCTCAGATACTGCTCTTCCATCAACCGGATCATGCTCATGTCGATTTACTCCTTTGAGTACTATTGGTTGGCCATTTATCAGCAGTCTAGCATTGTGTATCTCAATCTTTCTAAATCCAATTTTTGTCTCTATTCTCTGTACCTCTGATCCATCCACAATCAAAATTATACTCAAATTATGTAAGTTAGGGGTTTCTGCGGTCCATTTATCCGGATTCAATATCCTGTTCTCAAGATTGATAATTCTGTGTCCAATCTCATTGATTTTTGAGATCATTCTTGTTTCTTCTAACTCGACCACAATCTCACATTTATCATTGTTAATCAGCTCGATATCCAGAGATAGTTCAACATCTCTGTACTTCTCATCCATCTCATATCTCACATGAAAATCCTTTATATGTATCTCAGGTAGTGAAAATAGGTATACATCTCTGTATATTCCAGATAGTCTCCACATATCCTGATCCTCAAGATAAGAACCATCAGACCATCTGTATACCTCAACAGAGATTATATTCTCACCAGTTGTTATATGTTCTGTTATATCAAACTCAGCTGGAGTCATACTTCCTTGGCTGTATCCAATAAGTACTCCATTTATCCAGATATAAAAAGCAGATTTTACACCTGTAAAATGGATAAATATTTTTTTATCTATCCAATTCTGGGGGATGGTAATTTTTTTTCTATAACTACCCACTGTATTTATTTTCAAATCAATTGATGGTATTTTCCTGGTATTGATTGCAGGGGGATAGTTCACATTCAGGTAGATTGGCTTT
>JAJRQD010000205.1 GCA_024280435.1 archaeon | reverse complement strand
ATATTTTATTATCATATCTTCATTATTCTCAATCATTCTGATAAATTCAGATAGAATACTTTTCAGAAGTGCTTGTTTAGTTGTAAATTCTACTGTACAAATATAGTTTAAATGTATGCCTTGATCACTCTCCTCAATGATTTCACCAAATTTGCGTATCAATGTGGTTTTTCCCACTCCAGGAGCATTAAGAACTGTATATGCTTTGTGTTCATGCCTTAAACTCAATGTTTTACTCCAAATATTCTCAAAAGTTGATAGTTCTTTCTTTCTACCAATAAATATATCTTCAATTATTAAATCCACATTTGATATTCTTAATGTATCTATATTTATCTAAAGTTTTATGATTATCATAATGGTTATTTTTTTCTGAATTCTACAGTTCTTCCTTGATCTGAAGCATTTTGTTGTAAACTGCATCATTCATGAATAATTATTGAATCAATGATTTGTACCACTAGAAAAATTTATCTCATCAATCTTAATTGCAGGAACTTCCAATCCCAGCCCAAATGGGACTGTCTGAATAACCTCCTTGGAGAATTCTGCATTCTTTAGCATAGGGATCAATCCATCTGTGAACCTCATATTCTTGGCAGAGCCAATAATCTCTCCATTCTTGACTATAAATAATCCATCTTTTGTCATACCTGTTAATACACCTCTTGTGGGGTCCACAAAATTAGAATAATGGAAATTTGTTATAAGTAGTCCATTATCCATATCAGAGATCAGTTTATCACGACTATTATTACCTGGAGTAAGTTTCATCGCAAATGGGAATGACATAGACTGTCCGTAGAAGGTGAATCCACAACCATTGGATTGTGTACCCATATTTGCAGCGGTCAACCTGTTGTGTGCATAATTCTCAACAACTCCCTTGTTAATCAGTGTATATTTCTGAGATGCCACCCCTTCCATATCTAGAGGTGTTGAGGATAGAAAATGTGGATCATGTGGATCATTGGTTATTGTCATCTTATCTGAGAATACCTGTTCACCTATTCTATCAATCATAAATGATGAGTGATTCATTATCATCTTAGCAGATAGGGAAAATCCTGTGAAAATCGCAGGAGTAGCAGCTGCTTGATAATCAAGCACAGCCTGATATTTACCTGCATCTATCTTCTGCGCATTCAAACCCAGTACTGATCTCTCAGCCACTGCAACAGATTCTGATTCAATTGGTAATTCCTTGAATATCCTGTGTCCAAAATCAGAATTACTACGTGATTCCTCACTGTTTTCCTCTGACATTATATTAATTGTAGAGGTCATAGAGGTCTGTGGAGTAATATTATCAAATCCTTCTGATGACATGAATATTGTCACACCATCTGAGAAATTTAGATTGCCAGAAACAGTCTGTACCTTGTTAGAATACTCATGGCCTGCATTAATTCCTGATATGATCTTATCTGCCACATCATCTGCGGACAGATTCTTTATACTCGGATCATTTAATCTCAATTGTTTGTAATTCTGTTTCTCAGTCAGCATACCTGGAAAGTTGGGATCATCTGGGAATAAACCAATCACTTTGATTGCATGATCCACAGTCTTGCTTATCTCGTCTTTATCAAGTGAATTTATAGTCACATTGATATTCTTCTTACCTTTAACTACTGTGATTGATAATTCAATACCAAAATTGGTAAAATTCTGATGTATTGCAGAATTTGCAAATCTAGTACTGAATACTTTGTTCATACTGGCATTGATGATAGTACCATCTGCACCTGCTTTTCTTGCATGATCAATAGCAAATTGACCTGCCTCTATTAGTTTCTCTGTCTCAAACTCCATAATTATCACCCTGCAAATACGTTTACCTCGTTGAACCGAGCATAGCCACCTCCATGGCTGATCCATATTGCCTGCATGGGTACTCCTTTACCACATACTGGACCATGGCCATCAATATGCATAGTTGAACCAACCATATCTAATGATCCCCAGAATCTTGGTGTTGCATCATTGTATGTGAAATTCTTTATTGGCTTACTTAATTCTCCATTCTCTATTTTCCATGCAATTTGTGTGGAGAATTGGAAATTCATTCTTTTATCATCAATTGAATGTGATTTCCATCCAGAAGCATATATTCCATCAGGTATCTCTGCAATGAAATCTTCAAATCCTTTAGGACCTGATTTATCAGGTTCTAGATAAAGATGGCTCATTCTGACTATTGGAATTCTATCATAAAGGCTCATTCTTGAATTACCCCATGAATGGTCCATACCAATATCCTTTGCAGTCTCTCTATCAGTCATATAATTCTTGAAAATACCATTCTCTATTATATTGAATTTTTTGGCTGCAACCCCCTCATCATCATATTTATAGTGTCCCAGATTTCCAGGAATGGTTGGATCACATACTAGATTTACCAGTTCAGATCCATATTTGAATTCTCTGTCCAATAGGTCTGTGGTGAGAAAGCTGGTACCAGCAAAATCAGCTTCAAAACCCATAGCCCTGTCTAATTCTGTTGGATGACCAGTTGATTCATGAATTGTTAATCCAAGCATATAAGGGTCCAATACTAGTGTGGCTTTACCTTTCTCAGCATTCTCAGCATCATTGACAAGACTGAGTACCTCGGTAGCAATTCTTTTTGCAGATTCTTCATAGTTAAAATCCTCTACAAATTCAAATCCTCTCATCTCATATCCATGGTGCTCTCGGGTATGAGTATCCATTTTTGAAGCAGTTGCCTCGACAGCAGTTCCAGTATATATCTGCTCTTGCAGGATCTTAGTACCCTCACTGTTTGCAAAATGTAATTTTACCTTTCTTGCTTCAAATCTTGATTGTGCAACTTTGACAAGAGCATCCTCTCTGAGTATTGAATCTGATAATTTAAGTAATTCTAATTTATCATTTATATCCACATCAAATGGATTTTTCTTGAACTCAGTCCTGTATTCATCCACAATTACTGGTTCGTTGGTAAGTTCAATTTTCTTTCTCATCTTCTTGGCACTGGCATTAGATACTTTATAGGCAGTTTCCACAAGATTGGGTATATTATCATAATTAGCAGACATTGCAAATCCTCTTGCACCATCTTTATTGATAATAGAGATATTGATACCTTGATTGAACCCCTTACCTGCCTGTTCTATTTGTCCATTTCTGACAGCAAGATTTTCATCCATCACGGAGAACACTCTGACCTCAGCTAGAGAAACATCATATTTCTCAGCCTCTTTGAGAGCTTTTTCCATTAAATCGTATTCCATCAATAAATTATTTTACTGATAAATTTTAAAATATTACCGATGAGGATATACTTTTCAGTAATATTTTGGATAATTGTTATTAATAAAATTAGTTTCTGAAAATATTATCAGACAGACTAAGATATAAATTATAACTTTTCTCAAGTTGTAACAGGGATACTCCCTCTCTTTTGCGAAATTCAGGTCCTAAATCATAAATTAACTCATCAGATACTATTCCACAGTTTACACATACTAGATTTCCATATTTTTTCCTATATTTT
>JAJRQD010000204.1 GCA_024280435.1 archaeon | reverse complement strand
TATTAATTATCCCACATAGCAAATAACTCTATTATCCCACACTATTAATAATCCCACATAGCAAATAACTCTATTAATTATCCAACACTATTAATAATCCAACACTATTAATTATCCAACACTATTAATTATCCAACACTATTAATTATCCCACATAGCAAATAACTCTATTAATTATCAAACACTATTAATTATCCAACACTGCAAATAATTTTATACATCGTAACTATATTCTGATTATGCAAACTGTTATCACAGAAAATGCCCCAATTCCCGGAGGTCATTTCTCTCAGGGAAAAATATTCAATAATATTCTATACACAGCAGGTCAGATTGGTCAGAATATAAACAAGGAGATGCAACTGGACTCTATTGCAACTGAGGTAAATCAGATAATGAGAAATCTATCAGCTGTGGCAGAAGCAGCAGGTACTGAGCTGAAGAATACATTGAAAACAACTATCTATATCACTGAATTACAGTTTTTCAAACAAGTGAATGAGGCATACAAAGTCTTCTTCCCTGAAAATCCACCCGCAAGGTCCACAGTTGTGGTAAAAGATCTGGCAGTTGGAGCAAGAGTGGAGATAGAGGCAATCATCGCAATTCTGTAGTTTAATTATTCTAATTACCTCTCTAATTATAATTCAATGCCAATTTACTCACAAGAAGTGGAATTATTAGCATTATAAAATGCTAAATAAATGCAATCAAGAATACTTTACAAGCATGTATGAATAAAAATCAGTATTAATGCCATCCTTACCATACTCTCTGATCAGACTAAGCATCTGCCCTCTATGAAAAGTGGAATGATCTGTATACGCAAAATACAACTCATCTTTGCCTATTTTTATGTTTTTATCATCTGATATTGATAATTCAGTGGTTCCCTCATAATTCTTATTGATCTTATCTGCAAATCTCATATCTGATTTTTTCCAGAATTCAATCAACTTACCCCTGTCCATCTCTCTCAGTTTTGATACAAGCTCTTTGACCTCTTTTATAAGCAGAAACTCGTTGGTTGTAATCTGATGAATAACCAGTTCTCGTATGCTTTTTTTTATACTATTGTTCTCATTATCAAATTCTTCATCTGTGAAATCTTTGAACACAGCTCTGAATTTATCATTGGCCCAAGTATAATAGTGACCTATATAATCCAATAACATCAAAGTATAGTGCCTATATATATTTATTAACTTATTTCATTTTCCTGTTTAAAATATATCAAAAAGCTTATTCCAAGTACAAATAATATACCCGCAAAAAAATAGAATGCAATTATCAGATCCGAGGTTGAGATCAGGTAGCCAAGTATGAGCGTTGACAATCCTCTACCAAGCGATGTGTAGACCCCAAGTGTACCCATGGCAATTCCACGCTTATTATCAGGTGCAGTCTTGACTGAGTAGCTGTTCATTGCAGAGTAGCCAACTGTGAAAGTGGCCACTATCACAGAGATCAATAACATATGTGATATGAAATTATTGAATGTCAGTATTCCAATGATAGATAGTGCAATAACAATAAATGAGACTGAGATTGGGATCTTATAGCCAAATCTGTCAGATACATTGCCCAACTTTGGCTTAACCAGTATCAAAGCAAAGGTGGAATACAATACCAATGTTGCAACACCACTATCAAGATAGCCATAGTACTTCAGTATCAGTGGATAATAACTGCCAAACCCAAATTCTGCAAATGCTATTGAGAACTGCATAACATATATTGGAAACATTCTGGGCAGTTTTGAAGTTTCGATGAAATTACTGAATACTTTGGTCACTGATCTGAAAAAATCCCTGAATTTATTATCCACAACTAATCTCTCATCATCTCTCAATGTCTCAGAGATGACAAAATATATGAAAATATTTGATATTGCTCCAATGATACAGAATGTCAGATACAGGCTCGCTATTGATACAGTGCCCACAAGTGTATCAGCAGATAGAAGATAGGATGCCAATCCAGATGCAATAAGGCTACCAATATCTCCCATTTGGAAGATTCTACCATTCATCTCACCCATCTTATCACCCTCATCTGCAATATCACCTATCAGTGCAAATAATGCAGGCCAGTATGCTGACATACCCACAGCTACCAGTAATACTGAAACAAGTGCAAATCCCCAGCTATCTGCAAAGCCAAGAAACAACAATGCAAGGGTGTAACTGATAGTTCCCGTCATGATCAGAGGCTTTCTACCTATTATCTGAGAGAGATTTGCAAGTGGTATTCTTAAAAATATCTGGCTGAGGTTCTGAATGGTGAGCAAACTAGATATAATTATAATATCTATCAACAGATCATTCTCAAGAAAAATTGCAAAATATGTTCTTATTGTTGTTAATTGCATTATGGCAAATATGTTAACAAATCCAATTTTCAATATTTTATTACCTGACAATATATCACGCAGCAAATGAAAATATAAAAAGAAATTGTTCTAAGCAGTGAAGACTAAATTAATATCTGTTAAATAAAAACTTAAAGAAGAGGAAATTCTAATCTAATTGTGGACTATATATTAATCGTGCTGGTGGCTTTTATCATCAGCACAATAAGCATAATTGCAGGATTAGGTGGTGGAGTATTATTGATCCCAATTCTCACAGTATTCTTTGGACTGCCATTGAAAACAACTATTGGTACTGTATTGATCTCATTATTCTTCCCTGCATTGATCGGTGCAATTGGTGCGTGGAGAAATGGTAATGTTGATTTCAAACTAGGTCTGCTATTCGAGGTTCCAACTGCAACCGGGGCTGTATTTGGTGCTAAAACTGTACACTCTATACCCGAATTATATATTAAGCTGTTATTTGGAACTATTGCTATCCTACTAAGTTTTCAGATGATAAGAAATGCCAAGAATACTAAAAATGGCAATATCAATAAATCAAAATTCTGGAATAAAATTGGTGGTATTAAGCCCACAATTCATATCAGCAAGACTAACAAGGAAGGTATACAATCTGAATATGATATAAGCATTCCATCTTTAATTATAGGGGGATTTATTATTGGCTTTCTTGCTGGAACTATGGGTGTAGGTGGTGGCTGGATAAAAACTCCTCTGATGATTCTAGGATTTGGTATCCCTCCATTCATTGCCACCGGGACATCATTGTTCATGATCACTATCACCGCAGCCAGTGGGGGTATCACACATCTGATCTATGGGAGTGTGGATCTGTCTTTACTGCTTGCATTGCTGATCGGATTGAGTTCTGGAGCAATACTTGGTAATTCACTGAAGCCAAGGTTCAAGAGCTATCAGATCACAATGGTAATTGGAATTGTACTGGTAGCAGTCTCAATTGTCATGATTGCATCTGCTGTATAGCAATCAAAGATTAAGTTAACTTGAATTCAAAAAAAAAATACAATAATGATTATTATCTAATAATTATTACATCGAAATACCGAATGGATAATTTCAACAATACAAGCATTCTAAACACAATAAGTCATATATTGATATAGTTTTATTATAATTTAATTTATACAAAGTCTTTTAAATTATATCGTTATTAAAAATTTAATGTCAATAAAAGGCTCAAAAACTTTTGAAAACTTAAAAGCCGCATTTTCCGGCGAGAGTCAGGCTAATAGAAGATACCTTTACTTTGCAAAGATCGCAGATGTAGAAGGATATCCAGAAGTAGCAACCAACTTCAGATCCACCGCAGATGGTGAAACTGGACATGCACACGGTCATATGGATTATATGAAAGAAGCTGGAGATCCGGCAACTGGAATGCCAATGGGAGACACAGAGGCAAATCTTAAATCTGCAATCGCTGGTGAGACACATGAATACACCGATATGTATCCTGGTATGGCAAAAACAGCCCGTGAAGAAGGTTTTGATGATATAGCCGATTGGTTTGAGACACTTGCCAAGGCTGAGAAATCACATGCCGGTAGATTTGAAGAGATGTTATCATCTTTAGATTAATAATTGTATTTGAACAATCCAGAATAAATAAATATTAAAATCCTCTCTTAATTATTTTTGCATTATTCTGGATTTGATCGGGCGTGAGTCCAATCCTATTGAATTTATAGTAAAAAAGAAGGAATTTATATGAGAATTGAAAGATCCGAGATCGTAGATTACGTGACCTACAAAGAAAGAAGGCCTGTTGAAAGGCCCAAGATCATTGAGATGAAGAAGCCCAGGCGGGTACATCTAGGTGAGTATCTCACTTTTTTGTTTGAGAACAGGGCGACAATCAAGTACCAGATACAGGAGATGACTCTGGCTGAGAAAATTGTCAAGGAAGATGAGATTAAACATGAGATTGATACTTATAATGAATTATTCGGAGAGCCTGGCTCTTTTCCAGTAGTTTTACTGGTGGAGATCGAGGATGAAGAAGAAAGGAAGGAGAAGCTGGAAAAATGGTTTGACCTGCCCAAGACACTGTATGTGGTCACTGAGAATGGAGAGAAGGTGTATGCCAATTATGATGAGCGTCAGATATCAGATGTGAAATTATCAAGTGTGCAGTACCTTTATTTCAATACCAAGGGTGTGCCCATAACAGCAATTGGTACTGATCTTGAGTATATCAAGCAGGAAGTCAAGTTGACAGATGTACAGAAAGCAGCTCTTGATGCAGATTTGAAAGAATTGAATTCTTAGAATTTTTTGAGTATCAATAAGTGACATTCTAGCTACAATAGGTCATAGACCTGGTGTGGTGGACAATAGATCATAGACCTGGTGTGGTGGACAATAGATCATAGACCTGGTGTGGTGGACAATAGCTACAAGTCTCGCACTTGAGAAATATTACATTATTATTTCCTAAAACATATCTGATTAATTCTGCAATATATTCCAAAATTTTAATATAGCTACTGTAATTTACAATTTATGCAGGAAAAAACATGTTTCAGATGTAATCAGTCATCTGATAAATTCATCTCGGTATTCTGTGAGAATTGTTATAATTATATGCCTTACAATACATTTCATCAGCTAAGACAGGATAGATCTGAAGAGTTGAAGAGATCCTATTCCTATCCCTATCATCTGAATCTGATAATCAATATACTTATTATTATTCTGATTTATTATCTTTTCAAGGATGGCCAATTTTTAAATATACTCTCTATATTTATTTTTTATCCATTTGTAAATGCTATTGCCAAGTCAATTATTATCAAGAAGCAAGTGAATGCAGAATTACCTGCTCAGATTGCAAAGGAGATAAAGCCAGAGTTCCGGGATAAAAAATCAGATATTGTATTCTCAGATCTTATTAATCAGGTACACTCCAAGTATAGCAAAGGGGATGAAAGCAAAGGGGATGATAGCAAAGGGGATGATAGCAAAGGGGATGATAGCAAAGAGGATGAAAGCAAAGAGGATGAAAGCAAAGAGGATGAAAGCAAAGGGGAATAATATGGAATAATGAGCATTTTGAATACAACTCAATATCGAAATATGTTATTCTTGGAAAGAAATTAAATAATCAATATTTAATAAAATAAATTATGACCGGTCCTATAAGCTACCAACCAAGTGACGGCCTGAGCTATGATCCAACAGAGGATCTGTATTGGGATAAAGAAGCACTGAATAAAGAGATAGTACGTACATTTGAGATCTGCCATGGATGCAGACTCTGCTTCAAATACTGTACTGCATTTCCAATTCTATTCAAAAGAATCGATGATAAACCAGAAGAGTATGCAGATGCAAGTATGCTCACTGATGCAGAGGTGGCAGAGGTGATTGATCTGTGTTTTCAATGCAAGTTATGTGAGGTGCAATGTCCATACACAGTGGCAGATAAGCATGAATTCCAGCTGGATTTTCCAAGATTGGTGCACAGATACAATGCAATAAAAGCAAAGGAGAATGGTATAAAATCAAGAGATAAATTACTGGCAGATGTTGACAAACTAGGTAAGCTATCTAGAATGTCTCTGGGTATGGCAAATTTTGCCAATACTGTACATGTGTTCAGAGTACTCAATGAGAAGATACTTGGAGTACACAGAGATAAATTACTGCCCAAATTTGCAAGTGAGACATTTGATAAATGGGCAAATAAGAATGGATATGTATCCGATGAGCCATCTGAATTGACATTATTCCAGACATGTTACGTGCAGAACAATGAGCCACAGATAGGAAAAGATGCACTTGAGGTATTTGAGAAGAACAATATCAAAACTACCTGTTCTAAGGGTCTGGATTGCTGTGGTATGCCTTCATGGGAGATTGGTGATATTGATACAGTCAGAAAACATGCAAAGCATAATCTTGATATATTACTGTCCAAAGTTGAGAAAGGAGCCAAGGTGGCTGTAATCAATCCAAGTTGCTCAATGATGATGCGAGATGATTATCCTGAGATACTTGAGGGTGAGGATAGAGAGCGAGCAAAGATATTATCAGAGGCAATAACAGATGCATCTGAATATGTATGGTCCATAAGAAAAGAAGAGCGTTTCAATACTGATTTCAAATCAACACCAAGAGGAGAGGTGGCTTATCACGTGCCATGTCATCTAAGGGCACAGAGAATTGGATTTCCTGCCAGAGGTCTGATGAAAAAAGTACCGGAAGTCAAAGTTAAGACAAATATGGAATGTTCTGGCCATGATGGTACTTATGCGATGAAGGTGGAAAGTTTTGAAGATAGCCAGAAGGTCGGTAAGAAAGCCTTTGCAGGTATGAAGGATTCAAAAATAACAGTATCTGATTGTCCATTGGCTGCTGTTCAGTTTGAGCAGAACCTTGGTACAAGGGCTTTGCATCCAATGACATTTCTTGCGAAGGCATATCGTGAGGATGGATTTGATCATAAAATAGAGAAAATCGAATAGATTACACAATCGAATAGGTTACACAATAAAAGCAATACTGGAATCTGGAAGAAACTGATTGAACTCTTAAAACTTAATCATTATCTCATCGATTGATTTCCTATCAAGATCAGGTACTGTTGCATCATCTGCAGGATAGCCTACTGGTAGAAGAACAAATGGTACCTCATTCTCAGGTCTCTCTAGTATATTTCTGAGAAATTTCATCGGTGATGGCGTATGTGTGAGAGTTACCAGACCTGCATTATGTATTGCAGATATTAGCATTCCCACTGCAATCCCAGCACTCTCATTGACATAGTAATGTTTATGTTTTACTCCATCTTTCAATCCATACTGTTGCCTGAACACGATTATCAAATATGGTGCAATCTCAAGGAATGGTTTTCTCCAATCAGTACCAAGTGGGGCAAGGTCTCTTAGCCATTCATCACTCATACGCCCTTCGTAACTGATCCTCTCCTCCTTCTCTGCTGCCTGTCTGATCTTGGATTTAATTTCTTGAGATGATACCACAACAAAAGTCCATGGCTGTTTATGTGCACCACTGGGTGCTGTTCCTGCTGTTTTAATTACATTCTCAATTATCTCAAATGGAACATCCCTATCTGAGAAGAATCTAATTGACCTTCTTCTGTTCATCTGTTGATAGAACTGTGTTGATCTGATTATACTCTGCTCAACAGTTATCTCTTTGAATTTGTATGGAATGTGTGGAAATTCATTATCCATAAATTATATGAGGTGATGAGTTATAAATTTCTTTTGAATCAAGCTAAAGTTACAATTCATATTTATTCTCGGTTGATATTGTATTTGGATCAATCATACGTTTGATTTGGATCAATCATACTATTTTTAGAGAAATATAATTTATCAGATCTCTATGAGTTTGTATTATAATAAATTTCCCAGTTAAATTATACTACTCTAAGCTTTGATTATGCATTTTGAAACTGAGATCTCGTAGAATGTATTTTCAAGCATTGAAATTACACAGTAATTGAATCGCATTTATTTCCAGAACTTGTCTTTTTGCAGGGATATATTACCCATAATTCAATTTAGAGAAATATAATTTATCAGATCTCTATAAATATTCTGAAAATCGGTATATTATGATTTTAGAATTATCTCTGTCTCAAAAAATTTCTCCTGAAAATCAGTTTTCCTTCTGATCTCCTCTGCTGTGTATTCTTTACTATCTGGCATCAATCTCAGTACCAGTTTATCCCCAATATCATTCAGTCTGTGGATTACCGTAATACATTCGCCAATATACTGCATGTCTTTTCTCAAACCTGTGTTCACACCAATCAGATACACATCCAGTTCCTTACCATCAGCTGAGAACTCTGCTGGGATATGCCCATAATTCAATTCATAGATAATACTATTATGTGCACATCCAAGTGGTCTATCTATTTTAAATACAAGTATCCTGTCTAGAAAATGAATACTATCCACAATTCAGTATCATATTCTGCGGACATAAGTATTTCTAAAATAACATTCTGATAATCAACCATCCAATGATTGCATTATTTCATCCCATATAGTGCTGTCTTTCAATCTGAACAGTCCATTATGTCCTATTTTTTCAAGACCATAATCGGCTGGATGTATTTAATTCTTACTGTATCTGCATTCTCATACCATGAAGTAACAGAATCAACTGCATTTATCCCGCCCCATTCATCATCTGTGATGGCATAAGATATTATTTTACCCGTGTATTCTCCATAATTCTTTATATTAAGTTCCTCATCATCCATCAGATAGTTTTTTTGCAAACACCATCCTTTCCATTGCTTAATTGATGCTTTGCAAAGGTCCTGTCCCATACCTAGTCTCATGCCTGGAAAGTAATTCAATATACTGTACAGTAGCGGAGACAAAAATCTCCACATCAGATAGAATTTTCTGGGAGATTTATAATATTTATAGTAGCCATTCTGTGAGCATATAAAAATTGATTTTTCAGGTTGTGCATCAAGCATCCCGAATATCTGACCACCAAAACTGTGTGCCAAATAGATGAATTTACCATCGTATTCATCTCTGACATGATTAATCGCACTCTGTATATCCTCTGCCCAGTCTGATAGTTTCACATCATATTTTCTGATATCCCTGTTTCTTGATTTGCCAATAGATCTGTAATCAAAAGTAAATACTCTGTATCCATTGTTTCTGATGAAGTCAATAAAGCTAAAATAAAAACTCTGTTTGATACCCACACCACCTGCAAACAGAATATTTGCCTTTGGACTATCTGTATCGAATATGCTCATTGTGATATGATCCTCATTCACTTTGACCCGCAATTCTTTATCCGGAACTATCATAATATCGGAATTTATGAGGCGATTTTAATTGCATTTCTTAATGTTATTTTTCAATTGTATAATTTATTTGAATTTGTCTCCTGTTTTATTATCGAGAACATTATTCTATTGAGTATCTGAGTATCTGTTCTCTTTCCCTTTTCTACAAGCTGATCCACCTGATTACTCATATTCTCAGGTAATGAATTGATTATATTCAACCTTGAGGGGCCATAATGCTCCATCACTTCATTATCCCGCGTGACAATAATGTACAGATAAAAAATGTAAATCTTTTCTTGTGATTATTGACACATTGGTATTAGCAATCGGAATTTATGATGCTTAATTGCATTTCTTAATGTTATTTTTCAATTGTATAATTTATTTGAATTTGTCTCCTGTTTTATTATCGAGAACATTATTCTATTGAGTATCTGAGTATCTGTTCTCTTTCCCTGTTCTACAAGCTGATCCACCTGATTACTCATATTCTCAAGTAATGAATTGATTATATTCAATCTTGAGGGGCCATAATGCTCCATCACTTCATTATCCTGCGTGACAATAATATACAGATACTCAGCAGTCCATCTGAAGAATATCTTATTCTCACCATATTGTATGATCTCGAGATCTCTTTCAGTATTGTATCGGAGAACATGGATATTGCACTGAGCATTGGCCCAATCAACATTACATCTCCTAGTTCCTCATTCATTTTGAGATGAGCTATTGGCACTGCTGATATATCCGCAATATATGCCATACTGATATTCAACTCTGCTTCCCTTGCAATATTCTCAGATATGATTTGTTTACTCTGATTGAATTGCTTGATCTCTGTTTTTATATATTCAATTGCCTCAATTATTATGTCAAAATGATTGAGATTATAGACCAGTTCCTCAAGAAATCTGTTGTGTGTTTGCATCAGTGCAGTCTCTCTTGATGATGTAAGTATGAATACATAGTCTCTGTGCCAGATCAGATCTATCATTGTATCACTGAAGTATAGACGATATAATCTGTTATGGAACTCCTCAAGGCCGAAGCCGTGTATTGTTCTCAATAAATCTGCGATAAATTTATCAGTTTTATTTTCTTCAACGAAGTGAGAACTGAATAATACCCTGAAATTAGCATCTGTAATTGAGATAGATTTGATTTTACTCATAGTTCTCATATTGCTGATTTATTTTTGCAATATAAGGCTTACCATGATGCTTAATTACTATACTTGGTAAAGTAAAATACTCCTGTGTATCATGTTTATAATTCGTATTTTGTAGACAGTGTATATACACATCGTTATTATTTGCAAATATTTTATTTATTTTTAATCGATTATTTATTTATTGTGATTATGTATGAATAATCTTAAGCGCTTTATTCCGATACCTCTGCAAGTTGTGAAATAGTATAATTCTGTGATATTGAGTTAATTAATCACAATATATCTGATGTAGTTTCTGTAATTTTATCCCATTTATAGTTGTAAGCAATGTTCAGCAAGGTACGATTATATTTCAATAACTTTACATTATTTTGTATACAATCTTGATTTTTTATTTTTTATTTCGTAATTTTGATGGGTAAATTTTTATAATAATATTATTCTAAATATTTGTGGATAACAGAGTTCAGTATCTCTGCAACAATTGCAATAAATCTCAGGTAATTGTATTCACACCTGAATTCAAGGAACTATATCTGAAAGATCGCGATACCAATGGTCTGGCACTGTACACGCATATTCATCAGTGCACATCTGGCTTTCTTGGTGCAAATAATCTGCAGATTGATCATAATCTGGATGTACGATCATACCATTTTTTGAAACTGCCAAAATATCAGCAAAAATCATCAATGGCCGTTCTAGGTACACCGAGAATAAAGAAAACCAAAATGATCAAGATGACTCATATATTGGAGAAGAATGACCTGAACATTATAATTGAGAACAAAATCTCTGATTATGCAATTCAAGTTGGTACAATATCATTTGACAAGACATCTCCCATTAAAACAATCAAATCAGACAGTGAGCTGATAATTGTGCAGTATTATTATTCAAATACCATGTATAGTTCACAGATAGAGCTATGGTTTGAGTTACTGATTGAAAATCTGGAGAGCTTGTTACCATCAAAACTGGGTGTCATGATAGAGGTATTGAAGTTCATTCTGGAGGAGAGGCGGGACTTTCCCTCTCCGCTGGACAAAAGCATTATTCAGATGATTTTTGCATCTCATGACATTTTCTTTGAGGTGATAAGTGATATATCTCCAGATTTTCTTGTTGAAGCATATGGAGATGCTGAGGGAAGTACTATGATAAAAATACTGGATATAATAAAGAATGATTTGATGGTCCAATTACATAGTCTTGTTATCACCTTAAAAGAGGATATTGTATTTATTATTTACTGTATGCTACTTCTAGAGGTACATGGTCTGATAAATATACATAGACCTGGAATTATCAAAGAATAAGTTGTGAAATTTGCCCTTAATAGTAATTCAGGTTCTTTAAATATTTTATAGTGGATCTGTTGTTTTTTATCTTCAAATAGCAAAATAGCAAAATAGTAAAAATAGCAAAAATAAACTATATCTCGCCTTGTATATCAAATTCTGTCCTATAAAATATGCTACATAGGGCGGTATTTCAAACATTCGAAATAAATAATCCACCTAAGTTCCTTTATTATAGCAATATTATATAGTAAACAAATCATTAAATTATAGTAAAACTAATAATTATATTTTATCTATTTTCCATTAACAAGCTATGATTACTATTATTTTGTTCTGTTTTTTCTTCGTATAACCTAATTAATATACTAAAAATAGCTAACTATTACTAAAAACAATATACATCATTCCAAAAAAATTAATATTTCAATTAGAATAAAAATTTTTTAAGCTAATGCTTATAATATATAATTCAAATTCCTAATCATATGAGGAAAAATTCCAAATACAAATTAACTTTGTTGGGCAGTTTATTCACACTGTTGATGGGAATACAACTGGTTTCTGGAAGATCAAATCTAAGTGATAGCTATGATCGCCTATTCAATATAGTCACATGGATATCAATTGTGGTACTGCTCTTTGTATCTGTATTGATGGCACGCTTCGTGCTAAAATACAGAGAGGAAGTTGAAGGAGCAAGATCACCAATTGGTCATACGATGGCTAAAAAACTGGAAGCAGGTTGGACTGCACTTGCTATTTTTATTATTCTTGTACTAATGGCAGTGAGTTATCCAACATTATCTGATCTAGATGATACTGTTGCAGCTGGTACCGGCGAGAAATTGATAATCGAAGGTACTGCAAACTGGGAATGGGTATTCCATGTGCAGAATTCAACCGGTGGAGTTGATGTTATACGACCTGTGGTTGATAGTAATAATGTGAAGACAACTACAATGACACTAGAGGTCAATAAAGAGTATAATTTCATATTCTGGGCAAGTGGTTCATGGATCCACAGTTTCTTTGTGCCTGATCTGAATATCAAGATGGATGTTAATCCTGGAACAAATAACAGTATATCATTGACAATTCTAGAACCCGGAAATTATGTGGTATTATGTGCTGAATTCTGTGGCGCAGGACACAGTCAGATGAGAGGAGTGATTATTGTAGAATGAATGATGGTAATTTTTTCAGAAGTCCTAAAAGAATGCTTGGGACTACCAATGCAGCAGAATTAGGTCTACTATATTTTGCCACTGCATTCATCAACCTGTTAATTGCCGGTACCTATGCATTGCTTATCAGAACTGAGCTATGGACCCCAGATCCAATTTATTTTGATACTGCAAAAGACTACAATGTAGCCTTCACAATTCATGGTACAGGGATGATATTTCTGGTAGTAGTACCATTGGGTGCTGGATTTGGAAATTATCTTGTACCAAAAATGGTTGCAGCTGATAATAATGATATGTACTGGCCAAAATGGAATAATGTGGCATTCTGGATGCTACCAATAGCTAGTGTGTTTATCTGGTTCTCACAAGCCCCAATAGGCTGGACTGCATACCCACCCCTATCAATTCTAATGCCAGGTGTGGATATGTGGATTGTAGGATTGGTATTTGCAGGCACCTCATCTTCGATTGGGGCAATTAATTTTGTACTGACTATCTGGAAAGGACGTGCCCCCTATGTAAAATGGATGAGCATGGATCTATTTGTATGGGGAACTTTATTCACATCTTTTCTTGTGATTATTGCCACACCTGTATTAACAGCAGCCCTTGTTATGATATTACTTGATAGAAATTTCAACACTGTATTTTTCTCAGAGAGCTTATCTAATCCGATACTTTATCAGCATGTATTCTGGTTCTATTCGCATCCGGCAGTTTACATCATGGTACTGCCTGCATTTGGCTTGATCTCCACTGTAATTGCAAAATTCTCAAGAACTCAGGTATTTGGCTATTCATCCATGGTAATTGCCATGGCAGGTATCGCAATACTCTCTGTATCTGTATGGGCTCATCATATGTATACCACTGGAATAGATCCCTTCGTGAGGATATTCTTCACTTCCATGACCTTTGTGATTGCCATACCATCTGGTATAAAAGTATTCAATTGGCTCACAACAATGTATGCAGGTCGAATTAAACTGAGAGCTCCAATGTTATTTGCATTGGCATTCATTGTAATGTTCACCATGGGTGGAATTACAGGTGTCTACATAAATATCATCGCTCTGGATCTGAATCTGCATGATACCTACTGGGTAGTGGGCCATTTCCATTTCATCGTGGCAGCAGGTACACTGGTTGCTATGTTTGCATCTTTCTATTATTATTTTCCTGAAATCACAGGTAAGATGTATGATGAGAAGATGGCTAAGCTACATTTCTGGTTCTGGTTTGGTGGTAACTTCATTACATTTGTGGCATTTCAGGTGCTTGGAATGGAGGGTATGCCAAGAAGATACTATACATATCCTGAGGAATTCCAGTTATGGCATCAGATTGCAACAATAGGTGCATATCTTATGGGTATATCAATTATATTCATGGCAATATCTATTCATAGAGGGCTGAAAAGTGAGAAATTGGAGAGTCTGGATGATCCATTCGAATTGGGATCTGGATATGATTACCCCGAACCATTTGCAGATTATATCAAAAGAGAGCATGGAGAGGATCTTGTAATTGAGCACAAATTATCTATCTGGGCACCTGCAGGTGCTTTCTCACTGGTATTACCATTCCTTGGCTTGCTTGCATTCACAGAGGGTGGACCATTTGCCAGGGGTAAAGCACTGGAATCATTCTCAGGATCACTTGGAGGAAATATATTCATAGTGTTATTCCTTGTTTACCTTGGCTTCTTTTTCCAGAAAGAGAGTTCTGCACATATTGGTGAACTCAATCCCGTGGATAAATACCGAGAAGGCGAGCGACATTGGGAGATATGGGTATTTCTTGCATCAGAGGTGATATTCTTCACTGCTGTTATTGGAGTATCACAGGCGATCAAGTGGAATTCCCTGACATGGCCGGACACCAATGATGTATTATCAGTACCTTATACGGCAGTATTGACCTTTGTTCTGATTATATCATCATTTACCATGGCAACATCTCTTGAGCATGTGAAGAACGGAGACATGGAGAAATTCAAGAAATATCTGCTGTTTACCATAATACTTGGGCTTGTATTCCTGACGGGTCAGATAATTGAGTATGCCCAGCTGGCAGGAGAGGGTGATGTGACACTTGCAGACAATGCAACATATCCATTGTTCTCATCTATTTTTTATCTGCAAACAGGTTTTCATGGATTGCACGTACTGGTAGGGGTATTATTCCTTGGCTTTGTTTACCTGAGAGCACGCAAGGGAGGATATTCCAAAGATAACCACACCTATGTGGAGCTGATAGGTCTCTATTGGCATTTTGTGGACCTTGTGTGGATAATTCTATTCACAGTGGTCTATCTGATCTAGGAGGAAATTATATGAGTAAAATCGAAATAAACGAAGATACAGAGCATAATATGTTTGGTATATACAAAAACACTTTCTTAGCACTGACAATCATGACTATTGTTGAGGTTGCAGCAAGCTATCTCCCAGATGGTGCTTATGTCACTGTGATACTATTATTACTGGCAGTGGCCAAGGCAGCTCTGGTAGGTGCTGTATTCATGCATATAAAATACGATAAAACACCATGGCTATTAACACTCTCTGTGTTTGTAGTGCCACTTGCAGCAGGATCTATTCTGATATTCAATGTTTGGAAGGACTGGCGTGGAGTTGCCGGTGCTTAAATCCGATGATATAATCCAGCAATAAATAAATTCAATAAATCCAACAAACTATCAAAACAAATTAATTATAAATCTGATCCATTTGGACAACACTAGTTCATTTATAGCAATAAATCTGTAAATAGATATCTTGTAAAAGCAAGATAAAGCCTCTTATAAGGAAGATGTATTGAAACACATTCAATGGAGTAGCGGTGACATCAGCAGAGCGTGTGAAATTCAAATCTTAAAATTTGTACGTACAAATAAGATGATAGATAACTGAAAAAATCGTAATCAGTTTTTAATATTATACAATACACTAATTTATTAGTTTTTATTTATTACTAAAATAATCCATATTACTCAAATTATGATTTCTATTTTTGTTACCATTATATAGGTAACAAATATCTATATTTAAATATGATTGTGTATTTTGTTCTATATATATGTCTGAAACAATACTTGAGGTTGATAATGTACATAAAAAATTCAATGCTGGAAAGAGCAACGAGGTATATGTATTGCGAGGTATCAATCTGACAATGAATAAAGGAGAATTCTACGCATTAATGGGTCCATCTGGATCCGGAAAGTCTACACTCTTGAATATTGCAGGTGGATTAATTGATTGCAATGATGGTAAAATTAAAATAAAAGGTTCTGATCTTTATTCTCTTAATGATGATGATTTAACGGAGGTTAGATCATTAGAAATAGGATGGATTTTTCAATCATTTGGATTAATTTCAAATCTGACAGCACTCGAGAATGTAATGATTCCAATGGATCTTGCAGGAGTGAATGAGTCAGTTGCGGAACAGAGAGCAACTGAACTTCTTGATAAAGTAGGTTTGACAGATAGGATAGACCATTTTCCAGATGGATTATCTGGTGGTCAGCAACAAAGAGTGGCGATTGCAAGAGCTCTTGCTAATAATCCCGTACTTATTCTTGCAGATGAACCCACAGGTAATCTAGATACACAAACAGGATTGGAGATAATAGAGCTATTCAGAGAGCTGGTGGATGAGGGGATCTCCATACTTATGGTCACACATGATGTACAACTGGCACATGCATCCCAGAAGGTATTTATACTGAAAAAAGGTATTGTATCTGAAGAAGAGGAGGTATAAAAATATGTTTAAAAGGCCAAAAAGGATTGATTTTTACAAAAAAATCCCGTTGGAGACGCTTCCAACCACCTTTCACAGTATAACCCGAAATAAAAGAAGAAGTTTTGCAATGCTTGCAGGAATATTTCTAGCGATGGCATTATTATCAGGTATATTACTCTATAACAATGAATTGAAGGTAAATCAGTATGAATCTATTGTCGGAGATTTCCCATTCGAGGTGAGATTTGATATAGTAGGAGACGAGAGTGATTCTTCACTGAAAGAATTATCTAATCAACTATTGAAAGATGATAGAGTGCTTGATACAACAATTGTTGCCACAGTGAATTCAAACACAAGAAATAACTGGCTTGAAGCTATACTATTCTCAGATAATGATCTAGAAAAAGTACAGCCAACAGGCCACAATACCTGGCCATATTTTGTACAGGATGATTTTTTTGCAAATGATTCATTAATCGCAGAAACAATCATAAATATGGATTTCAAAGGATCAACAAATTTAACAGGTAACTCAATCATTTTATCCGAACAACTTGCTCGTGATATGGCAATTGATATTGGTGATGTAATTCGTGATGTTAATCTTACACAGATAATATATGGTGATGTAAATGATTTTAAAAGAGGTTCTCTCTCAAATCTTACACTAATAGGTACGTATGATGCTGTTGGGTTGGATGATGAGATTGTGGTGTCTGAAAATCCTTTCTATGGGCAGATTATATACATGAACTATGATCTACTGTTTCATCCAAATATGACTCAGTTAGAAACATCAATGAGAAACACAGGTAATTTCTATGTGGCCACAAAACTTGATGTCTCCAAATTCTCAGTATCTGATCCTGCTACTTTTTCCAAAGAGATCGATCGATTTATAAATCAGATTGCCAAGAATTCAGGTAAGGATATTGTTGGTACAAATGAGATAGAAGATACTCTTATTCTTTTCTCCATATACTCTGTATTTATATCTATCCTGTATGTAGTGCTGGCTCTTCCAGTAATTATACTTTCAATATACTTGCTTAATTTTGGATTGGAGATGTCTCTTGAGGAACGTAGAAGATTGATCTCAATTAAAAAAGTACAGGGTGCTAATTCTAAACAGATATTTGCAGAATTAAGGAATGACACATTACTATTGCTTATTCTGGGCTCTGTACTCGGATATATGGGTGGAATATTCTCTGCATGGATAATCAGCTCTGCTACTGGATTTATGAATATACAAATCGGTAATTTCAATTCTTTGGTGAATTATATCAGATTTGATCTCTCATCATATCTTATCCCTCTATCGATGATTAGCGTACTGCTTATTGCTGTGACATATAAGAAGGGAAGATCATTCATAGAAACTGCTGTGACAGATGGTGTTACGAGAAGAGAGCTCAAAAAAATGAGTTTTTACAAGAAAAATAAAATTGATGTGTTATTGTTTATATTATCATTATCTGGGGTCGCTCTTGTGATCACAAAACAATTGAAAATAAAAACAAATCTATCAATATTCATGGAGGTACTGATTTTTATTTTCACACCATTCATGTTCTGGATAGGTGGTGCATCTGTAGGCTCTAGAGTTGTTAAGATCGTTCCATTAAAACTTGAAGGTACTTTTCTTAAATTACAAGTGTTTAGAGATGTAAAACGAATTATCAAATCAGGATTGAAACGCAGGGGAGATATCGATAGATTGGCTCTGATCATAATCCTCACATTATCGATTGCTGCTCTTGCAACAATTCAAGGTAATACCGAGGAATTTCAAGCTGCATCAAACATTGAATGGAAAGTAGGTGCAGATTGGCAGGTCACATTCAATAATCCAGGAGTATATCATAGCAATATATCTGATATCAATGGATTATCTGATAGTATTGGAATAAACAGTATGCAGGTTAGATCATTAAGTTCTAGTATCACCGTTGTTGCTTATGAGAACCATAAGGAATACCAGAATATGAAGGATAGAGATCCTGTACTGAAATGGCAAGATAATAATTTCAATACGCATACTCCTGTTGATGCACTGAAAGCACTTGAAGATAATCCAAATGGGATTTTTGTAACTTCAGATCATCTATTTTCACTAGATGCGAATATTGGTGATCTCATTGAGATTAAAATATCATTAGCCAATTCAACAACCTATGAGAGCAAGAGTATCAATAATATCGGTATACTGGGCACTGTATCACATCTACCCGGTGGGATTTCAAATGCAATGATGATATCGGAAGATCTGATGCAAAGGTTCAATGCACTTCAGCTAGGTCTTGATGAGAATACATTTATTGGGAAAAATATGAACTCAAGTACTTATTTTGCACTATCTGATAATGGTGATAATATCTCCGACAAGGAGATTGATCAGATAAAAAATATTATTGACAATATAGATACAATATCATCACAGCTATCATTTGAGAAAGAAATTCGAGAGATTAATACCAATTCCAATGGTTTTGGTATATCTGGATTACTATCATTGAATTTTATCATATCTCTGATCGCATCAATTGTCTCTGCATTCTCTTTCTCTGCAATTCTTATGGAACGACGCAGACAGGAATTTGCAATTCTCAGAGCTATTGGTGCCAAGAAGAGTCATATCTATAAACTTGCACTGGGAGAGAATTCATTGATGATGCTGACAGCATCTATATGGGGAATATTCATTGGTATTGGAATATCATATCTATTCAATGGTGTGTTTGAATTCGTATCATTCTTTGTTAATACAGCTGGACTTGCAGATCGAACAGTTGTACTACCTGTGGCAGAACTAGTTGTCATCTGTCTTATCACACTGTTTGGAATGCTGGGTGCCACATTATTATCCATAAGATCTGCTGCAAATCAGGATTTATCATCTGCAACGAAGGTGGTCTAATTATGACGGAAGAATTATTACTAAATGCACAGGGCTTGTATGCGATATATGAGGGACTTGAGGGTGCTTCTAATGTTGTTGCACTACGTGGACTAACACTTGATATCAAACCCGGAGAATTTATCTCTGTGGTGGGAACTTCAGGAGCAGGTAAATCCACACTATTAAGAATACTTGGTGGTTTACAGAAACCACAGGCAGGTACTATCAGATATCTTGGTAAAGATATCACAAGATTAGATGAGGACCAGTTGGTGCCATTCAGAAGAGAGACAATTGGATTTATCTTTCAAGAGGGTAATCTTCTTCCCGAACTGTCTGCCTATGATAATGTAGTGAAAACACTAAGATATGCAGATGTTAGTTTCTCAGAATCAAGGAAAAAAGCAAAAGAATTGCTAAATACTCTTGGTCTGAGCAGTAGAATGCATGATTTACCCCATAGATTATCCGGTGGAGAACAGCAGAGAGTTGCAATTGCGAGAGCTCTTGCCAATAATCCAAAACTAATACTCGCAGATGAACCAACTGGTAATCTTGATTATGCACTCACTGATGAGGTCATGGGTCTATTCAAAGATTTGCACAATGATGTGGATACTGGATTTTTAATTGTTACACATAGTCAGCATGTTGCATCATATGCAGATAGAAATGTGGAACTATCGGATGGAATGTTAATAGGTCAGCATTCAAATAATGTTGATATATATGATCTATCAGGTAGTCGAGATGTGGTAATCAGTAAAAATGGAAATCTTACCTTACCACCTGAATTACTGGGTCTGATTGATACATATGGTGATTTATGGAACTTCTCTGTTGAATTCAATGGATCTCCTAAAATCATTGGTTATCCAAAATCAAAAGATAATTGTCCTATATGCAA
The DNA here is from genome assembly GCA_024280435.1 of archaeon. Taxonomy (GTDB): domain Archaea; phylum Asgardarchaeota; class Heimdallarchaeia; order Heimdallarchaeales; family Kariarchaeaceae; genus JAJRQD01. Next base: position 9,203 of record JAJRQD010000204.1, on the reverse strand, counting down.
GGCAAGTATTGGGAAAAATGAATTCAACTGTAAGTCTTGTGGTGCCAAAATCAGGTAAATATATAAAATTTAACATACTTTATATAATTCACTGCAATAAATAATACTAAAACAATTTATATGAAATATGAGAAATTTCAATATAATAATTTCTGCCTGTTATCAAATTGTGATCAATTGTAACTACATATTCTCGCACCTTTGGAGCGAAATCCATCAAAAATATCTCATGTATATATCATAAATCGTCCTATTATTACTATTTAATTACTATGAATCCATTGTGATTAAAATTCCAATGTATATAATTCACAATTATTCACCCGGTAACACTGCTAAACAGATAATATATTATCTGCAATACTCTTAAAAATAAGTGCGATATTCTACACTTATGCGATTTAGTAAAATAAATGGTAAAAAGTCCCAAGCATTTGCTATGCTATCAATACTGGTATTCACAGTGGTAGTGGCTGCAAATGTGACACCCGAGCCTAAAGTGGTTATGATACCCGGATGGCATGGAGATGGTGCAATATTCGATACGATGATACCTGTTCTAGAAGGGCAGGGTATGACAGTTGTAGATTTTGACGATAGTAAGCCCGGTACACAGGCTGTATCACACTATGCCTCGGCATATCCCGGTAATCTTGATATACCCGCACTTGCAAATCAAGTGGAAGAGAATATCAAGGCAAGAACTAGTTCCTCAGATACCTTCAATTTTGTGGCTCACTCAATGGGTGGTCTAATAGCAAGATATCTGATTGAGAAAGGCCCATCAGATCCCAATATCGATGACAATTGGGCAGACAGAGTAAATATACTGTTCATGCTGGGTACCCCAAATCATGGTACCTGGGAAGCCTATGTCGGACAGGTATCATTAATATTTGGCGATTGGGCTGCATCTGCCGCTCAGATGATACCCGGATCTGCTTTTCTAGAATCACTTGGATATGCAGAACCAGCAGGAGAACATTATATCACATTTGGTGGTAATCCTTGGTACCTGCCCAATTTTGATGGCGTAGTGTCCACAGATTCTCCAAGACTAACCGGTGCCGAGCATTATGTATTCGACGCACATCACGGAGAATTGGCAACAAAGCCCAACACAATCGACTTTATCCTTGAAACTCTTGGTTATACACCACAGGATATGGGAGAGGCATTACCATTACAGGGCACTGCCTTTATTAGATTGGAATATCTAAAGATGACTGGCGACCATGAATGGGGAGATGAGGAATATTACATGGATGTATACGTGGATAAAGATGGTGGGAATAATAATTACGTACTGCAGAATACGCTATATTATTCAGATGATGGACCATTCACGTGGAACCCCGGAAATTACGGCCCAAATACTGCCACATTTGCACTTCCTGGTACTTCTCCGAGAATGGATGTGAAGATTGTACTTAGAGAGGATGGCGATACAATCAACGTGTTCTACTTCAGAGATATGATGTACTCAGAAGATCTGGATGGAATGGATTATTATTCAGATACCGCACCAGATCCAGATGGAACTGGAAACAATGAGATCAGGATCTCAATAAATGGAGTTACCTCTGATGTTGCCCGGACTGTGAATGTAAAATTGGTGATGACGCAGGTCCAGGTAAATGATGATGGCGATTGGGGAGAAGGAGAGAATTATTTTATTACAGAGGTGGGTAGATCTGGTTATGAATTGAGATATGCCGAATGGAGCTACTGGTATGGTGAGGATACATATATGATCTATGATACCTATGCGCAGAACAGTGGTTATGATGCGGTATTCTATACTGGCTTGATATTACGAGAGGCCTCATTACATGTACATTTTGAGCTGTGGGATGATGATGGAGGCTGGAGCTATGATGACAAGTTGAGTGTTATGGATACGTATTTCACGGCTGAGGATGCAGGCGGATCTTATTATTCCAATACGGGTAATGCATTGTGGTGGTATTCAATCACAGTTACAGAGCCTTGATTTGGTGATAATTCACAATTAAATTTACATATTGATATTTTAACAGTAAATTAAACATTAATAATGATAGTTAGAAAATATAGATCTCATAAAATTAGTATTATATTTTCTAGCATTGAAGTTTAATAATCGCTCTAATATTTGAAGTTTAATAATAATCACTCTAATATTTGAAGTCTAATAATAATCACTCTAATATTTGAAGTTTAATGATAATCACTCTAATATTTGAAGTTTAATAATAATCACTCTAATATTTGAAGCTCTATTATATTTTCTAGCATTGGATCTCAATTACATTTTCTAGCATTGAAGCTAAATAATAATCGTTAATGGTATGATTTCACACATTATATGTATTTTTCATTACTGAGAAAATAATTCTGATTGACTAATTGATTTTTTAATAAATTTATCTAGTTTTTCTCTTAAGGATCATAATAATTGGAAATAATGATTTGGTATTTTGAATTCTATACCAGATCAACTGCTTTTCCAATGGCTTCAAGTGTCTGATTATCACAGCAAGCATCTATCTCGATCATAGATGGTTTTCCACAGCATGGAGCATGTTCACCTTTCCAGCAACCCCATTTACCATCAACTGGTGCCATTGGTTTTCCACAATGTTTTGGTGCCTCAAATTTCTTATCACAGCTTGTGCAGTGAAACTCGTTGTTAGAGAATGTATTACTCATTAATGTATATCTTCTGTATTCATATAAAACTGTTGACATTATTCAATATTTTTATGTCAAAAATTGACATATCATTTTTAGTCATGTGGTGAATTTACTTTTTATGTCCATTATAATTGATACAATCAACTCATTTAACGGTATTATTTGATATACTCTTCCAGTGTAATTCCAGAACTATTAGCGAGAAGATCTCTTAATCTCTTGATAATTGCATTGTATGCCCATTCCTTCTCATGATCTGCTGCTGATATCAGTCTGAAGGGGGGCTTCTCACTGTTTATCACAGATAAGACATCCTCTGCGATGAATTCAGTATCTCTACCCACTTGGGAATTGAAATTTTTCAATTTATCAAAAACCTCGGAGTAATATTTGCTATTTTTGGAAATTGAGATATATGCTTCTTTTAATTTATCAAATATATCGGTTCTGTACTGCCCGGGATTGATAATTGATATTTTTATTCCAAATGCTTTTAGCTCTGCACGAAGTGCTTCATGCATTGATTCCAGTGCAAATTTACTCATAGTGTACGCACCACCAAATGGCGTTGTAAGATGTCCATTTATGGATGATATTGTGATTATATGGCTTTTATCTCGTATAAAGCTGTCTCTTACCGCCTGTATCATCATCAATGTACTGAATACATTCACATTGAACTGTTTCTCAAGATCCTTTTTCGATATCTCAATCATTGCTCCGGGTACTCCAATACCTGCATTGTTAATCAATACATCCAATCTTTTATCCTCAAATAATTTGCCTACCCTCTCAAGATCATCTTTATTCTCAATATCAAGCATTACAGCAGTGATATTGTCAATTTTATCTAATTTATCAAAATCATCTTTTTTCCTAACACCTGCATAGACTTCAAATCCAGATGCAGCAAGCTTTTTTGCGATAGCATATCCAATTCCAGATGAGGTGCCTGTAATAAGTATATTTTTCATCAATTATCATATTTTAAATCACATATAAATAATATTCTTAGATATCTAGTCAATTAATATGTATAGAACACTCTGATGGTCATTTATATCCATTATTCAGATAGATATCCTAATTTCGATTGTTAGAAGCATTGGATGATTGTTCTATAATATTATATGTCGATATAATAGTATGTTATAGATTAATACTATTTATATATTATAAAGTGCATATATTGTAATATGACAGATATCAAGTCTGTCGCCACCGATAAACAACTATTCACACTGGATGAGAAGTCAGATGATATTCTTTATGAAGAAGAGATCTATACCTCGCCCTACTATGATGAGTTATTGGGTGCGTGACAAAAAACATGGCAATCATTCAATGCGGATAGGCATTGATGAGAGAATAAATAAAACATCAATACAATCAACAAAAAATCGGTAAACAATTCTTACATATCAATTAAAGTTTTAATTCGAGTTTGAGATAAAATTATACAATTGATCTGATGAAAATACTCGGCTATATTTGTGATAATCATAGCTCATTCTGTCAGAATGATGAAAATCGCAAATAATAATTCAAAAAAATTCTCAATATTAAGGTATTGAGAATCCATTAGTACCAAAATTTATAAGCTACTCTGTTCTTATCAATATATGAGTAAGAATTCAGGCTTTGGTGCATTGATGCTGGCCATATTTATCGATATACTTGGCTTTGCAATAATAATTCCATTGCTACCATTTATTGTGGAAATAATTGATGTATCCGTATTTGCTTCTGAGGCATCTGCACTCGGATGGATAACTGCTGCCTACTCCATAGTGCAATTTATCTTTGCACCTATATGGGGTAGAATATCAGATCGTGTTGGTAGACGGCCAATCATTCTAATCGGCATATTTGGTTCTTCAATATCATTTATAATTCTTGCATTCTCAAAGACATTGTTCTGGGTAATGTTCTCAAGAGGTCTTCAGGGTTTCTTCACTGCAGCCTCTCTACCAACTGCAAGGGCATTCATTGCTGATACCACACCTGAAAAAGAGAGAGCAAAGAAATTCGGATTACTTGGAGCTGCATTTGGCTTTGGCTTCTCATTCGGACCTCTTATCGGCGGTTATCTGTCCAATATCATATTAGGTGATCTGTATCTGTATGCAACACCTGCATTGTTTGCAGCCTCTCTATCAATAATTAATTTTGTAATTGCATATCCAAAATTGATAGAATCACTACCTGTTGAATTCAGAGGTCTTGAAGCGTACAAAACCAAGGATTCACTTGATACATTCAAAAAATTAGCAAAAATATTCAAACTACCCGGAGTGGGCTCTCTTCTGATTATTTTTGGTGTATTTAATCTTGCATTCTCTGGCTTTGAGACTGTATTTACCAAATTTGTGATTGATATAGATTCAAATGTCGAGCCTGATAATATAGGCCTCATTTTTGGCCTAATCGGTGGTATATCAATCATCATACAGGTGGGCTTTGTAGGTCCTGTTACCAAAAAAATCGGTGATGATAATACTTTGATACTTGCCCTTGTATTCCTGTCAACAGGCTTCTTTCTGTATATATTCGTGGTGGATCTCACAACTCTGATAATATTCACCATCCCAATAGCAGTAGGGGCTGCATTTTTCTCACCATCAATTAATTCCAGTTTATCCAGACGTATTCCCGCATCAGAGCAGGGTGGTGGATTGGGTCTTAATTCCTCACTGGGGTCTCTTGGAAGAGTATTTGGGCCACTGTTATTGACTGCACCATTTATTTATACTTATCCAGGCTCTACGCTGCCTTTTATCATCACAGGGGTGATGTTGTTTATTCTACTGATCATTGCGGTGATTATAGCATATAATCGTTCTGAGTAATTTATAGTACAATTCAGATAGGGATGCAAATAATTCAGATAGGGATGCGTGCAAACAAGATACAATATTCAAATAGAATACATGCAAACAGGATATTCCAGAATCCAATAACTTATCCAAACATCCATTTGCTCTCGGAATATCGATCAAATTATTAAAAAATATATATTTATTGGTATTCTCAATCCCGAAATACTGTTTATTTGTAATAAATACATTATAAATTGTGCATATCAGATTAACATTAATAAATGTTGAAGTGTATAGTTAGTATAGAAATGGTAGTAATTAATGCTTCGATAATTTTACAGATTATTTTACCTGTAATTGGTATGATAATACTCCTATTCAGCCTATTCTTCGACACAAGAGTGATACATATACTGAAAACAAATGATTACTCCATCAGAAAATTTATCGGAGTAGGCATTCTTCTTCTTGGATTTCTACTGGGATATGCATTACTGGTACTTGTTAATCTGAATTTTATCGAGTTGAATATCGACCCTCTGACAATTGTTGGCCTTGTATACTTTTTCGGAGCTATATTCACCTGGGTTGCCCTTGATTCTACCCGAACCATACTGCATTCAATACTTGGAGAGAAAATCAGCGATGAGGAGGCAAATAAAATGTTCAGAGAATTCACAGGTGTTGATGAGAAATTGGATCTGACCCGAAAATTCGAATTTGAATGTGAGAATTGTGCTAGGAATATAATCTACTCTGTTGCGGATGTGGTTAGAGCCAATGCAGCCATGCTGGAGCGTGGTATCAGTGTAGAAACGGTATTCGGCGTGAAATCATTCATTCTTCGGCCTCAGCACAGATGTAGAAATGGCAGGCGAGAGTTCACTATCATCCATGATAATGAATTGAGAGTGCGTTCTCAGGAGAAATCCAGACTGCTGTTCAAATTATGAGTTGAAAATTATGGAGATACAAACAAATACAGCAATAAATGCAGGTGTAAAGATAAAAACAGGTGCCATAGTACCTCTAGGAGATGGCTCTGTTGGTAAATCTGCAATAATAAAAATGTTATTTGCAAGAATGGAGAATCGAGAGCTCTATGATTGCGATGTGGAGAAGATCCTCAGCGACACCAAAAAATCAACAAATATCGAGATGGAGTTCATCACAGATTATACTATAATTGCAGGCGAGAGGATCAAAGTATCACTGCAGATGTATGTATTCCCAGGGCAGGTACAGAAAGAGAGTACTCGCACTGTTACTTTTCAGGAAATTCTATCAATATTTGAATTCATGCCCGCATTAAGAAATGTGAGGGTACTGTTGCTTGTTTATGATACCACCCGGTTCTATACGTTACAATCATTGGAATCATGGCTAAAAGTTGCAATTGATAATAACTGGGTGAATGATAAATCCCTTGTTATGCTGGTTGCAAATAAATGTGATATTGCAAGGCCCAAAGAGGAGTATACTGAACAACTGGTGAATGGCATTCACTCAATACTTCATGATCGGAATATAGATATAGGCCGTGATCGGATCTTTCCGGTGAATGCTTCATGCCTGACATTAGAGGGCATAAATACAATTCACAAGAAGATAGTGGATCATATAGCCTCTTACTGAATTATTTATCACTGTTTCTACAATCCGTACTTTTTCAAAATAATACCCAATAAATAATATACGAGCATTCTTTCAGTACGCACACTATCAAAATTAATCTGTGTCTACAACCCGTACTTTTTCAATTATATATGCATACCTTATCTCTATTTCCCGTATTAAGAAATGTGAGAGTACTGTTGCCTGTTTATGATACCACAAAATTCTATCTCGTCTTTTTGATAAAATTTTACTGCTGTTATTTTTAAGATACACTCTAAATTTATAGTAGCTTATATATTGACTATAAAATATCTGTGATATGAAAAAAATAGGTATTATCATTATTGTGTTTCTATCTATCTCAAATATTCCAGTATCTGCAAAAATAAATGGACAGTACAGAACTACTGATGATGAGCTTGCAGATTTCTCTGATTTCGAGGGTGAGCCCCTTTTATTGGAAGCCTTCTCTACTACCTGCTCCCACTGTATTGATATGCATACAGAAATGGAGACCATCCATAATACAAGCACAATTGGTATACTCTCAATATCAATCAACAATGAGGATAATTTGCAGACTCTATCAGATTATAATGAAACCTATCCAATGCCATGGGCTCATGGATTGAAGGCAGATGATACGCTTGATAGCTATGATGTGCGATACACTCCCACAATGATACTTTTTGATAGCAATGGTAATTTTGCCAATTGCTGGGTCGGGAAAGTTGATGCCAGTGTAATATTAACTGGTATTGATGCATTGAATGCAGATCCTGCTGCCTATGTGGCTGCAAATTCAGGTGATGGTAAATGTGATAATCCTCAAAGCTCTTTCCAGATTATGCTCTATGGGTTTATTGCCCTGGGTATAATCTATGTACTGTTCAAATTTACCAATAATAAATTTGTCAATAAATAAATTTGTCAATAAATTTACCAATAATAAAGATTAAAGTATTTAACAGAGTAACTCCGCAAAATAATAATAATTTGCATCTATATTTTAAACTCTGGTTTAAACTGATAAATTACTTTCACACGTATAATTAACTATAAATTTTATCAATTATTAAATAGATCATGAAAAAATATGTAAGCAATTCTTTCAAGAACTGGACTTATATTCTGGTGATATATACTTTCCTACTGATGTTGCTCGGAGGTTATGTCAAGGCAATAGGAGCTGGACTATCCTGTCCAGACTGGCCACTATGTTACGGTAGCCTGTTCCCATTCTTTGATGGCAATGTATACCCATATACTCCATGGATGATATTCGCAGAGTGGTTTCACAGATTAATTGCCACGGCAGGTGGATTATTCATGATTGCTATTGTATACAAAGCACATGCATACAGGGAAACATATCCGCTGATCTATATCTATTCGAAGATGGGGCTGTTTTTATTCATTACTCAAGGATTATTTGGTGCATTCACAGTGCTTAATTTACTTGATGAACTGATTGTGGTGGCACATCTTGGAAACGCCATATTAATTTTATTGGTTGAGATGATACTTGCATTCTATGCCACAATTTATACAGAGAATTTTTTGCAATCTGATTTTATAGCTGCAAATAGGGAAAAATAGAGAAAAATAGGGAAAACTCAAGTATCTGAAAAATTTTTACATCTCCGTGTTCATTTATAATATAATGAAATTAGCTCACTTTATCTGTCAACACTTTATCTTTCAACACTTTATCTATTAACAGGTGTACACTTCACCTAGTTTTAAAAATAGGAAAAAATACATTACTTTATGCGATATCTTCGGTGGATATTTGATTATATGATGAAACACCCTGTGATGACTGCAATTATTTATTTCACTGCATTGGTTGAGCCACTATTTTATATGTATCCAATGTTCATCTCAGCTGATATTGTGAATATACTATTATCGGGTGGTGGCTTCTCTGAGGTATGGCTTGTACTGATCATACTTATCCCAATTGCTGTATTCCAGGTACTGCTATTCTTCATATCCAGTTTTCTGAATGAGGTACTGGCCCATCGTATAACAACAGATGTGACATATGATCTGTTTGAGAAGATGCAGAGCAGATCTCTATCATATCAT
>JAJRQD010000203.1 GCA_024280435.1 archaeon | reverse complement strand
GACCTCCGACGGTTCTAATACATTTTATAAACCCCATTTTATCCCATCTTCGAATTGTTGTAGAACAGACACCTAGCAATATTCCTGCATTTGACACTGAATAACAATCAATTAATGTTTAACTCAAAGAATTACTGAATGTATAAGATTGTCAAATTGTGGCTTGAATTCATTTAACTGTTCCAAAACCCTTGTAAGTCTTTTAAACAGGTTTTAATTTTCTAGCCGTTTTCTAGCCTTTCTTTAGTAATCTCATGATAACCAAATTCTTCATTCTCAAATATTTTAGAAATATCACTTACCTCATATATTTTCATTTCCATGGTATTTATGAATCTATGAGTTGTATTAGAGTTTCCCCATCTGAAAAACGTGATGTTGTATTCTTCACAATAATGGGTTAAGAATTATCCATAATCAATATCTGCACCACAATTTATACAATAATTTACATTATTTGTTTTAATCCCACATTTATTACAATAAATTGAAAATTCATTCTCTGTACTTGTTGCATTGTCTACCGGAATCTGTATAAGTCTCCTAGTGAATTTCCACAAAATTATGCTAAGAGGAATAGATATGAAAAAGAAAATAAATACATTGATGATATCGATGTTAATTCTATTAATATAATTTCCTATTAATAATTTACCTTGCAATCCAGTATTTACTCTTATAAACGACATATCAATAATTGATTTTTTCAATAATGTTCCATTTAATGATCTTGATTGAAGATTATATTCATCTATTGAACTAGTATAAATTATTGGTTGGTGTCCAATTTGTTTCAGATAAACAATAGATCTTATATTCTTCTCAAGAGGATAAATAAATGATGAATTTGAATTTTGATTGTACAAAACAATATAATTCCCTTCTGAAGATATAATTTCAAAAATATCAAGAGAAATAATAAAATAATAAGATGTTGAATTTACTCGAGTTAAATCTTTTATACTCAAATATTCAATATTTAATGATGACTGCTTATTTATAATTACTTCTGTATTTGCTAATACATTTCCACTGAAATCAAATTGTACAAGAAAATAAGAGTGATTTGGGTTTTCACCTTGAGTAAGAATAGTTGTAAATATAGGTTTATTATCAATGCTATATATCAATGATAAACCATGGACTGTAATGGAAGATCCATCAGGAATATTAATCGATTGAATATCGATTTTACTAGAAATATTATTTTTTAAATTTAAAATAATCAATTTAATTTCATAATATTGATCACTCACTGTACCTTCAATGGAACCCAAGTATGTAGTTTCTTCATGAATGAAAATAAGTGATCCATAAATATATTCCCTTTCAACCTTTGTAATGAAAGATACTTCTTCATTTTCAGGATCATAACTGTAAAATTCATTATCTCCTTGTAGAAAATTATCTGGTAAAATATTAATTGCAGCAATTATTAAAATAGTTAGGATAAAAAAGAAGATTTTCCTTTTATTAATATTTAACATTTTATTCTCCTAATTATTCATTAATTTATGCAGCAAAATAAGTCCAAGAGGTAGAAACGTGTCCAATTCCAAAATATAAGCCTGTACCTAGGATGGTACCGATTATAGGAATGTATATTCTTCCATTCAATCGATAATTATCATCCCCAAGATCATAGACAAATTTTAGAGTTACTAAATATTTATATCCTTGTGCTCCAAACAAATAATCATGATTTATACGGTTATAAGATGATGCTACCATAAAAATCATATTAACTAGAAAAGCTGCTGCTAATGCAGCAGCCACAGCAGGACTCAGAAGTGCTGCATTTCTCAGTAAAGCAATAAAGCCTATCATTGCATTTGTGGATAATGCATAATCATCACCTGTATCTTGAGACATAGAAACCCAGAAAATTCTTGCAGTTGTTGCCCAACTACCAGTATTTTCTCTTCTATATCTTGCCCATAAAAAGTCTGGAGTAATTTCTCCATTTAATATTCCCATCATTCGAGATATAGCTTTTTGTATCGCACTTATAAAAATAGGTTTAGTCATTTCTCCAAGAAGATCCATTGTTAGAAATGCAGCAGCATTGCTTAATAATGTACTATCTTGATAACCTTCCCATGCAATAACTTTGTCAGTTTCACCAATTATTGAGTATATAGAGGAACCAAAACAAGACACAAGTATTATTTTTTCTGAGTTTGATTGCATTAATTTTGGAGCAAAATTATTCCAAGAATATAAATTGTTTTCTGATAATTTAATTCCACTAGAATCACCATGACCATAGATAATTAAAATACCTTCAAATGTATTGAAATCATTAAAATCTAAATATTTAATATTTCTAATTCCATTTATTGAAGAGAGATATTCATCAACTCCAATTTTAATTACTTCATCAGTTAAATCAGCTACAATACCAATATCAGTATTGTTGTTGAAGCGTTCATTCATATTCCTTACATTTATCGGAATTTGAGGACTAATTAACATTGATGATAACAATATAATTAGTATAAATAATGTATTTTTCTTCCTTAACATCATCAATTTTCAAAGATCTAATAGCTTATTTTAATTTTTTGCAAAAAAATTGAGACTTTATCGGATAATATTGTGTTTATTTATCATTTTTATTGTATTTTCTGATTCTATTATTCAAAAATTAATGCTCACAAACTATATTATTTCAGTGAAATTCATATCATCATGGATTTAGACATAACTTGATTTGTTGCTCATCTTAATACTACTGTGCATTTCCAAACTTGAATTTTTTATACATACAATTGATATATGTATTTCTCTCAAGAATGGAGTAGATATTCTAAAAAATACATATTCTTTAGTTCACAATACTTATCAACTTACTTAATGCAAAAATTTTCACAAGTCAGGTTTATGTCTGATGTCAACAGAATTTTCCCCTAGTATCTACAAAATTTAGACATAATTGAAATTATTGTTCTATTTGTATGAAGTAAATTGGATCAAAAAAGTGATCTGGTAATTTATACTCATTAATTAGATATAAAAATATTTTTGGTTGTAGAAAGATCATTATTACATAACAAGTTAAATAAAAAGTTTGAATTGAATCAAACACTAATATTGGAACTATAACAATAAGTCCATCAATTATAAACATTGTAGCCCTTAAATAAATAATCTTCATTCGATTTGGTACTATTAGAATTTTAACTCGATTTACAGTAATAATTAAATATTGTATATCAAGTCCTACTAACATTAAAATCGTTATGACAATTAATTTTTGAATTTCTATCTGAAAAATAAAAAAACTTAATAAATACACTATTATTACCATAACTGTTAATGTTTGGAGAATTATTTTGTATTTTTTATTCTCAATTACTTTATATATATCATTCATATTTAATTACAACAGAATTCGTTTGTAAATATATGTTATTATTAATTTTTAATCTATTCCTCAATTGAATTCATATAATTGAGATTTTCTTTTCAATGCCTTTACTCTTAATGGGCATTTCCAGGCTTCGGTTTCGAATAATCAACCAGAACATCTAATTTTTGTTAGATTTGGAAGATATGTGATAAAATAACGCGTTAAGTTTTAAAATCATACTTAATGGCATGTCCTGAGCTCCGCTATTTTAATCCAATTTATTTGAGTATTAGTTTAATATGGAAATCTGAACAGCTTTGTTCAGATTTCTAGTTGCGTAT
>JAJRQD010000202.1 GCA_024280435.1 archaeon | reverse complement strand
TGAATAAGTATGAAGAGATGATTGAATTGGCACAGGCAGAGAAATTTGAACTGGATAGGATAAAGAGAAATCGTAAATTGGCGATAGAAGCACTTGGAAAGAGTGAATTATTGCAAGAGATTGGTACAGAGGAGGTACTGAGGGAGATTGGTACAGAGGAGGTACTGAGGGAGATTGGTACAGAGGAAGTCCTAAAAGAGATTGGTACTGAGGAGATAGTCAAAAATCTATCTGAAGAGGATAAAAAAAGACTGAGAAAACTGCTTGAATAATTCAATAAAAACTTTTTACTAGTTATTTTCTATCTATTGTATATTTAATGGATCAAAAATTCAATTTTGGGATATAGATATCAATGAATATTAGAATATTTTCTTTGATAATATTTGAATTTCAGTATTTGAAACATGAATTTAATACTACTTTTTCAATAAAAATAAATCATCAACTGACATAACCAATAATTATTGTTTATTATTTTTGCACGTCTCCATTTTAATTTTTGGGACAGTTATAAAATAAAAAATGTAACCTTTTTAATTGAATTCATAATACATAAGATATGGAATTAGAAAATTCTGAGTTACCATATCTCACATATGATGAATATCTTAAGCAAATTGATCCAAGAACCCGAGAATATCATGATGAGAAACTGAGAAATAAATTAATATCAACTTTCACATCAATTATTTTTATGATTTTGTTAGTTGTATTTAATGCAGGTAATTTTATTTCAGTAATATTTCAACTTGATAATACATACACTGTATTAGGAGTAATATTACATACAGTAACTGTGATTACTATAATATTTCTATTTGGTCTTTTTTCCAGCTATAAAAGTGAGAGTATTGAGAGGAAATATGAATTCTCAACCTTAACCAATAGCAAATGGATAAAGAGACAGTTAAAAGGATGGTTGATATTTATGATAATAGGAATACCAATTATGATTGGTACATACAAGTTAATTGATGAATTTGTTCTGTGGTGGTTCTATGCATTCATTGGATATCTAGTATTTATGTCTGTGTTGCAATTTATAATGCCTGTATTGATAATGCCATTATTTTTCAAACTAGAATCTTTTCCAGAAGGTCCATTGAGAGACAGAATGGAGAAATTAGCTAATGATATGAATATAAACTACAAAGATATATATCTCTGGAAATTATCTGATGCAACCAAAAAAGTAAATGCAGCTGTGATGGGATTTGGTTCATCATTAAGAATAGTGCTTGGAGACACACTAGTCAAAGAATTCAGAGAAGATGAGATCGAAGTTGTTATGTGTCATGAAATAGGTCATCAGAAGAGCAAAGATATATACAGAGGACTTTTATTTTCAGGAATACTTACTCTATTTACTTTCTATATGATCAGTCTACTATCTGAATGGGCAGTCCAAACATTCAATTATAACAAATTTTCTAATCCTGCAAGTATTATATTTTTCTTCACCTCTTTTATGATTATTCAGGAATTTATTGGTATAGCATACAATTGGCATTCCAGAAGTAGAGAAAAAGCCGCAGACCTTACTGCACTGAAACATCTGAAAGATATAAAAATATACGAATCTGCATTCACAAGATTATCCAAAACTTCTCTTAGCTATCCAGATCCATCTTCACTTGAAATTCTATTTTATTACTCACATCCTCCTATTAAACAAAGAATTGCATACGCCAAAAAATATATGGATAAATTAAACTCAACTTTATGAATATAGCTGAGAGAATGGTAATCGGATTATACTAACAATTTTAAATTACACTAACAATTTTAAATTACACACATAATCAATGGAAATGTAAAAAAAAAATCAATAAGGCTTCCATTAGTAATTCAATTTTATTGCATTTACTTTTTTAATTTCAGTGATTAGTTTTTCAGTGGTTAAAATAATTGAAGATACCTTTTTACTAAGTGTGATCAGAATTGCATCTGCAAGAGATAATTTTGGAAATTTAATTTTATATTCTCCTGCACTAAAAATAGAATTATTATCCAAATTAAGCACTATTAAGTGTGAGTTTATAACTGCTTTTAATTGCAATTCTTGCCCCAAATTGTCTCCATTGAAGGTATAAAAATTCAGTAAGTATTATATTGGGTATATAGCATTTATTACAATTATCCATGCTTAACAAATTTTGGAGCTAAATCAAAAGACTAAGTTAAAATAGATTGTAGATATTAATTATTAGTTTGTAATCTGTGGATTATCAATATCCCAGGATAGTAATCGCTGTTCACCTTTGAGTTTCTGAATATCAGTGATATCCTGTGTTACCTCGATTGTTCCCTTATAGTTACCCTCTTCATCTCTCACTGCAAAATATCTGATGTGTATCATCTTGCCAATAAATGGTATCCAGAATTCAGCTACATCTTTTGTCCCATTCTTGAAGCTCTCTAGAATCCGGTTCACAGTGCTGACTGATTTTTGTGGATGGCAATTCTGTACTTTCCTTCCAATTGCTCCAGGAGATCTTGGGAAAATTCTATGTTTATGATCTGAATAGTATCGTACCTCATCATTCTCATCAATAAAGCTGGTCTCAACAGGTAGAATAGTTAGCATCATATTAAGCTGTTCTAGAGTTAATTTACCTGTTCTCATATCAAGTAATTCAGAACTTATTGGATCTGTTTTCTCTTCATGTTGCACTGCATCCACCATTCCAAGCATCAGTGGTTTTACTGGCTCTATCCATGAAAATCCTATCTCATCCTCTCCGTATCCAACTTTATCCCAATCCTCAGTTGATAGAAGATCATAGGCAGTTGGGAACAGTATTTTTTCCTCCTTGTATATCATCTCCTCGACCTCAATTATAATTTCATTGATTGCATCCATTCCTTTCTTGAATAGAGCTCTGATCTCATCCTGTTTTGCCCACATTACCTGTGTTGGTGCTGTGAATCCTGCTTTTTCAAGCACTGGGAACATCTGATTCTGTAATCTAAGATAATGTATCTCTATCTCTTTCAGCTCATCAAGTGTTTTTTGATCTGGATTTTTTCTCAACCTCTTTAGTATTGAATTTGCAATCTCATTCTCCTGTTTATATGTGTGCAATGGATGTCCGGGTACAGTATCTATACTCAGTTGTTTAGACAATGAATCATCAAATACGCCCACATGTATATCACATAGTTTTGTTATCTGCTCACTTGTCAGATCACCTGTATCTATCAAAGATTGTTCCATCTCGGCAATCTCTGTTGCATCCACATCACCCAAGGTCTCATTGAACTTAGTTCTTAGTTCCTCCACATCTTTTCCTGAATGAAGATCAAGTACAATAGATCTAAGTATTGCCTTCTTTGCATCTCTTGAATGTAGTCCATCAAGAGTTACCTGTTTATCTGCATTTTTCTCAATACTCTCCACAATATGATCCACAAGTCTGCTGAAACTTATATCAGCTGTTTTCGATACATCTACCAGAGTGGCTCTTTTACCAAGAGTTCTTTTGATTATTGGGTTCTTCAGTAATTTTAGTTTGGAATCAAATTCAATCAATGTATCTATTAAGAATGGATACTCTTTGATCAAATCAATTATTTTAGTTTCTTTGGATAATATCTGAGATGCCATATTGATCAATCTATAATTATTTTTACATTACTTATTTATTAATAGTTTAGATAAAGTAAAAAATCTGATTTAAATTATAGTATTTTTTAAATGTGGGGCTCTTAGTCTCTTGATACAATTCACATAAATAAATCAGTATTGCTAAATGTGGATATAGTAATATTAGACAATTTAAATTATAAAAAATAAAGTAACTTACTCATTGATAAATTATTTTTATAGAAAATATTCTATGATATAACAATATCATTTATCAAGCTGAGAAAGCTCATTATTCACAATAGGTATCAGTCTGGAATGTGCCCTGTATTTGTGTGAAGAGCCACAGCAACTCACATATTCTTTAATTCAGATTTTTTGATAAATATGATTGATACTAGCAGGAAAAACGAGGTTATCAGAGTTGTATGCTCCAAATTGATTATAAATCTATTACTGGCAAGTAATCCTGCTATAAGTCCACCAATTGCCTGGAATATATTGGTGAAAGCAAGTGAAATACCAGTGAATGAACCTGATCTGTTCACACCTGTCTGTTGTTCATCCTTATCACTGAAATCAGCAATTATAGTATAGATAAATACATAATATACTCCAAGTGATATTCCAACAATAAAACCGAATAAATATCCAAATATAAAATTACCAACTCCAAGATAATTTATAATATTGATAAATGGTAGAGTAATAGCAGATAATAAATATGAACCAATTATTGCAGTGATTTTACCTCTCTTCACAGTAATTCTTGTCCAGAATATGTAGCTGATTATACTACCTATGAAGAAACTAATTGCAAAATATGCCTGCTGTGTACTGTTTGTCACATGAAATACCAGTTGAATTATATCCAAGAGTACTGTTAATAGTAAAAATACACCAATCATAGAGAAGGCAAGAGAGATAAGCCACCATAGATAATTTCTGTTGGATATAATAATCTGCATATCACTAAGAATAGATGTTCTATTATTATTCTTATCAATATCCTCAACTTTGAATAATGATGGTAACATCAGTACTAAACCAGAAATTCCAATTGCAAGAAATGCAATGATGAATGATGGATTGATCAAACTATCCTCTAGTAATGCAATCATTATCAATGCGAATGCAATACCTGTGAAAGAGCCAACTGTATTCATTATCTGCTGTATCGAGGAAACAACCATCCTATCTTCTGTCTTCTCAGTTATCTCCATCATCCATGCCTGATATGGAATTACAATCAATCCATAGAATAGATTGAACAATATCACTGTGATGAGAAACCATGTAAATAGATATGTGGTATCCTTGAGGAATAAATATGGATTAAACATCAAAAAGAACGAGAATATCAACAAGGGCATTCCTATTCCCACATAAGTTTTTCTCCTACCAATAATTCCATGATTAGTCTTATCAGACATATATCCAAATAATAGACTGGCTATTCCAATAACAATTCTTCCAATAAAAATACCCAATCCAGTCTCAATATCTCCAAGTAAGAATAGATTTCTGTAGATATAGAAAATACTGAAATTTACAGCATTCTGCATCAAAGACATTGTATATCTAGGAAGTGAATAGTAGAAAAAATAACTGGTATTATTTCTCATAGCTAATTTATTATCTTATAATATAAAAGTAAGTTTCAATAATCAAGAATATTTAATTTAATATTACTTGTTAATTTCAAATATGAGTGTAGATCATAAATCTCTTTCCGCACCTATTTATTTTGTTTCTCACGCATTTCAATTAACTTATCCAATTGTTCTTGGCTCAAAATACTAAATAATTCCTCCATACTAACCTCCTCAATTACCTTGGATAGACCAACCTCCTCAATTACCTTGGATAGACCAACCTCCTCAATTACCTTGGATAGACCAACTTCCTCAATCACCTTGGATAGACCAACCTCCTCAATCACCTTGGATAGACCAACTTCCTCAATCACCTTGGATAGACCAATTGTCTGAACTGCACTTCTAATGCTTAATGATACTGGTGTGATAGATTTTCCTTTTGCTTTTGCCAATGCTAACAACTCTTCCTTGTAAAGAAAATATGCAACAGATTTAATAAAGATATTGTCATTCTCTATTGCTTCTGCCATTGTTTTTTTCCTAATTTGTTCGTTTGCAAATATCTTCAGTGGAATGAATTGATCAGATAACTCCACATAATCGATCTCTACGATGATAACATGTATCAATCCATTAATGATCTCATACACTCCCTTTTCTAATTCCTTCATTTCTAAATCAAGAGTAGAAAATTTAGATGCTTTCTTTTTTCCACCAAGAAAAAGAATTACAGATGCATTTGATAGTTCGATACTATCCAATTCACTCTTTTTACCACCATAGCCATATGTCAATGCAATATAGTTGAATGCTTTGCTTATCAGCATCAATAGATCACCAATATGCAATTTATCATTCTCACTCTTGAATTCACCTATTATTAGTTTTTTTGCATAGTTAAATAAAGAACCAGCCTTATCATTATTGGTGATCACAAAATCAATTCTCTGATTTGATGTGGGAATATCCGTCTCTGTTATCACAGATATACCAAATACAGCAAGTAATTGTTTGAGCATATTTTTGAAACTTGCATCCTAGGCCATAGGTAAACAATTGATTTTAGCTAAATGTCTATTAATTATTTATTGCACAAATATAGATTGAAGAGAATAATTATTCCATATTTCATGGACAAATCTTCAAAAACTATCTATTCAATATCAATATCGAATGTGTATTACTATTCCTGTGAGAATATTATCTGTCAACGATAATATGGCATTATGTGATGCTGGAAAGGGAGAGACATTTCAAGTGGATATATCCATTGTGGATGTGAAAATCGGTGATTATGTGATCACAAATAATAATTACGCGATTAGAGTAATTCCAGAAGAGGAGGCTAAGGCAATAATTAAATTGTGGCAAGATTTCAAGGAAAAAGAGAGGTGATGTTAAATCCATGAATTTGCAATCACAAATATGCTGGTAAACAGTATATTGGAAACTGTCACAGAGAATGGAGCTAGCAAGGTGATTTCTGTGGAGGTGGAGATTGGTGAGTTCTCATTTCTAATCTTTGATCAGGTGAAATTTTGTTATCAGTCCTTGATCACAGATACAATTCTATAAGGATCTGAACTTATTCTAGTAGAGAAGAAAGGACTGGTACAATGTGAAAGCTGTGGATATACGGGTCCTATTGCAACAATTAATGATGAACACAATATGGGTGTATTATCATTTATGTGTCCAGAATGCTCTAGATTGACTAGAATAATCGAAGGAGCTGATTTTGTACTGAACAGTATAAACATGATCACAGATTGAAAATTCATTAGAGAGTTCAATTCTAGCAGAATCAATCATTGTTTTCAAATAAAAATCATTGTTAACCAAATAACCTGTATTTTATCTTTCAACCATACCAGTTAATTCTGCAACAATTCTGGCAGCCTCTGGTACTATTTTAATCAACTCATCTGAGATATTCATTGATAGGTCTCTAGGTATTATTTTCAACTGTGCAGATACAAAGATTATCTCAACTCCTGCTTCTTCTAACAGATCAAATATTTCCTTCTCAGGGAAGAAATGTGATGATAAATTTTTTTTCTGAAAATTAAGATCACTGGGTCTCAATACTTTTATGTCACCTGGATTTAAATCCATATCAAGTACATCTATCATAATTATCCTATCTGGTCTATCTTCATCCTCTATCAGTGGAGTGATCCATTCCCCACATGCCAATCCAGCATCCACAATAAGTATATCATCAGATGATTTATATTTATCTTCAAGGTACTCTACTACTGCAACTCCGAAACCATCATCTCCTTTTAATATATTACCACATCCTAGAACTTGAATACTCATTAAACAATCAGTACAGTATTATATTATTAATATTTATGAGTTAAAATAGTTAAATCTCACTTAAATTTGACCTTTAACAAATAAATATAATTATTTATTTGAATTTAGATTATCAATAGAAATGTTGTTGAATTTAATAGTCAATGATCTGTTTTTTGTAAATAAAAATGCATCTAATAAATAATTGAAATCATTTTTATCTACAATACTGTTGTTGTCAGAAGACGAATTATAGTATTAAATCAATCATAGCTCTTGAAAACATATATTTTAAACATTTGATGATAATATAAAGCTAAATTTATTTTTTGTTTACTACTCGTTGTTTTACTCCCTCAAGATACATACCCAGAGGTCTCAAAAATATATGTGCCCACTTTCCAATGCCAACCTCAGTTGAAAGCATTAAAGAGGTGAATCCAAGATGGATTACGTATATGACATATACAAACCATGCAGCTGTGGCAATTCCAATTCCAAACCATATTGGTGCATATCTTCCGATGTGAACAAGTATTCCAGTGATAGATACCATCATTATTGATAATGGAAGCATCCAATCTGTATGATGTGAGAATTTGTGCATCTGTTCATTGCTCTGTTTTCTTCTCTTCAGTATTGGTTCTATTGATCCATAGAGTAAACCAATTGTGAACAGATATGGCAACCAACGCTGTGGATTTTCAATACCATATATATTATCAGTCTGAAACCAGGTGAGAAAGCCCACTATTATCACAAACATTCCAAGATAGGATATTAATAATATCCAATGTTTTCTCTTTCTTGCTCTCTGATCGCTATCACATTCAGACCATTTCTTGATTGTAAGTATATCGAATGCCATTGAGAAAGCAGTGGAGATATAATCCCCAATAGTTATCTTACCCTCAATTGAAGGGTCTGACATCACATTGCTCCACATAGTCAACATTGACATTATCATAAATATACCTAGAAAAATACCGTAGAGATGTGCCACGATATTTATCAGCTCTACCGGTGCAAATCTATTCAGTGCAACCTCTGTGGTGATAATATCAATATTATAATTTGCAAGAAATCCTATATCTTTGAATACATGTATACCTATCATCATGAATATTGGCAGTACAAACCATATCATTGCTGAGATCATTGATGCCCTTGTGGAGGTATATAATCTCTTGGATCTGCCAGTTCTGTCATAGCTTGCAGTGAGATATCTTCTGATACCCATCATCAGCTCTGCAGGTTCAGCTCCTCTTGGACAGCTGGTAGAGCACTCTCCACAGTAGAAACAGTTCCAAGCCTGTGAATCCTGTTTTAATCTGTCCACAGCACCCAACTGTACTAATCTGATAACTCTTCTTGGAAACATGGCTTCCTCTCCAGATAGATTACAAACCGCAGTACAGCCACCACAATTGTAGCAACTATCAATATCATTCACTCCATATTCTTTTAATGTTGGAATAAGAGAATCTCCCACTGTGATTGTCATTTTATCTCCTCCTGTATTCTACTATCAATAGTATCAATACGATCATAATTTGCCATATTAACCTTCTGTAATAACTTATCTCTGTGATCATATATTTCCAAATTGAGTGGCAGTTGACCCGGAAGTGTATGAGTTGCACATGCAAAGCATGGATCATAGGCACGAAATGCCATCTCTACTTTATTCAGTAGACCATCAGTCACAGGTACTCCTTTTTGTATCAAACCTCTTGCTGCCTGTCCAATTCCCATATTTATCGGTGCTGCATTCTGCTGTGTCGCCACAATCAAATTGGCATGTTTTATCACTGCATTCTCATCCGTGGTGTAATCATGTATGAGTGTACCTCTTGGAGCCTCAACCACGCCAATACCTCTGGATTCCTCTGTTAGTTTATCTGGTAATGTTCTTACATTGCTATCAACAAATTCTGGATCTGATGCAAGCTCTAGCATTCTCTCACCTGCATAAAGCAATTCCACCAATCTTGCCCAGTGCCATGCAAGAGTTGCATGTACTGGTTTTCCACCGAGTGTGGAGTATAATCGTTCATATTCTTTTTGTGCGAGTGGTGTGGCCATACCACCTGCCACATTCAATCTGGCAAGAGGATTGACACGATATATTCCAGAATCAGGTCCATCCACAAATCCCTTCCAACCAATTGGTTTGAGATATGTCTGCCTGACGTATGTCCATGGCTCAACATGTTCTGCAATGTAGTCTGTATATTTGTGCACATCAAATTTAGCATATTCCTTACCATTTGGATCCACAATCTTGATATCACCACGATAGAAATTTACCTTGTCATTCTTATCCACCATTCCCATATAGTATGTCTCATTTCTGTAAATATCGCCTGTGATAAGTTTAACATATTCCTCATTCCCAAGTACTATCTTATCAAATAAGCCTATGGTCCACTGTGCAAATTCAATTGCTCTCTCAGATGCTTTTATTGCCCTATCCTGTATATCCTTGTTAAGTGCCTTGGATATTCCACCGGGTAATCCAAATACGGGATGGATCACCTTTCCAGTGATCTCAGTCATAATCTCTCTGATCTCCTTTCGCATTCCAATTACCTTCTTACCAGCCTCTATTCCCGCAGCCTGTATCACCCCGAGTATATTTCTCTCCGCTTTCGGTGCATCCGGTCCGACTACAAAGTCAGGGCCACCCAGAAAATAGAAATGAAGTGTATGATCCTCATGCAGGAATGAATTATAGATGAATTCTCTTATCTTATGTGCAGCAGATGGTGGTTCTACTTTCCAAAGATCATCTAATGCCCTGGTTGCAGCCATGTGATGTGCGGTTGGACATACTCCACATATTCGCTGTGTTACCCTTGGCATCTCCTCCACAGGCATGCCTTCTATAAATTTCTCAAATCCACGTAGCTCTGGTACCTGGAAATATGCAGCATTCACCTCTCCCTCCTCATTCAGATGGATAGATATCTTACCATGACCCTCTAATCTTGTCACTGGATCTATTGTTATCATATTTTTCATTTAAAATCTACCTCCGATTTTATTCTCTTTCTTTTCATAATACTTGCAGGTAAGCTGAACATATAGGCTATACTTGCAAAATTAGGTATGGATCTGACAATTCTGTCTATATCCTCCTCGTTGGTCTCATACCAGATAGTTGCCAATGCAGATGCATATTTTGTACCCATATCCTCAATCTGATCTGTGGGTCCATAACATCCTCTACATGGCATATTTGCCTTCATACAGAGTTCTCCACAGCCAATACGTGTCACAGGGCCCAGACACATCAATCCCTGTTCTAATAGGCATTGATCCTCATCTGGAATTATCTCATAATATCTCTTGAATTCCTTGACCATGATCTTCTCCTCTTTCCTCTCCTTGGGGCATGAATCACACATATTCCTGTTGGGAGAGAGTACTGAACCCACAGGTGGTAAATTACCACTCAGTATTGCCTGTATTCCAGCCATCAATAGATCTGGATTTGGTGCACAACCTGGAATATAATAATCCACACTAACTATATCATCTAGTTTCTGAACTGTATTATTGATAGTAGGTAGCTCTAGTATCATGCCATCTATCTCAGTTCTTAATTGCGGTACAATCCCCTTATCATTGTAAACAGTAGGCACCTCC
This sequence comes from archaeon, assembly GCA_024280435.1. Taxonomy (GTDB): domain Archaea; phylum Asgardarchaeota; class Heimdallarchaeia; order Heimdallarchaeales; family Kariarchaeaceae; genus JAJRQD01. The sequence goes on along the minus strand of JAJRQD010000202.1, from coordinate 7,681 downwards.
TTGTATACTCTGTCAAATATTGCATCTATGGAGTGAAAATTGGCTAAACCTGGAATACCACCTAGATGTGCACAGGATCCGTATGCAATTACCAATCCTGCTTTTTTACGCAACATTTTTGCCACATACTCATCATGTGATGTTTTCACAGATCCATTGATTATGGCAACTGCGATTGAGCCATCTGCCATCGCCTCAACATCTTCTAATTTGAAGTCCATTGCAACTGGCCAGAATATTATATCCACTGCTGCAACCACATCAAGAATACGTTCTGCAAGGTCCACAACAGATTCCTCACAGCCTCCACAAGTACCCATCCAGTAGAATCCGACTTTGGGCTTCATTTTTCATCCTCCTTGAATGGACCAAGTTCAAACATTCTATTGACAAAGTCACCGATTACTTGTACAGCTTTTCTAGCCTCTGATGCAGATATTCCCACAATTTGCAATCTATCCTGCTCTATTCCAAATGAGTCCATCATCTCTCTGAACAGTGCAAATCTTCGCATTGTCTTGTAATTTCCATCCTGATAGTGGCAATCACCTGGATTACACATTGATATGATGACTCCATCAACACCCTCTTTGAATGCCTTCATCACCATTGTTGGCTCTACACGCCCACTGCACATAGTTTTTATCACAGTTACATTGATTGGATATCTCAATCTAGATGTGCCTGCAAGATCCAATCCTGCATAGGAACACCAATTACAGGCAAACATGAGAACTTTGGGTTCCCATTCACTCTCTTTTCTTACATATAATTCCACAGTCATTTTACCACCTCGCTGATCATTGCAAACAATTGTTTGTCCATGAACCCTCTCTGTTGCATTGCTCCTGTTGGACATGCTCCAGAACAGTTACCACAGCCAGCACATAATGCAGAGTTGACATTGGCAACCTGTCTTCCATCTTCCAGATCTATTCTGGAGATAGCATCATAGGCACATGTAGAGATACAGATTCCACATGCACCACATACATCCTCATTTACCCAAGAGGTGAGTGGTTCCAGTATAACCTCTCCCTGAATAATAGGTATGGATGCTTTGGAAGCAGCTGCACTTGCAGATACCATTGACTCAACAATATCTTTTGGTGCTTGAGCAGCTCCTCCCACATATATTCCCGGTGATGCCAATTCAACCGGACGTAATTTTGCATGTGATTCCTGTATCCAGCCCTCAGAAGAGCATGGTAATTTTAACATCTCCGATATCCTGTTATATCCTTTTGAGGGTACCATTCCATTGGCCAGTACTATAAGATCAGCAGGTATTATCAGATCCTCACCTATGAGATTATCATAAGTTCTCACTTCTAAGGAACCATTTGCATATACTACGGGAAGTCTATCAGGATCATATCTTAGATAGATTACACGTTTATTACTGGCCTCTTCATATAATCTCTCATCACATCGTGCGTATGTTCTGATATCACGATACACATAGAATAGATTGGCATCTGGATATTTATCCTTGAGAATAATCATATTCTTGAAAGATGACGAACAGCACATTCTTGAGCAGAAAGTATTTGCCCCCTCTACACTTGCGTCTTGCATTGAGCCAACACAGGAGATGAATACTATATTTTTTGGATTATCCACCAAAGTTTCTAGGTTCACCTTATCAGAATTGATCAATCTCTCCAGTTGTGATAGTGTAACTACCTTTGAATTCTTCATATATCCAAATTCTCCTTCTCTTGGTTCATAGGGTGAGAAACCGATAGTTACAATAATAGTACCAAATTCATCTGAGAATTCGACTGGTTTAGCATTGAGATCAATATTACCAACTGCCTTTACACATTCATTACAGGTAGCTCTGCACAATTCTCTGTCAATTGTGTATTCATCTGGATAGGCAAATTCAAATGGCTTGAAGAATGCTTTCCTTTTATTCAAACCATGTTCATACTCATTTGAAACAGTTTCTGGGCATGCATTCACAGCTTTTTCTGGATTATCAGGTTGTTTTGTCACATATCTTGGTTTACTTATGAATTTTATCTGATACTGACCAAATGAACCCTTCATCTCTGTAATCTCGGTATTTGTGTGGACAGTGATCTTATTATTTGATCTCAATCTTTTTATCAATGATTTAATCAGCTCATCACCAGACATTGCACCACTTTTATCTGCATGTGCCAGATGCCCTATCAGTGCTGCATTTCCACCAAGAGTGGGATTTTTCTCGATCAATGTTACATCTATTCCACCCTCTGCTGCATCTATGGCAGCTCTTATTCCAGCGACACCACCACCAATCACTAGTAATCTCTCTACAACTGCAGCAGTCTTTTTCTCAATTGCTTCCATCAATCTTACCTTGGTAACTGCCATTCTGATCAGTGTCTTTGCTTTGTTAGTTGCACTTACCGGATCGTTTGGATGTACCCAAGCTGATTGTTCTCTGATATTTGCAATCTCCACAAGATGTCGGTTCAATCCAGCCATCTCTGCTGCGTTCTGAAATGTAATTTCATGCATTTTTGGAGAACATGCGGCAACTACCACTCTGTTGATACCTTCATTCTTGATATCATTCATTATACTCTCCTGTCCAGGTGCTGCACAGGTGAATACATTCTCACGTGCCATAACCACATTATCAAGTGTTTTTGCATACTCTACCACTCCTGGTACATCAATTACCGAGCCTATATTAATACCACAATGGCACACATAAACTCCTACTCTTATTTCTTCACTCATCTCAATTCTTACCTCTCAATATATTTGCAGCTCTAATTGCAGCCGCAGATGCCTGTACCACACTGTCAGGAATATCCTTTGGTCCTTCTGCAGTGCCACATACAAGTATTCCCGGTATAGATGTATTCACAGAGTCAAGATATACATCTTCTGGTGCTATAAATCCATCATCAAGTATTTTCAGATCAGAGATCAACTGTTCCTCTCTGGGTTCTATACCTACTGCAAGTATCACCAGATCTCTCTCTTCCTCCATAATTCTTGAATTTTTTATATCCTCATATCGTAATGTGAGTAGAGAACCATCAGTACCTGCTGAATTTGTAACTTTACCTACTCTTCCTTTTATGAAATTAATACCATATTCTTCAATTGCCCGATTATAGAATTCCTGGAAGCCCTTGCCAAATGCACGAATATCCATATAATAGATGGATACATCGGTTTCTGGATAATGGTCTTTGATTATTATTGCCTGTTTGATAGCTGCCATACAGCAGAACCTACTGCAATACCAGTTCTCATTCTCAAGTTGTGATCTAGAGCCAACACAAAGAATAATTCCAATCTTTTTTGGATCTTTACCATTTGATGGGCGTTTGAGATGACCATTATTTGGTCCTGTGGAGGACATCAATCGTTCAAATTCAAGTGAAGTCACCACATCCTCATATTCATTATAGCCATAATCATTCTTTGGATCATACAGATCAAAACCCGTGGCATAGATGATTGTACCTGCGTTTATCTCAATCATAGTCTCCTTCTGTTCAAAATCAATACATCCCTCTACTGGGCAATTCTTTTGACAAGCCTTGCATTTACCATTTTTGAAATACTGGCAATTTGGAGCATCAATCACAGGTACAAGTGGAATTGCCTGTGGGAATTCAAAATATATCACCTTTCGCTTACCCATATTCTCATCAAAATTATTAGGAGCTTTGTATGGGCATTTCTGTACACATATTCCACAACCTGTACATGTATCTGAATTCACATATCTAGGTTTCTGTTTTATTGTAATTGTGAAATTTCCCTTTTCGCCAGAGATATTATCCACTTCAGAATATGTATAAAGTGATATATTCTCATGACGGCTACAATCAACCATTTTCGGTGTTAGAATACAACTTGAGCAGTCAAGAGTTGGGAATGTTTTGTCTAATTGGCTCATTCTACCACCTATTGATGGATATTTCTCAATTAGATGAACTTTAATTCCCTGGTCTGCCAGATCAAGTGCTGCTTGCATACCTGCAATTCCAGCACCAATTACTACTGCATCTTTCATCTGATAATAATATCTCCTATTTTTTATATAGTTTTGGTATAGATTTTTTAAAATAAGGCTAAATCGGGTCTAAATTGAAAATTATTCTGAATTTTGCATATTACTATAGTATATATAGCTTAATTGATTTTATAATTTAAGTGATCAAAAGATCGATTTCTTAATCACGAATTCAGTTTGTTTCGTAAGTTTATATATAAAATATCACTTTAATTTATGTTCATGATCAAGAATTCAGCATATTTACAATTATAATTTTTTACAAAAAATCAGTAACTTAATAAATAAGTAAAATATCACTGAAAAAATTGTCAGATATATACTATTGATTTACCGAATCTCATAAAATTGCTAAATAATTATCGTATTATTTTTCCGATTATTATGCTGTAAATTGGATTTCTTAAAATAAACCCGCTATTAATACTTGATTTCACATAATTTAGGTACGAAAATCGCTCTATCAAAAAATTAAATCAATTCAACTCTAATACTACACAAATATATTTTTATTTTTATAATTATAAAGAAATTAGTGATAACTGTAAATGGAAAAAAATTGATTATTATAAGAGGAGATATAACAGAACAGAAGGTGGATGTGATTGTCAATGCTGCAAATTCACAATTAATTCATGGAGGAGGAGTTGCACGTGCCATTGCATCAGCAGCAGGACCAGAATTGATAGATGCGTCTGATAAAATGGATTTTGTTCCAACTGGAAATGCAGTGATCACCACAGCTGGTAAATTAGCAGCTAAAAAAGTTATACACACTGTAGGACCTGTATGGCAGGGTGGAGATAATAATGAAGCAAATCTATTGAAATCATGTATAAACAACACATTAAACTTGGCAAAAAACTACAAAACAATTGCATTTCCATCAATATCAACTGGTATCTATAGATTTCCAATAGAGCAGGCTGCTGAAATTTTATTAAAAAATGCATATTTTCATCTCAAGTATAAATCAGACAGTATAGAGGAGATCAGCTTTGTATTATTCAGTGAGAATGATTATAAGATCTATCATGAAATATTAGCTTCATTGCAGTGTGAAGTCAGCTCTCCCGGTAGAATAGTGCTTTTCGGCGAACATCAGGATTACTTGGGCCTTCCAGTTATCCCAGCTGCAATATCACTCAGAATATACATCAGAGGTGATATCAGAGAGGATAATAAGATACAAATAGAATTACCAGACATTGATACCAAAATGGAGTTTGAACTGGAAAAAGAGATCAAGTACAGCTCAAAAAGAGATTATTTGAAATCTGCTGTTAATCTACTGCAAAGAAACGGCTATACATTTTCTAATGGTTTTGATTGTACAGTCAAAGGTGAGATACCCATAAATTCAGGTACCTCAAGCTCATCTGCACTGGTTGTATCATGGATAAATTTTCTTACCAGAATGAGTGATCAGAGAAAAATACTAGACAGAGAAACAATCGCTAAATATGCATATCTAGCAGAGGTGGAGGAATTTGGAGAGCCTGGCGGAATGCAAGATCATTATGCCACTGCAACAGGTAAGTTCTTCTACATAGACCCCTATCCAGAAACAAGAATCGAGAGACTAGATGGTGATATCGGAGTATTTGTACTGGGAGATTCTCAGCTTGCCAAAGATACTGTGGGAAATCTCCAAAGAATTAAAAATACAGTAAATAAAATTATAGAGAAAATTAATATTCCTGGATTTGTTCTATCTCAAGCAAAAACAGATGATCTTGTGCAATACTCCGAAAATCTTGATAATAGTGAAATAGCTTTCCTATTAGGTATGTTAAGAAATCACGAGATCACACTTTCTGCAAAAAAAATACTATCTGAAGCTATAATAGATCCAGTAAAACTTGGTGAGCTGATTAATGAGCAGCATCATATATTAAGAGATATTTTCAAAACTTCAATTGATAAGATCGATAAAATGGTGGAAGCAGCTATCAATGCAGGTGCATATGGTGCAAAAATCAATGGATTTGGTGGTGGAGGCTGTATGTTTGCATATACTCCAAAAGATAAAATAAATAATGTAGTTGATGCAATTGTAAAATCAGGTGGAATTGCATATGTTATAGAAATAGATGAGGGTACAAGGTTTGAAAATGTATTGTGTATATGACAAACTTTTTTGGATCACATGCTTTGTGTTAATCAAAAAATAATTTTATCAAAAATAATGAAGATTATACAGTTAATCTGATAGAATTGGATTAGAACTGTTGGATGTTTATTTGTTACCTGAATTTATAGAATTGATACAAATTTGCTAAACTCAAATAAATTGATACTAGAATTGCTAAACTCATATAATATTATTTTCGGGCATAAAAACAACCACTTTATATTAAATTATTAGAAAATATTAAATCTCAATACTATATTACAGATAACTGTATGAGTCAATCACCCGATATAATACCGGATGAGTTCAAGTTAATTTTTGGTAAGATACCCGAAAATGAGAAGGAGAGCTTTTATTATACTTATAACAAAATGGATGATACTGAGCACGATTATCTGATTTTATTAAATGCAATATTGGAAACAATTTCAGTTTTCAAGAACCCCTCTCCACTCTGGTTGTATATGGTTGGAAAAATATGCTTCACAGCTGCTCAATACAAGAAATTACATGAATTAAGAAAGGAGGATAAATATTCTAGAGACCATTCACTAAAAGTATTTGAATCAAGGCTTTATACATACAAAAATCAATTTGAAAAAGCTGAGGAATTGGCAAGAGAGGTATTGGATGAATTTCATCTGGATGCAGATCTTGAACTAATTGATGTACTACTATATTTTGAGGCAAATTTCTCTCTAGGATTGGAATATACTTTTGGTAGAGAGTTTGATAAATTACAACTGATAATAGATGAACTTGTTGAGAATTCATCCAAATACAAGCTAAAAAAACCACTAGGTGATCATTATCTAGATATGATATATTATGAACATATTCTGAAAGTATCAATTGCAATGCATACAGGAAGAGCTAATCTGATGAGTGAGGAATTGCAGGTAATGTATTCATGGATTGATAATCTACAGGATCCATGGAAAAAAGGATACTATTTCAATCTATATGGTATATCATATTTTATGAAAAAGGATATGAAAACAGGGGAGGATAGTCTCAAACTGGCATATAACTATTTCAAAGAGGCACATGATCTAAGAGGATTCACAGCAGTCGGAGCTAATCTTGGTGTATCATACATAGGACAGGGTCTACACAAAGAGGGTAGAGAATATATAGAGAATGTACTAGAGCCAATGGTTACACTGGAGAACTATTCATTTGCCATAGCATTCATGCTAACTGTATCTAAATCATATGTTAATGATAAGGATCAATCTAATGCATTAAGAATGCTATCATGGGCAGAAGAGGTAAGCCTAAAGGCAGAATTAAGAGAACCGGCAACCTATTCCCTGTTCAGTTACTTCTATGCACGAATGGGTAATACTGAGAAATCAGATGAATTTCTTGAAGACCTGCGAGAATTGACATTTCTTGATGATAAATCAAAAGAGCCGGATACTTATGCTCAATTATGGTATTATTCTGCTGCTTCAGTAAATGCACTGGTCAAGGGGGAATTAAAGTCAGCCAATGATTATATCGAACAGGGTATT